>CAZIGZ010000149.1:0-15263 GCA_964538835.1 uncultured Chitinophaga sp. | reverse complement strand
CGACCACGTGCAGGTGATTGCTCATCACGGCGAAGCCCAGAATGTCCACGCCAAATACCCCGGCGAGGAATTCCAGGCGTTCCCGCACCCATTCCTTGCGGTGCGAGTAATCCTTGCGAGTGCGTCGGTCCTTGCCGCACAGGTGCGTCCTGCGAACGCAGCGGTTGATGGCATGGAAGACCTGGATCTCACTGTCGGCGACGATTTCCCGGCGGTTGACTCGTGGCATGCTGAAGGCTCCGAATGGTGGTGATGAGGGTGACGAATGAAGCGTAAAAAGACTGAATTCCTGTGTCAAGGTGGCTGGCACCTCAAGTTTGGTTTTGTGCGAGACTTTTGGTGTGGCTGGAGTTACAGTGATGTCTTCTGCCCTCCTGAATTTCCTTCCTGACTGTTTGTCTCCTGCTGCCGGCTACGGTGGCTTCACCATCGCATTGGTGGGGGACGGGCAATGTGAGTGATGACATGCGAGTACCTATTGGTTCGCGATGGTCTCGATGGTCTTCGTTTTCTGTGCGGCCGGATCGGCGTCAGATGCTGAGTCAGTCGGCGCTGGGGATCGGGGCGTTGGGGTTGTCGCATTTGCTGAGCGACGATGGGCGGGCTTATGCCGGGGATGCTGCGAATTCCGCAAGCACACTCGCCGTCCGGTCGCCTCACTTTCCGGGGAAGGCGAAGCGTGTCATTCACTTCTTTCTGAATGGCGGGCCGTCACATGTCGACACCTTTGATCCAAAGCCGGCGCTGAAGAATTATGTAAATCGCTCGGTTTCGGAGAACCTGCTGACCGAACGGAAGACAGGTGCGGGCTTTCCTTCGCCTTTTCGGTTTCGGCGCTATGGACAGTCAGGGATTGAGGTCAGTGAGATCTTTGAAAAGACGGCTCAGCATATTGATGACATTGCTGTGATCCGATCGATGTATGCTCAGGTTCCGAACCATGAGCCGTCGCTGATGTTGATGAACTGCGGCGATTCCGTGCAGCCTCGTCCCAGCATGGGTGCCTGGGTGTTGTATGGGCTTGGCACTGACAATCAGAACCTGCCTGGCTTCGTCGCGATGTGCCCGAGCGGTTTGCCGATCAAGGACACTGAGAACTGGCAGTCCGGGTTTCTGCCGGGCGCGTTTCAGGGGACCTACGTTGATTCACAGCATAAAGAACTGAGTCGGCTGATTGAGAACATTGAGCATCCTCAGATCACGACGGCTGCTCAGCGACGTCAGCTGGATCTGCTTGCTCGATTCAACGAAGAACATCGTGCCGCCCGCATAGATCCTCGCCTTGATGCTCGAATCCAGTCGTTCGAACTGGCATTTCGAATGCAGCAGGATGCCGCCGAAGCATTTGATGTGACTCGTGAGCCGCAGCACATTCAGGAAATGTATGGTGACGGTGTTCATGCCCGACAGACACTCATCGCTCGCAGGCTTATCGAACGCGGTGTTCGATACGTCCAGTTGTGGCACGGTGCGGGACAGCCGTGGGACAATCATGCCAACATTGAAGGGCAGCATCGGAGCCTTGCCGCGCAGATTGATCAGCCGATCGCGGCGCTGATCACGGATTTGAAGCAACGTGGGCTGTTTGAAGACACTTTGATTCTATGGGGCGGGGAGTTTGGCAGAACTCCGACCGTCGAACTGAGTGGCGATGGAAAGCCTCAATCAGGACGGGATCACAATCATTGGGGATTCAGTGTCTGGCTGGCTGGTGGTGGAATCAAGGGTGGAACTGTTTACGGTGCCACTGACGAGCTCGGCTTCAAAGCCGCAGAGAACCCTGTCAGCATCCATGATCTGCACGCCACAATGCTCCACTGCCTGGGCTTTGATCATAAAAAGCTGACGTTTCGATACGCGGGTCGTGATTTCAGGCTGACTGATGTGCACGGTGAGTTGATCCACGAGATTCTGGCGTAATCCAGCTCCGCGGGCCACATCGTTCGCCGAGCCTGGAGTCATGTGAATTCTGCAACAGCATTCGTTTGAGGGCGGTGAAGTATGATTCGACGCAGGCTCACATTGGTTGTCTCAACAGCCGTTATGCTGCTGTTGGCGTTCAATGCCGGTGCACAGGATCCGATTTCAATCGATGTGATTCAGAGGACCGATGCTGTTTCCTTTGAGAAAGAGATTCTGCCCATCCTTCAAAAGAACTGCCTTGCCTGTCATTCGGCCAGTGAAAAGCAGGGCGGCTTGATCCTCGAGAGTCCGGCTGCGATTCTGAAAGGCGGAGACTCCGGTGCGGCGGTTGTCCCGGGAAAATCAGCCGACAGTCTTCTGCTGAAGCTGTCTGCTCACCAGGCAGAGCCCATCATGCCTCCGGCCGACAATGCGGTCGCCGCTTCAAATCTCGCGCCGGCGCAGCTTGGGCTGATTCGTTTGTGGATCGACCAGGGGGCCAAGGGAACTGGTGGCGTTGAAAGTCTGTCGCCGCGACAAATGGCTGTTCTGCCAAAGAATCTCCAGGCCGTCCATGCAATTTCACTGACTCAGGATGGCCAGTACGTGGCGTTCAGTCGAGGCAATCAGATCCTGCTCCACCATGTACCGACCGGACAGCTGGTGACAACGCTGAACGATCCGGCACTTTCGACAGCCTCTGCTGGTGCTCACCGCGATCTTGTTCAGTCGCTCACATTCAATGTGGATGGAGACCTGCTGGCTTCCGGGGGATTTCGCGAAGTCAAAATCTGGCGACGTCCGAAAGACGTACAGACATGGAATGTCACTCTTGGTTCTGCTCCGTCAGCCATGGCCATCAGTCCTGATCGCAGAGAAATTGCAGTCGCGCTCGGGGATCATTCGATTCGAATTCTGAGTCCGGCTGATGGGCAGACGGTCAGAACTCTCACGGGCCACACCGACCTGGTGACATCGCTTCGTTATTCAGCCGATTCGGCTCGGCTTGTCTCCACTTCAAAGGACCAGACCATTCGGATCTGGAACGCGGTCGATGGATCACTGGTCGGGCGAATTGAACCTCCGGTCGTTTCGACGACCGCTGAAGTCGTTGAAACGGAACTGCGATCTGAGCAGCAGCCGGATCCTGTGCCATGGATTGTGACGGGCGGAGGAGACAATCTTCTGCGACTGTGGCAGATTCCAAAGCACACCCCTGGTCGAGTCGTCAATGCTCCAAATGACCTGAAGCGATTTGCGAGCAGTGTCGATGGACGGCTGATTGCGGTTTCGGATGCCGCAGGAAATGTTCGAGTCATCAGTGTTCAGTCATCTGATCAGGGACTTGTCGAACGTCAGCTGGCCGCATGGAAAATTGACGGAGATGTCTCGTCGCTTGCGATCATTCGAAAGGCCGGTTCCCCGGAGCCGACGGCCGACAACCTCACGGAAACCTATGTTGTTCTGACCGGGTTGTCGGACGGAACAATTCAGCTCTGGAGCATCTCCGGTCAGTCACTGACGGACCAGTGGAGTGGTGCGAAATCTCCCGTGCACGCCATCGCCGGAAGTCCGGACGGAACGTTCGCGGTTACCGGTTGCGAAGATGGTTCATTGACGGTCTGGAAGCTGAATCAGCCAGCGCTAAC
The DNA here is from genome assembly GCA_964538835.1 of uncultured Chitinophaga sp. Taxonomy (GTDB): domain Bacteria; phylum Planctomycetota; class Planctomycetia; order Planctomycetales; family Planctomycetaceae; genus SXXK01. The sequence continues at coordinate 11,712 of CAZIGZ010000149.1, read as the reverse complement.
GCCGCTCAGTGCTGTGCCTGCGGAGAATTCCGCGATGATGACTCTGAGTCCTTCGAAGAAGCAACTGGCTTCACTTGCCACGAAAGACGGCCAGCCGATCATCGTCGTGCGGAATCTGGAGAACGGACAGCAGATCGCTCTGGCAGGACATGCCGGCGCGATTCAATCACTTGTGTTTTCGCAGGACGATTCACGAGTGATCTCGGCAGGCGACGATGGCACGATTCGAATCTGGGACCTGCGAAATCCTGCGCAGCTGGAACTTCGGAGGATCGAGGGCCTTGCGGGGAAGGTGATGTCTCTTGGAACATCGAGCGACGGCAATCAGGTCATCGCGGGTTTCGCTGATAACGTCCTGCGACTTTACAGCGTTACTGACGGAATGCTGCTGAAAGAGTTTTCCGGACACACCGGCGCGATCGTGTCGACTGGATTCTGGAATGGGCAGGTGTATTCGGTAGGTGCCGACACGTCCGTTCGATTCTGGAACCCTGGTGATGGCAGTCAGGTGCGAACCTTCAATCTTCCTTCCGTGCCCGTGACCTCTGCCTTGTCCGTGGATGGGCAAAGGATGCTGATCGCAGGCAGCGATAGTCAACTGCGATGGATCCAGACGGACAATGGGAATGTATTGCAGGCTGTTCCTGGTCTGACGGCTGCTCCTGTTGCCGTTTCGATCACTACGGATGCTCTTCGATTCTGCTGCCTGACGGCCGACGGTCGAGTTACCGTTTGGAATTCACCGAATGGGCGCGTGATCGAATCGTTTGGCGACCCGGCACTGCGGTGGGTGGCACTGGGAGCACAGCCGGGTTCGTTGCTGTTGAGTCGTCAGGATTCTGTTCCGGTGCAGTCCGTGATGAAGCATCAACTGGCATTGGAAGGCAATACAGCGCCGGTGCGAAGCCTTGCGGTTCATCCCAACGGTCAGTCGATTCTTTCAGCAGCTGCGGATGGATCGCTGCGAGGCTTTGCGGTGCAAAATGGCCAGGCTATGTTTTCGACGAACCATGGGGCTGCCATTCATGATCTTGCCATGTCTTTCGATGGGCAGTTTCTTGCGACGGCCGGGGAAAATCAGCAGGTGCGACTCTGGACGTCGAATGGCCAGGGCTATGCCGTTCAGCAGGTTGGCGGCTTCGCAGGTCCGGTGAATCGAGTGACCTGGTCGCGCGATGGAAAGTCGCTGATTGCCGTGTCAGGGGGCGACAAGCCGATCGCTCAGTGGCATGATGTGACAACGGGAAACATGCTCCAGCGATTCACGGAAGCGACGGGAATGGCGACGGGTTGTGTGATGCTCCCCATTGCTGCTGGGGCGGATCCTGCGAGAACTCAGCCCACGATCCTGCACGCGACAGCCGCAGGAATCTGGACGTGGCAAACCGCTTTTGTTCGGCAGATGGCAGGGCACAACGGCGTTGTGAATTGTCTGACTCGTGTCAACGGAGCACCGCGGCAGGTTTTCAGTGGCAGTCAGGATGGAACGGTTCGGCGATGGAATCTGGATAATGGGCAGCCCAGTCTTCAGTTGAATCATGGCGGTCCGGTCCAGAGTGTTGCGGTGTCTCCGAATGCTCAGCAGGTCGTCGCGGTCAGTGACAATCATGTGGGTCGACTTTGGAACATCAATGGTCAGCAGGTTGCCGAGCTGCGGGGTGACGTGCGTCGACGCATTGCGCAGACGCGGGCTCAGCAGGCCGAGACCTCTGCGAATGCTCGCCTGAACGCTGCCAAACAGCAGCTTGACGTTGCTGAGAAAGATGTGCCTGTCAAAACGGAGGCGGAGAAGAAGCTTGCCGAGATGCTGACGGCGGCAAATACAGACGTGCAGACAAAGAAGACGGTGGTCGAGACAGCTTTGGCGGAGAAGACGACGGTCGAAAAGGCCGCCATCGATGCATCAGCCGCAGCCAAGACAGCTCTGGCAGAAAAACAGACGGCGGAGAAAGCCGCGAAAGATGCCGCGGCGCTGGTTCAGGTGATTCAGACGCGACTGAATCGGCTTCAGCAGGCGGCGAGCAGTGACCCGGCCAGTGAAGTCCTCAAACAGAAGGTTGCCGCCGCGCAGGGGGAAATGGAAGCGGCCACTCGCAAGTCCATGGAGATGACGGCCGCTGTTCAGGCACCGACAACAAAGGCAACGGAAATGGCCAGTCTGGCGAATCAGGCTGCTCAGAAGCTTGAGACCGTGCAGAAGCCCTACAACGATGCCGTCACCATGCTGAAGGCTGCTGAGTCGGCACAGAATCTGTTGTCACAACAGCAGGCGCTGGCGGCGAAGGAACTGAAGGACGCTCAGGACCTGGTTCCGGTTCGCAAAGAGACTGTCACAAAAGCGGAGACTCAGCTTGCTGAAGCGAAGGCGACTGTTCAGGCGGCCGGTGAGCAGTTGCAGCAGTCCGATCAGGCGTTGAAATCGGTTGAGTTTTCACCGGACGGTACGACGATTCTGACGGGCGGTGATTTTGCCAGTCTTCATACCTGGGACGCGAAGAGCGGTGCTGCGGTTGATGCCTATGCCGGACACAGCGCACCGGTTCGATCGATCGCGTTTCTGGATGATCGCCGTTGCCTTTCCGTTTCGGATGACCAGACGCTGAGGCTCTGGGACATGCGGCCGGAATGGACACTGGAACGCACAATCGGGTCCGTGGACAATCCGAGCCTGATCTCGCATCGAGTCACTTCGGTGGACTTCTCTGCGGATTCGACGCAGTTGCTGGTGGCTGGAGGAATTCCTTCACGGCGTGGTGAGCTGCAGATCTTCCGAACGAGTGACGGGGAGCGGACGTTCTACCTGCCACAGGCTCACGATGATGCGGTGTACTGTGCGAGGTTTTCTCCGGATGCGAGGCGAATTGCTTCCGGCGGTGCGGACAAGTATCTGCGAACCTTTGATGTCGCGAGTGCTCAGATGCTGCGTCGCTTTGAGGGACACACAAGTTATGTTCTTGGTGTGGCGTGGAAGCGAGATGGCCGAGTCATTGCATCTTCCGGGGCAGACAACACGATCAAGGTGTGGGATTCGGAGAACGGCGACCAGCAGCGGACCATTGAAAACTTTCGGCGGCACATTACGGCGGTCTCTTACATCGGTGAAACCGACAATATCGTTTCCGTGTCAGGGGATGCGTTGTGCCGAATGCATAATGCTGCCAATGGAGGACTGGCCAGAAATTATGCCGGGCCGAAACAATGGCTTCATTGCGTTGCCGTGACTCCTGACAACACGATACTCGCAGCCGGTGATGCAACCGGGACAGTTTATCTTTGGAATGGCAACAATGGTCAGACGTTGAAAACGTTGACAGTGCAGGCGGGGCCTTAGCTTGGTGTTCGGTTTTTGGTGTTCGGTTTTTGGCGGTTGGATTTACCTTCGTGTTCATATTTGAGTCCTGAGTGGTCTGGCGATACGATTGTGGGGTAGAGGGTTTTGACCCCTGTGGTGAGCGTTGTGGCTGGGGACTCGCATGAACATCCTGTTGCCGATCTTGACGACAATCTTCTGCGGTCTGTGTTTTGCCGTGTTCTCTGTGACGGGTGAATGTCGTTCGACGATTGTTCGCAATGTTCGTCGGGCGAACGGTGGGTTTTCGTGGAACCGTTTGCGGCGTGAATTGTCTGCCTTTGGAAACTATGTTGCCGGACTGTCAGTGCCGCTCGTCCTGTCATTGCCCGCAGGTATTGTCGTTGTGGACTATGTGCATACACGCATCATGCCGTTGAATCAGGTGGCCGCAGCCGTGCAGAATCTTGCGGCGTCCGGGGGGCAGGCAACCGGAGATCTCCGGAACCTCCGGAAACAGCATACTCAATGGATGCAGTGGAGCTCGTCCGCAACGGATGATGAAGTCTACCGTCTTCAGAGATCTCTGTGGTTTGGCTGGCCGATGCTTGCCACGTCGGGTGTAACACTCGTGTTCCTGTTCGGATGGCTGGCGCTGGGCTTTTCCAAAGTTGCGGTCCGAGAATACGTTCGCGGTATACGTCATCGACGGGACATGTATGGGCGGCTGGATATGCAGGCGATGGTTGCGACTGCGGCTCAGTCGATGCCGTAGCGAATTCGCTGTCAATTGGTAGCGAAGAAATCTGCGAATGAGGATGACTCGCCGGTACCAGAGGGCGGCCTGAGCGTGCGATCGGAGCCTTTAGCGGAAGCGGCCGCGGCCAGTCGCTTTGCACTGAAGTTGCGGTATCGCGTGGTTCGTTGGCGAATTGGTTCACGATTCACGACAATCGCGGCGTAGAACTTCCTGCATTTGAACTTCCGATGTTTGCGTGAGTCTTCATCCTGCGCGAGATGAGGGCTTTTGAACACGTTCCCGAACCTCTTGTGCAACGTTATGACTGCCGGCCGAACTTCTGATTCCACTGTTCGCTGGAGCTGCGTGATCGCATCGGTGTGGGTGAGTCTGTTTCTGTGGCGTTTCTTTTCGACTCCGATTCAGGATCCGACGATACCTCGTACGGACATTCTGATGATGATCGTCGATGCGGCTTTGGGCGTGGATTCCGATGCGCCGGCCGAGGCGACTGTGCCTTCGGGATGGCAGTTTCTTCCGCAGAGGATTCCATTGTTCGGCTGGGCGTCGGTCCTGCTGGCGGCCGCTGCGTGTCACGGTCTGCTGATCACTGGCCTGTTGCTGCGAAGAATCAAAGTCACGAGGGCGGAGCGACTCGTGCTCCTCCTGGGAACGGGGCTCGCCGCTCTTTCGACTTTGACATTGATTGCGGGCGTGTTCGGACTCATGAATGTTCCGGCGGTCCTTGGCCCGAGCATTGCCAGTCTGATTCTGGGTGTGATTGTGTCTCTGAAGAAGCGTGAGCACGCTTCTGAGTCAAACCTGATCGATACCGAAACTGTTGACGCAGCGACACATGATCCCTTGGTGGATCAGCCAAACACTAATACTCTCCAGAAGTGGTTTGGCCGAATCGCGATTGGCGTCATTGTTGTCTTTAGCGTCTATCTTCTGTTCGGAGCTGTTTCGCCGCCGACCGATTTTGATGTGCGTGAGTATCATCTGCAGGGACCGAAGGAGTGGTTTCAGCAGGGAAAGATCATGTACCTTCGTCACAACGTTTACACAAGCTTCCCGTTTCTCAGCGAGATGTTATGCCTCGCAGGAATGATCCTGACTGGCGACTGGTGGACGGGGGCCATTGTCGGTCAGATCGTGCTGGCCTGTTTTCAGTTGCTGACGACGCTGTCAGTGTATTGTCTCGGACGACGCTGGTTCAGTTCTACCGTCGGGATCGTTGCGGCGTTGATCAGCCTGACGACTCCGTGGACTCTGCGGATTTCGATCATTGCCTACGCTGAAGGATCGCTCACGTTTTATCTCACCGCAACTTTGATGACGCTGATGATCAGCCAGCGAATCGTGACGAGTTGGGATTCGCCGGAGTGGCAGCATTCGTGTCGGCGCCGGCTGTTGTTTCTGACAGGGTTGCTGGCTGGTGCCGGGATGGCTTCGAAGTACACGGGCCTTGTGTCAATGATTGTTCCTGCCAGTGGCTTTCTTCTGGCGGGAGTCTTCCGGCAGCGATCCGCGGACGCTCGATCGCCGATCGTGAATCAACCGATGAAGGCTCGAATCACGGACATCATCATTCTGATCGCAGGCTGTGGTCTCATTATGGCGCCGTGGCTTGTTCGGAATCTTGCGGACACGGGCAATCCCGTTTTCCCGTTGGGTTATTCCGTCTTTGGCGGGAGCGAATGGTCGGCGGAACGAAACGAGCAATGGAAGAAGGCTCACAGTGCGGATGAACATTCCGTGCGAGAAATCCCGAGACACTTTCTGGATGCGGCCGTACGCAACAAGTGGACGAGTGGCCTGCTGTTCGGCCTGGGAATTCCGGCCGTGCTGTTGTGGAGACGACGACCTCAGGTTCGCCCCATTCTGCTGCTGGCCGCCTGGAATTTTGTGACATGGTGGGCGCTGACTCATCGCATTGATCGGTTCTGGATTCCCGCAATTCCTCTGATGAGTCTCCTGGGAGCCAGCCTGTTTGTTCTGAACGAGTCGTGGTGGCGATGGTTTCTGGTGACGGCGATCTCAGTGGTCACCGCATGGAACCTTCGATTCAGTACGCTGGCTTTGGTCGGCTTTCATGTCGGACTGATGGACATGGAAGGAGCCAGGCAGATGGTGATTCGATCCGACTTTAAATCTTTGAACCGGCAGATGACGGACCGCGACAAGGTGCTGTTCGTGGGCGAAGCGGAGGTTTTCGATGCGACGTTTCCTCTGGTCTACAACACGGTCTTTGATGACAGCCTGTTTGAAGAGTGGACGCGAGACCCGGGTGATTCCGCTCCGGCTCGCCAGCAGAAAATGCGGTCAGCGTCGGAAATTCGCGAGGAGCTTCAGCGTCGCGGGATCACTTATGTGCTGGTGAACTGGCGGGAAATCCTGCGATATCGCTCGCCGGGCAGTTACGGTTACTCCGAATATGTGCAGCCATCGCGATTTCTGCAGCTTGTGGACGACCAGGTTCTGGAAAGTCCGGCCGTACTGCTGCATACTCCGTTCTCCTCATTATCCTCAACCGAGCAGACAACGGTGCAGCAATGGGATGGATGGGAACAGCTGACGGAAGGAGGCGTGTTCCGCACCGTTCTGTTGTATCGTGTGAATGCTGAGTGAGGATTGATGCGGACTTACCGGAGGGCTTGCGCCCTTCCGCTACTTCCACCTTCCTGTGTTCTCCTGCCTTGTGTTTCTTCCCGCCAGCTTCCAACTGTGACTGAGTCCGGTTGAGGTGTTCAGTGTCCAGTGTGTTTCGAAGTCTGTTCCTGCTGCTTCTGGCATCTCCCGTGATGGCTCAGGACGAAGTCACTGCGCTGCGAGTGATTCCGGAACATGTGACGCTGAAAAGTCCGGAAGCGACCGAGCAGATCCTGGTTGTTGCTCAGCTGGGGAATGGTGATCTGGTCGATGTGACTCGAACCGCGCGGCGTGAGATTGCGAGTGCCGGCGTTATCGTGCTTAGTTCATCCGGCCGAATGACTCCTGTGGCTGACGGTGAAGCGAGATTGACCTTTGAATATCGCGGCAAGACCGCAGAGCTGAACGTCACGGTCAGTCACCTCACGTCGCCGAAGCCAGTTTCATTTCGACGCGACATTGTGCCGGTGCTGACGAAGTCCGGATGTAACTCCGGGGCGTGTCATGGGAAGGCGGAAGGACAGAACGGTTTCAAGTTGAGCGTGTTTGGTTACGACGCTGTGGCTGACCATGATGCCATCGTGCATGAAGGTCGGGGCCGGCGAGTCTTCGCGGCGGACCCGGATCAGAGTCTCTTCCTGCGCAAAGCCGCTGCCATCACGCCTCATGGCGGCGGCCTCAAGCTGGCGGAAGATTCTCGCTGGTATCGACTTGCACGCCGATGGATTTCGGAAGGCATGAGGCTGGATGAGGAAGCCGAAGATCCGGTCGTTGGGATTTCCGTGGAACCATCGCTCGTGACACTTCCGGCCAAAGGAAGTCAGCAGCTGCGAGTCATCGCGACGCTGCGTGACGGCGGGACTCATTGCATCACAGCGGAAGCGGAGTTTCAGTCGAACCAGGACACCATTGCTTCGGTCGATCGGGACGGACTGATCACAGCAACGGATGTCCCCGGTGAAGCCGCCGTGCTGGTGCGTTACTCCGGTCACGTTGCCGTTTGCCGAATCACGAGACCTCGGGAAGCCGGGGCTTTCCAGCGTCCGGTCGAGCGAAACTTCATTGATCCACTGGTCTGGAACAAGCTCGAGCAGCTTCGGATTCAGCCGTCGCCGCCGGCCGATGATGCGACATTCCTCCGCCGTGTGTTTCTCGACACGATCGGCACGCTGCCGACGGCAAAGGAAGCTCGCGAGTTTCTTCAGGACCAAAGTCCGGACAAGCGCGAGCGTCTGGCTGCGTCACTTCTGCAGCGACCGGAATACAACGACTACTGGACTCAGCGCTGGTCTGATCTTCTGCAGGTCGACAAAGATACGGTTTCTCCGGAAGGAACCGTCGCGATGACTCGATGGATTCATCGTCAGCTGGAAGACAATGTTCCGTTCGACCAGTTTGCTCGCAGCATTCTGACGGCTCGAGGATCCACGTGGAGTGAATCACCCGCGGCGTTCTTTCAGGTTCAGGATACTTCCGAGAAGCTGGCTCGCGCGACGAGTCAGCTGTTTCTGGGAGTGCGACTCGAGTGTGCTCAGTGTCATCATCATCCGTTTGAGCGATGGGACCAGAAGGATTACTTCGCCTTTGCCGCGTTCTTCACGGGCATTGATCGCAAAGCGGATCCTCGTGGCGGCACCAAGATTATTGGTCATGCCGGAACGCCACTGAAACATCCTCGCACCGGCCAGGATCTGGGACCCGCGGCTCTGGGAGAAGCTCCAGCGCAACTGAGCCCCAACAGCGACTGGCGCGCGAATGTGGCGGACTGGGTCACAGCGAAAGATAACCCGTGGTTCGCCAGGACAATCGCGAATCGTACATGGGCGCACTACTTTGGACGAGGACTCGTTGAGCCGATCGATGATCTGCGGGCAACGAATCCAGCTTCTAACGAACAGCTCCTGGAGGCTCTGGCCGCCCATCTGGTGGAACAGAAATTTGACATGCGAGCCTTCACGCTGACGTTGCTGAATTCGCAGGCTTATCAATTGAGCAGTCAGACGACAGAATCGAATGTGCTGGACGAACAGAATTATTCACGAGCCTCGTGGAAGCCGATTCCCGCGGAAGTTCTGCTCGATGCGGTGTCGCAGGTGACGGGTGTGCCGGAGAATTTCAACGGCTGGCCGGAAGGGTATCGGGCCATTCAGGTGTGGGACAACAAACTGCCGTCACAGTTTCTGGAAGTGTTTGGGCGACCGATGCGACAGACGGTGTGTGCGTGTGAACGAGGCACGGAACCCAGCATTGCTCAGGCACTGCACCTGATGAATTCCGCCGGAACAATGGAGAAGATTCAAAGCGAACGAGGCCAGGCGGCTCGGCTTGCCAAATCTGACTTATCGCCCGACCAGCTGGTCGACGAAGTGTATCTTACGGCACTGTCCCGATTTCCTTCCGATGCGGAGCGGCAGCTGATGCGACAGGCGATTGTCGAAGCAGGCAGTCGGCGGGAAGCGATCGAAGATCTGTTGTGGACCCTGCTGAATACTCGGGAATTCATCTTCAATCATTAGAACCGACCGGGGGCTGACATGGCTGATCCCTATGCAATGCTGAACCGACGCCGCATGCTCCGACTGGGCGGCACGGGATTCCTGAGCGGTCTGAGTCTTCCGCTGCTGATGCAACTTCAGGCCGAAGCGGCAACCACGGTGGCTCCGAAGGCGAAGTCGTGCATCTTCTTCATGCTGGAAGGTGGCCCGAGTCATATCGACATGTGGGACTTGAAGCCGGATGCACCGTCGGAGATTCGCGGACCGTTCCAGCCGATTTCGACTGTGGTGCCGGGCACGCAAATCAGCCAGCTGCTTCCATTGACCGCGGGGATTGTCGACAAGCTGACGATCCTGCGTTCCCACAGTCACAAGGATAATGCTCACCAGACAGGTCGCCACTGGGTTCTGACGGGCTACCCGCCCAACTTTGCGGATGGTCAGGCGAAGGGTGTTCCGTTCAACGAGCTGTACCCATCGATTGGTTCGATTATCTCGCGTGAGCTGGGAGCCAACGGCGCGGTTCCGCCGTACGTGGAGATTCCGAATCCGCTGGGACCCGGCGGGCCAGGATTTTACGGCGCGAAGTATGGGCCGTTCACGATTGATAATGATCCGGTGCAGGCCGACTTCAAAGTGCGCGATCTGGATGTGCCGACCGGGATTTCGCAGGAACGATTTGCTCGCCGACAGAAACTGCTGGCCGAAGCTGAGCGCTTGGGTGCCAGTGCCACGGCCACGGGCAAAGCCGACATGCTTCGGTCGTACTATGAGAAGGCTGTGGACCTGGTCACGTCGCCGGAAGCACGACGGGCCTTCGATCTGCAGGCGGAAGATGCCACCGTGCGGGAACGTTATGGCTGGTCATCGATCGGCCAGTGTGCTCTGATGGCAAGACGGCTGGCGGAAGCCGGTTGCAGGTTCATCGGCATCGAACACGGCAGCTGGGATACTCACTTTGATAATTTCACGAGTCACGAGAAGACTCTGGTGCCTCCGACCGATCGTGCTCTGTTCGCGCTGCTGAACGATCTGGATGAGCGGGGCATGTTGGATGAGACGCTTGTCGTGATGATGGGAGAAATGGGCCGCACTCCTCGAATCAACAAGGACGCCGGCCGCGACCACTGGTCTCAGTGCCAGACCGTGATTCTGGCTGGCGGCGGAATCAAGCGAGGCGCGGTTGTAGGAGCCAGTGATGAAACGGCCAGTTACCCCGTGACGCAGCCGTATGGGATTCACGACTTGCTGCGTACGATTTTCCATCTGATGGGCGTAGACTGCGACAAGGTCTACCACACACCCGTCGGCCGGCCGGTGCCGATCGTCAACGGCGGCCATCGCATTGATGAAGTGCTTGCATAGCGAATCACGACGAGATACCAGTTCTTGCGTTTTCGTTCCTCCCCACTCCAACGAAGTTTGGGTGGGGTCGAGCGAGCGTCAGCAAGCTCGGGGGCCGGCCGCGGGAGACGATCAATAAGCACAGCCGGATCATTCGGCACTACTGGTTCAATGCATCTGTGAGGTCGTTGCTGGAAGGACAGGACCTCAGTGTGCGGTTCCGCGCCGGGACGGAGGAAAAGTCCTGAGCGCTTTGCGGAGATGGTTCGATACATCGTGTGTTCGCAGTCGGGAACTGACTGCCGCAGGAAAACTCTGCGTTTTCAGGTCATGGATGCAGTCTGCACTGGAATCCTGGACCTCTTCGGGTGGCCTTCATCGGGAGTGGTCGGGATGAACAAATCCTCTGGGTTGCCCCATGTCCATTGAAGAACTGCTTGAACAGATGGAGCAGTATCGATTACGCAGGGAGCAGCGGGATTATCGTCCGGACTGGCTGAAGCGATTTGTCGAGAACGCCGCAGCCCTCTTCGAACCTCTGACTTTCGTTGGCCGAGTCGGCTATGACTGTCAGCTGGATGAGCGAGGATGGACGGTGTGCATGTATCTGGGAACGTCCGAGATTGTCGGCGGACCCCGAGACGGGCAAATTGACCATGCCAGTTTCCGAATCGACCTGACTCAGATCATTCCGCTCTTTTCCACCATGAATCGAATGGAATGGTATTCCGTTGCGAACACCGCGGACACGGTTCATCCGGTTCGCTCCCTGCTGTGCGTTCATGGCAAGGTGGCTGACGGTGAAGAAGTGCGACTGGAGCTGATGGCAGTTCCACCGAACATCATTCGCCCCGGGCTGCACCTTCGCCCTGACGGGGCATTATTTGAAACACGTTGATGGGCGCGGATCACATCAGGATCTAACGCAGGTTTGCTCAGCGAACCACCTCTTGAAAATACGAAAATCGGGTCGGGCTGCGGCACACCGGCGGACTTCTCAACTCCGCCGGTGTGCCGTTCCTGTTTTCAGGCCCTGACGTTTGCGCAGTAGGTGCCGCTTGCCGAGCGGCACTTCGCGGCCGCGCCGCGACCAGCGACCAATTGATGTGCCATGTTCTTCAGAGTCGACGTGGAAGAATGCCCCGCGAAGTCTGTGCTCCAGAGGAAGTGGGTTCGCATCTTGGCTGTGCCAG
>CAZIGZ010000148.1:0-15378 GCA_964538835.1 uncultured Chitinophaga sp. | reverse complement strand
GGACAATCGCTCTATACCTGGGCCAGCGTGCCGGCTTCCTCAATTTGCTCTTCGCGCAGCTCAGCGGCGTCGATCAGACGCTGCAGTAACTTCGGATTGACAGCGCCGCGGAATCGGACTCGGCCGTCGATCTCCACGACGGGAACGGATTCACCAAACTGACGAACCAGCTGAGCATCTTCGTCGATGTCGATGATCTCGATCGTCGGCAACGCGTCCTGAAACTGAGTCAGTATGCCCAGGGCCTCGTCACACAAATGGCAGTTGGAGCGAGTATAGAATCGGCACGAACGAAACAGCGGCCGGCCGTTCCGATCATCGCGAGGTGCTCCCGGCGATTTGAGAAGGATTGCCGCCATCAGAAACATGCCGCCACACAGCACCAGATGAACGCCGCGACTCTTGAACCAGAACGAAGGCATGTTGAACAGGGGCATGTTCGTACGGTCGCAGAAGATCAGAACCGCAAACAATGATGCAAGGATCATCGTTCCGGTTCCAAGCCAGGCCTGAACCCTATCCTGCAATTCGGCTTCCCGTGCGTTCATTGGAATGATCCTGCGTTCCCGTCCAGATGCTGACTCCAGTTGATGCACAACCCTGACCAAAACAGGTACGAATGGTCTAGTGATAACCAGCAATAAGGAATTCCCCGACAAAACCAGGTACTTCGAGGGGATTTTCGATTTGCCCAGTGAAGAATTCAGTGCGAGCATACCGGAACACGTGTTCCTGTTCTGCGACGATTCTGAGCATATCAGTTTCTCCGGCGTCGACTACCCGCAGGGGGCGTGGGATTTCCCTTCAGACTCAGGATTCTAATCACACGCCATCCGGTCAAATTACTTCGCGCAGTTCACCATGTCTCTTCAGCTTTCACCGTCGTCATTTCTTCAAATGCTGGCCCAGAGCGGCCTGCTGAATGACGATCAGCTGCGAGCGGTGCGGAAAAAATTCACCGATGGGAAGACTCCCGCATCGGACATTTGCGAATGGCTGCAGAAGCGAGGCATTCTGACAGGCTGGCAGTCCGAGAAACTGCTTCAGGCCAAACATCGCGGCTTCTTTCTTGGTCCGTACACTCTGCTGCAGAAGATTGCTCGCGGCGGAATGAGCAGCATCTATGCGGCTCGACATCGAACCACCGGCGAAGTTCACGCTCTGAAGGTGCTGCCTCCCAGTCGCACAACGCAGGCGTCGTACCTGCCTCGTTTCAAACGCGAAGCCACAATCGCTCAGCGCCTGCAGCATCCGAACATCGTGCGCGTCCATGGCGTTTACGAAGAGACGGATGGCAAGGACCCCGTTCACTTCATGGCCATGGAACTGCTGACAGGCCGCGACCTGTTTGAGATCGTCAGTCAGGAAGGCCCGATGTCCTGCCGTCGCGCGGCGGCGCTGATTCAGCAGGCGGCACTGGGGCTTGAGTATGCTCATCAGAACGGGCTTGTTCATCGTGACATCAAGCCTGGAAATCTGTTCCTGAGCGATGACAGATCACTGCGAATCCTGGATCTTGGGCTCGCGCAGGATTTTGACAGCGACGAAAATCTGACGCGCGATCATAACGAACGAGTCCTGGGAACCGCTGATTATCTGGCACCGGAACAGGCAGCCGACAGTCACACCGTGGATGCTCGCGCGGACATCTACGCGCTCGGCTGTTCGCTCTACTTTCTGCTGACCGGACGACCGCCGTTTACGGAAGGAACATTGATCCAGCGTCTGGTGGCTCATCAGACCAAGACTCCCGATGCGGTCACGGCATTTCGAGACGACGTGCCGGAGTCGCTGCTGAATATTCTTGGTTGCATGATGACCAAGGATCGCGATCATCGCATCAGTTCGGCGGCCGAAGTGACTCGCGAGCTCCTGCAGTTTCTGGAAGCGACGAGAGATCGCCCGGAACTGGATGAACCTCCGCGTGTCCTGCGAACTGGTCCCGCCGCGGCGACTGGAAGTGTGACCGGGAATCCAGCGGACAGTCCTTTGCCGATGTCTGTGGCCAGAATGCGAGCAGACACGCATCCGACGGCTCGAGATGACTCGTCCCCGTCGACTGCCGATCTGATTCAGCGACTTGGCTCAGAGGACTTTGATACGTTTCTGAAACAGCTGGCGACCGCTGTGGAAACCAGTCATTCGCTGGCTGCGGATGATCGAAGCGGCAGGCTCCTGCAGACAATTCGTGAACTGCAGGCGGATCACAGTGCGGCTGAAGTGGATTCCGGAATCACAGGTACCGTCGCTATCGCTCTTCCCAAACCCTCGCGCCGCAGGCAAAGGCTGATCGTTGGGGGAATTGTCGTCGCACTGATTCTGGCGGCGGTGACGGCTTTTGTGCTATGGTCTCGCGGGATCGTTGTCTGGCCGTGGAAGTTGTGGAATTGACTGGCAGATTCATCGCACTGGCCAGAGTCAGGAGGTGAGCGATGTTGGGATTCTTCAGAAAGCGATCGTCACCCGCGATGGGTCCCGGAGTGGAACAAATCGTTCCTCGAATCAAGCACCGGAACTTCGAGCTGATGCTCGAAAAGGCCGGCGTGCCGGAGTATCAGCGGCCCTTCACGCTGCGTTTCGTGGCAGACCTGGTTGTCACTTACGCCTTCGATGTGCCTGGCATGTTTCAGATGGTAACACCGGCAGATCTGGAACGCCTGAGACTGCCAGTCGAAGAACTGCGTGAGGTGGCCCTTTCAAATCTGCAGCGCGAGATCCCGGACATCGGCATGCGGCAGGGACATCACGTGTTTCAGGTCGTGACGGGAAACGACCTTGAAGCCTGCGTGTTGCTGGCCGATGAACTCTGGGAGGAGTGGGCGCATGCGTTTCCCGGAGGCATCGTCGCCGCAGTTCCCAGTCGAGATGTTCTGGTGGTTTGTGATGGACAATCGGCAGATGGAATTGCAGCCCTGAAAGAGACGATTGGTCATGTACTACAGAAGGAGACAACTCACGCACTGACCAAAAGCCTGCTTCAATGGACAAATCGACGCTGGAGAGAATTCCATCCCGCCCTGTGATCGCCGTTCCGCAATGGTGTAGGTAGCATGGCTGAAGGCCGTGTGCCGAAGGCGCCGGAAGCCATCGAGTGCACGCCATATTGCCAAGGCAGGTGCACTGGAATAGCCACGCATTCACTTCAGCTTCCAACCGCTTTGCGTCCCAGGCTTCACCTGTGGTACCCATAGTAGAGCGATTGTCCTCAATCGCTACCGCGTTTGGTGTGGGCGATCAACGGCTGAGGACAGCCGTTCTACGATGTCTGGCTTACTTCGCGAGCCAGACGTAGCACACAACGGCAAGCACAATGCGGTAGTAACCGAAGGGAGGCAGCCCGAACCGGTTGAGCGATGTGACCATGAACCGAACACTGATGATGGCGGAGAAGAAGGCGGTGACCAGAGCAATGGCGGGTGTCGCCACACCGTAACTCGCGATCATCTCAGCGCCGTGTTTGAGTCCCTCGTAGGCGGTCGCGGCGGACAAAGTCACAAGGCCCAGCAGGAAGCTGAATTCGACGGCGGCCATCATTCGGAGGCCAGCCAGCTGACATCCCAGGATCGTCGACAGACTGCGACTAAAGCCCGGCCAGAACGCAAGACACTGAAACAGCCCGACCATCAGAGCTTGCTGAGGTGACATCTCCGTCATGTCACGCCCGTCAGATTGCTGAGTCTGACTGCTCGATGCATCCTGAGTCTTCATCGCGGAAGTCACGCTGGATTTTTTCCAGAACGCCTGAGCCAGAATGATCAGCCCGCCGGTCAGCAGTGCGAGACAAACAGACGTGAGCCCAAAGAGCTGAGCTTTGATCCATTTGCCAAACAGAAGCCCGATCACCGCGGCCGGAAGGAATGCCACAATCAGGTTAATCAGCAGACGCACTCCGTCCCTGTCTTTGCCCAGAACGCCCTTCAGCAACTGGCGAATTCGTCCAGCGTACAGCAACAGAACTGCCAGGATCGCGCCGCTTTGAATGCAGATCGCCAGAGATTCAGCGGCGGCCTTTTGCTGTTCGTCACCATCCATGCCCAGCAGATGCTCTGCGATCAGCAGATGTCCTGTGGAACTGACCGGCAGATACTCTGTTGCCCCTTCGACAAGACCGAGCACGATGGCCTGAAACACGGTCAGTTTTGCCGCCGTAGCTGCCGTTTCATTGGTGTGCGTCGTCTCAGTCCGGACTGCAGCAGCCTCAGCGAGTGGTTCCTGTGCCTTCAAAAAATGGCCACAGAAAAGCACAGCCATCATCAGGCCGCATGCAAAGACACAACTGCGGAAGGACGATCCTCGTAGAACGTCCATAGGATCACATCCCGCTTCCTGCGGCATCGTTCAAACGACCAATCCCGGAAAGCTGTTCGTCGATATTCTTCTGAGTCAGTTTCTGGAAGTCACCGTCCATCAGAGAATCCGCAAGAACCCCGGGACGAACCTCCTGAGCACGATCCAGTTCGCTGGCCAGTCGCTGCATCCATTCCGGCGGCTCAATGCCGGAACCGATCCGAGCACTCATGAAGTCCGCAATCTCAGTGCGAAGAGTCTGAAAGTTGGTTTCTGCCTGAGACTGTGAAACGCCGCCAACACCCGGGCATGACATCGGAACCAGCGCCGCCATCCTGTTCTGCGCGAGTGCCCCGACGACACGTTCGTTCACATGATCATGAAGCGCTGGCAGGCGAACACCATACTCGGCTTCCAGCATTACCAGTTCATCAACGAATGACGCGGCGATACTGCGAGACTCATCGGCGACGTAGTCTTCCACCGCTGCCGCAATATCCAGCTCACCTTTTCGAGCCATCGTCTCGTGAGCCACCTGCCACGGGATTGTGTTCCATTCAAAACGATCATACAGCGCTTCAATGCGCAGGAAGTCGAGCAGGCAGTACAGCCGGTTGCCGTAGTCGGAGTGAGTCGTCGTCGTGTTGTATTCGAGGAAGCGGTCGAAGTTGTCAACCACGCATTCGTAGACAAACTCGGACAGTTCCACAGCGTCTTCGCGATCCAGGACCCCTTCTTCCAGATCGTCCAGAATCTTCACATTCTGAGTCAGAGCGATCGTTTCAGAAAGTTCCTTGAACAGCGACTCCGCTCCGTGGTGCAGGATCGCGCGAGCATTCCCGAGCGTCAGCATGCGCGTGTGGAACAGATCTTCGCCATACGATTCAATGAACTCACGCACGTCGCCGGCAAAGTCATCATCATGCAGATCTTCAACAACTGACAGTCGCATTGATCCGCTGTGTCGAGTCCACAGGTCGGAGTAGGCATCCAGCAGACGCTGAAGTCGCTTGAAGATGTTTTTGACTCGCTGAGGACCATCGGATTTCCACCGACTGGCTGACTGCAGAATCGCTTCGACGGAACTGCTGAGTCCGATACGAAACAAACGATCGAATTCCGTAACCGCCTGACCTGCAGGACGAATTGTGCGTTCCATCTGCAGCGCTGTCTGAAGCAATTCAAAAGTCTCGACCAGAAGACCCAGGCGCGGCAGCTGGCTGAGCAGAACTCGAATGACCGACTGCAGCGTTCTGGCCTTCAGAATCGCCGCGGGCTGTCCGCCGTTTTCGAACGGAACATACAGCAGCGGTCGCTTTCGCAACTCCCGGCAAAGCTGAGGAAAGCACTTGCGCGCCGCTTCAGGATCACGAGCAAACACGGCCGTGAACATGCGAGAAACCTGCTTGTCCAGAGACGCGGTTTCCTTGTTCCCTTCCGGATCTTCTGCAATGACCGCACCGATCAGTCGTTCGGCCATCAGAAATTCGACGGTCGTCGACAGTGCGTTCTGCATCAGCAGGAACCGACACTGCATCTGAATGTCGTATTCGATATTGCCTTCGAGCCCGGAGTTCATCACGGAGATTTCGTAGTCGCGAACTTCGCGGACCAGTTCACCTAGCCCGTGCAGCCTGCCTCGAATTGCCGACAGCCAGTCTCGCAGATTTTCCTTCTGATCTTCGGCGGCTTCCGCTCCGGCCGTGGATCGCGAAACCCACACGGCCGCAATGCCCCACAATGAGCCAACGGAATGCAGAAACTTCAGCCGAGGCTCGATCTGGCGATAGAGAATTTCGAACTCCGTCGTCCCCGGAGCCGACGCACCATCCATCGTGTCCGCCGCATTTCCGTCGTCGGTCGAATCGCGGTAGGTCACTTCATCCCATGCGGCTTCCAGAATGTTCTCTTCGGAGTCATCGTCAAACAGATGTTCGAGGTCCAGGTCATCCTTGGCGTTCTTCTGACCCTTGCCACCTTTCTTGCGCTGAGCCACGAATTCGCTGAGACTCGGGACGTCCCAGAATTCGCCAGCGTTGGCTTCCATGAAGGCAAAGAACCGTCGCAAGCTGTTCCAGCGCTGCGTCGGATCGGACTGATCGCAGATGCAGGTCAGCAGTCGATGAAGAAGGCGATGAATCGAATGCGGGCCGTTTTCGAGTGGAACAGAATCCGCACGGCTCAGCCACTGCATGATCAGACCCATCGCGGCCACGTGGTCTTTGCGTTCCAGCAGGGCGGAAACGACCTGAGCAAAGCTGCTGGTCGCATTGAAGTCTTCCACGTGCTGACGCCAGAACGAGATGTCGCCTGCGGATTCGCCGGCTTCACGCCAGTCTGCAAGAACCCGCGCGACCTGCACGGCGGCTTCGACTGATTTTGCACCTTCCACATGAGTCAGATCGTTGACCGTGGTTGTGGCGTAGGCGTCCCATTCTTCAGCAAGGGATCGGAAGTCCTGAAGCACGGAATCATGAACGTCCTTGCGTCCAATGGCTGCTGCTTCGCTCATGGTCAGCGAACAGACATCAAAGATCTGTCCCATGATGTCCAGCAGAACTTCAACTCGCGAATCGGGTATGGAATCTTCGCGGGTAAAGAACAGCGGGAACAGTCCCTGGAAGCCAAGAATGTTCCATGGATCGACGAGGCCGCCACAATGAATGCCTCGATGCAGCAGGTCCATGACTTCGGAAATCAGGCGTCGGGCCGTATCCAGTTCTCCGGATCTGACAGCACGCGGCACCATGACGATGCGCGCCTGAATTTCCGATTCAAAGCGAGCCGACAGACATGGGATGACGGAGGCTTCTTCGCGGCTGGCCTTTTCAAAGCCCATGCGAGCAAACATCCAGGACAAATGTCGATGCTGAACCTGGTCGGCGCCATACTTGGCCAGGTACATGTTCAGTTCATGACGGACGTGACCGAACGGCTGGCGTGCCTCTGCGGCCAGTTTCTTCAGTCGCTTGGCTCGTTCGCCCTTCGCAGAATCCAGCAGTCGCTGATAAAAGTTGTCACGCTGTCGAGCCACCACGGGCAGCAGGGACGTGAGCGACACGCTGGAATCATACGTCTGAGGACCAGAGCCGCTGATTGCGGATGCCATCAGAATAGTTCCGGCCAGCACCGCGGATGCATCATACAGTCGCTCCGGGTCCGACGCATTGCCTTCGGAGCGAACCCAGTCCAGCAATGAATCCAGAATCAGGCGGCGAATGACGAATCGACGATAAAACCCCTTGGTGTCAATTTCTTCCGGATCCCATTCGCCGAACACATAGTTCGTGCGTTTGTTGACCGGATGCAGGTGGTCATGAGACCTGACGTCCAGAGCGAGTTCGGAAAGCCGTTCGAGCGAAAAATGCGAACAGGCGACCAGGTCTTCCGGCAGCGCCTTCATGAAGGCAATTGTCGCGTTGATGATCTCCGCGAACGGTCCATTGGCCGCACCGACATCGGCAAAGTACAGCGGGACCGGACAGAATCGTTCGTGATCATACACCTCGCTGCGCCGTCCGTTTTCCAGAACAGCCACCGGTCGGTACCCCACAAAGTGATTCAGTCGGCGCAGGGCCATGCTGATCTGTTTGTCGCGCGAAGCTGCTGGTGCTTCAGCTCGAACCGCCAGTGCCGCTTCAAACATCCTCGCCAGAAGAAACGGCGTGAAGAAATCTTCCGGCTGAAGATGACCCAGCAGATCGGAATGATGCTGTCGATACGCGGGCAGCAGTTCATCCAGCGTCAGCTGAATGATGGCGGCCGCCTGAGTCGGATCCGAGCAGGCAACATCCCCGGCCTCAGACAGCTTCCGAAGCTGAGCAAGCAGATAGTCTCGCAGTGCCTCTGCACCAGCTGTGACCGACGGATCGAGAAACAGCTGGTTCAGACACACTCGAAATCGGTTGCCTGGTGATCCCTGAGAGAAATTCAGATAACCCAGGAGATCACGAAGCACTTCGTTATCAACGGGCATATTCAACATTCCGGGTTTCACGCAGGACGGTCACTTTGATTTCGCCAGGATACGTCAGCGTTTGTTCGATCGCGTGAGCAATATCCCGACTCATTCTGGAAGCCTGACGATCATTAACTCGGGCAGAGTCCACGATCACTCGGATTTCCCGACCAGCCTGAACAGCGAACGCATGGTCGACTCCCGGGAATCCGCAGGCCAGTGCCTCCAGCTCTTCCAGACGTCGAACGTACTTCTCAAGAGTTTCACGACGAGCCCCCGGTCGAGCCGCAGAGACGGCGTCAGCAGCCGCCACCAGAACCGTGTAGATGTACTCGGGGCGAATATCATCGTGATGGCCAGCCGCCGCATGAACGACTTCCTGGCCTTCACCATATCGCTTGAGAAGTTCTGCACCGACAGCCGGATGTCCGCCTTCCATTTCGTGGTCGGCCGCTTTTCCAATGTCATGCAGGAATCCGCAGCGGCGAGCCAGCGTGCCATCGAGCCCCAGCTGCTCGGCCATCATGCCGGTCAGATGAGCCACTTCGATGGAGTGCTGACGGACGTTCTGGCTGTAACTGACTCGGAAATGCAGCCTTCCCATCAGATCCATGATCTTCGGATGAAGCCCGCGGACACCGGCTTCTTCACACGCCTGCATTCCCAGACGGCGAATATGGTCTTCCATTTCTTTGGTCGTTTCTGCCACGATTTCTTCAATGCGTGACGGATGAATACGACCGTCCTGAATCAGCTTTACCAGCGACATCTTGCCGATTTCGCGTCGGACATTGTCGAAGGCCGATACGATGACGACTCCCGGAGTATCGTCCACGATCACGTCGACGCCGGTCGCTTTTTCAAACGCGCGGATGTTGCGGCCTTCACGTCCAATGATGCGGCCCTTGACTTCATCGCTTGGGATGTCGACGGTCGATACCGTTGTCTCAGACGTGTGAGCCGAAGCGTATCGCTGAACGGCCATGCCAATGATCTCTCGCGCCTTTCGCTCGCACTCCGCCTTCACTTCGGCTTCATGCTTCATGATCATCGCGCCCGTCTGATCAGACAGTTCCCGATCCAGACGTTTCAGCAGCTGTTCGGTTGCCTGATCACGGGAAAGTTCGCTGATCTTGTAGAGCTGTTCCTGTTCTTCCTTCAGCAGGCGGTTCAATTCGCCTTCGCGGGCGTCCAGAGCTTTTGTACGTTCCGCAAGCTTCTGCTGAGTCGCCTGGAGCATCTTTTCCTTCTTGCGGAAGGAATCCTGCTGTTCTTCCAGGTGAGCCTCGCGCTTGTCGAGTTCTCGTTCGCGTTCACGCAGCTGCGCGTGACTCTCTTCCATCTTTGCTTCCAGCGCTTCACGGCGCCTCAGCATCTCTTCCTTCAGTTTCAACTCCTGATCCTTCAGGAGGTTGTCAGCATCACGCTGAGCATCTCGAATGATGTCATCTCGGGTCTTGTACGCGCTACCTTTGATCAGTCGATCCGCAAAGTAGCCGACGACAACCCCGATGATCATGGCCAGAAAGCCGACGATCAACGGATTATCCATGGACACGTCCTCTGAATCTGAACGGTCCCTGCTGCCTGTTATCAGGCACGAACTACTGATTGATCAGCGAAGCCGATGAGTCTGCGAGGAGAATCTCTGATTGCGGGAGAACCCTGTCAGAATCCTGATGCGGGCTGCTTCGCCTTCCTGCCGCATTTGCACACCGGGCGGTCCGGTCGCTCGACAGGGCAAAAGACAGACTGCAGGGGCTGCCACAACTTCCGGAAGAATGCCTGAGAGCACTCGACCGGAATTCCATGGCAATTGACTGCCTGTTCCACTGTGCAGCAATATCGCCACACCGGTCAGGCAGCCCAGCAGAAACAGAATTAGTCCCAGCAACAGCATAAGGCAGTCAACGATAGAGATGACTTCAACAGGCCCAGAGACACATTCAGGCTCCCCGCAGCTGATTCTTCAGCTTTGGGCGATCAAACAAGTACTTCACACAGGTCCGGTAAACCAAACTGTCAACACTCTCTTCCGTCCCGAAAGGCGGGTACGCGAGAAAGACCGCCAGAATGTAACACGAGATCGGTACGTTTCAACCTGCTGACCGGCTGTGCAGTCCAAACTCTGCCGACGATTCCCCGATTTGCAGATCATGGGCCGGGAGGATGGGGCAGATTCGAGCGATTCCGCGATTCACCGGTACAGAATGTGGCCTTGGTTTGACCCGACTGATGCTCGAATTTATGGTGTCGGCTGAAGAAAAGCGTCTGTTTTGCCATAACTCGACCGAATGTCGCGAACGTCTGAAGCCGGCAGAGTTCAGTTTGGCAGGAACAGAAATCGTCGTCCCACCCGGTCTGCGAAGCTTCGCAGACGTACGAATCTCACTACAGGAATCCACGTCATGAAGTTTCGTCTCACTTGGTTCGCCGTCATCGCAATGGCGATTGCCGGTTGTCAGGTTGAAGATCCAGCCGCAAAAACGGACAACGGCAAGTCAGACGCAAAGACGACTGGCGATGCCAAATCACCGGAGTCCGGCACCGGAAAGAAGCGTTCTGTTGCGTTCGTGACAAATCAAATTGCGGACTTCTGGAAGATCGCTGAGGCTGGCTGCGTTGCGGCTTCGAAAGAGTTCAACATTGACGTTCAGGTGATCATGCCGCCCGAGGCTTCGGCTCAGGTTCAGAAGCAGAAGGTGGAAGACGTCATGACGACCGGCATCGAAGCTATCGCGATCAGCCCGCTCGACGCCGACAATCAGGTGGAGTGGATCAACTCCATCGGAGACAAGATTCCATTGATCACACATGACTCCGATGCTCCCAAGTCCAATCGTCTCGTTTACATCGGTATGGACAACTACGCAGCAGGCCGCGCTTGCGGTGAAATTCTGAAGAACGCTCTTCCGGACGGCGGGCAGGTTCTGCTGTGTATCGGACGTCTTGAACAGGATAACAGCAAGTATCGTCGCCAGGGCGTGATTGACGTTCTTCTGGGCCGTGACCGCAAGATCGACTTCTATCAGGCTCAGCCGGATGCCTTCGACCCGACCGAAGGGGAGATCAAGGGCGACAAGTTCACGATCGTGGCAACAGTCACAGACCAGGGCAAACCCGAGGTGGCACTTCAGAAGTGTGAAGATGCACTCGTGACGTTTCCGGAACTGAAGGGCATCGCGGGCCTCTTCGAATACAATCCACCGGCCTGTTATCAGGCTCTGAAGAAAGCCAACAAACTGAAGCAGGTTGCTCTGGCGGGCTTCGATGAAAACGATGTGACTCTGCAGGCGATCAAAGACGGCGAATGTGCCGGCACGGTCGTTCAGAATCCTTACGAGTATGGCTTCCAGTCAGTTCGAGTTTTGAAGGAACTGCTCGAAGGCAACAAAGGCGTGATTCCGGAATCGAAGTACATCGACATCGCTCCTCGCGCGATCACCAGCGAAAACGTCGAAAAGTACTGGGAAGAACTGAAGCGCCTGAAAGGTCAGTAACAAACCGGCCATTCGCGCCTCCGCACACGAACGCGAATCGCGTTCGTGTGTTCCGGCGAGCGGGGATGCCAGTCTCCTGATTTTTGCACGCGATCCGTTAACAACAATTCGGTTGTCGATCGTCTGGTTCTTTCCTGATCCTTCCCGCTTCCGGCGAGTCACTCAGGATTCACTTCCACTCGTCTTGAGCCTACCCCATCGGACGTTACCGATGGTGGAGAAACCGGCCAATGGTGTCCGAAGCACCGCGGCTTGAAGTCCGCGACATCGTGAAGTCTTTTCCCGGCGTCAAAGCGCTCAAGGGCGTGAGCCTGCGCGTGATGCCGGGAGAAGTGCTGTCGGTCGTGGGCGAAAACGGTGCGGGCAAAAGCACGCTGATGAAAATCCTGGCAGGTGTGCAGAGTCAGGATACTGGAACGCTGCTCGTGGATGGCAAGGTCCGGAAGTTCGGCTCGGTCAGTGATGCGATGAATCATGGGATTGCCATCATTCATCAGGAACTGAACCTGGCCGACAACCTGGAAATTGGTGCCAACATTTTTCTGGGCCGTGAGCCTCGGCGATTTGGTCTGATCAATAATGCCCAGATCAATGAAGGCTCGGCCACGCTGCTGAAGCGCATCGGACTGAACGTTTCCCCCAAAACTCTGGTGAAAGAACTGACTGTTGGTCAGCAGCAGATGGTCGAGATTGCCAAGGCACTTTCGATCCATGCCAGAGTTCTGATCATGGACGAGCCGACATCCAGCCTTTCCGCCGGTGAATCGGCAAACCTCTTTCAGGTGATTCGAGACCTGAAGGCGGCCGGTGTCAGCATCGTCTATATCTCACACCGACTTGCCGAAGTGCAGGATCTTTCTGACCGAGTCACTGTTCTGCGAGACGGTGAAAACGCGGGTGAACTTGTCCGCGGTGAAGTGACTCATGACAGTCTCGTACGGCTCATGGTTGGCCGGGACATTTCTCGCTTCTTTGTTCGCAACCCCCACCCGAAAGGCGAGGTTGCGATTGAAGTGAAGGATGTTGTGACGGCGACATGGCCGAAGCATCGGTTGAATCTGTCCGTCAAAGCCGGCGAGATTGTTGGTGTTGCCGGACTCGTGGGTGCAGGCCGTACCGAAATGCTCCGAACGCTGTTTGGC
The DNA here is from genome assembly GCA_964538835.1 of uncultured Chitinophaga sp. Lineage (GTDB taxonomy): Bacteria > Planctomycetota > Planctomycetia > Planctomycetales > Planctomycetaceae > SXXK01. The sequence continues at coordinate 2,491 of CAZIGZ010000148.1, read as the reverse complement.
GTGGATGCACCCGTCAGTGGTTCGATTGAAGTGGACGGGAAACGCGTTGAGCTGAAATCGCCGAAAGATGCCATCGCCGCCGGTGTCGCATTGGTCCCCGAGGATCGCAAGCAGCAGGGCGTTGTGCTGGACATGATGATTCGCCAGAACATCGGACTGGCTTCGCTTCATCAGCATTCACGAGCCGGCTTTTTGAACTTCGCTGCAGAGCAGCAGCAGTCGGCGGAGATGAGTCAGCGTCTGCGAGTCAAAGCTCCGGCAGATACTTATCGTGTCGGTAATCTGTCGGGGGGAAATCAGCAAAAGGTTGTGCTCGGGAAATGGCTGGCCATGAAGCCGCGAGTTCTGTTGCTGGACGAACCGACTCGAGGCATCGATGTCGGGGCGAAACAGGAGATCTATCAGCTGATGGATGAGCTGGCAGGGCAGGGGATCGCCATTCTGTTCGTCAGCAGCGAACTGGAAGAAGTCATCGGGATGAGTGATCGAGTCATCGTGATGCACGAGGGGCGAATCACGGGCGAACTGAGTCGAGAACAGTTGTCGGAAGAAAGCATCATGCATCTGGCAACGGGGCATACGTAACAGGCTTTGGACCATAGACGATAGACCATGGACATTGACCGTTCATGAGTCTCATGATGAAGATTGAACGAAGAGAACGGGACGACGATGAAGGGCAAAATTCTCGGCATTTTGACTGTGCTGATCGTGCTGTGCACATGCCTTGCATTTGCCACGTCGGATCCGTGGTGGAATCTTGGGACGTCTAAGTTTCTGCAGCCAGGCAATATTCAGAACCTTCTGAATCGACTGTCTCTCTTTGGTGTCCTCGGAATCGGTGTTGCGTTCGTGATCATTACGAGCGGGATCGATCTTTCGATTGGCTCTGCAGTGTGTCTCAGTGGTGTGCTTCTTTCGATTCTGCTCAAGGTAGACTATCTGCCGACGGAGTCACTGTCGGTCGTGCAGGTGTCCGCAGCGGAGCAATCCGTCTTGCTCGACGGTGCGTCGGAGACTTTGAAGCCGGGAATGACAGTTCGCTTTACCGGCGGAGTTGGTTCCGGGGTGATCATGACTGTGGATTCTGTCTCGGCCGCAAATCAGGGGACACTGATCAAGGTCCGTGAGAAACTGCAGCGGGATGAGAAAGATGGAAAGCTGGCTGTGGCTGTGCCGATTCGGAAGCTGGAGGCGAGTGACGCATCGGTCGTCACGATACCGTCCGACACCGGTGTCGAAGCAGGCGACCAGCTGCAGCTCGTGAAGGCCGATGGAGCGGTCACGACACAGAAGATCACAGCGGTGAGCACAGAAGGCGAAGAGACTCGGATCACTTTGGCAAAGAACCCCGGTGACAAGTATGGGGCAGATGCATTCGCCATCCTTCTGAAGAGACACCAGCGGACGTCGATTCCGGTGGCCATCACGATCGTGCTGCTGGCCGGGATGACGCTCGGGTTTATTCATGGCATTCTTGTGACACGAGTCAAGCTGCAGCCGTTCGTCGTGACGTTATGTGCGCTGCTGATTTATCGAGGTATCTCGCGATGGCTGACTGGAGATAATCCGGCGGGATTCGGTGAACTACAGGAAGTTCTGGGCCCAGTGGCTTCTGGTCGAGTCGGGTTGGTCTACCGTGGTTCAGAAATGGTCTTTGGTATTCCAATCCCATTCTTCCTCCTGACAGGCATCGGGATTGTGGCGGCCGTCTTTCTTGGTCGCACTGTTCTTGGTCGCTACCTGTTGGCGCTCGGTCGCAACGAAGAAGCCGCTCGGTTCAGTGGAATCAACACCGGCCGAGTCACGCTGATCGCGTATGTCATCTGTACGATGCTGGCCTCTCTTGGAGGCATGCTGTTCGCACTGGACTCGACCTCTGTCTCGCCATCCAGCTTCGGAAACTCGTACGAACTTTACGCAATCGCCGCCGCTGTCCTCGGGGGCTGCAGCCTTCGAGGTGGCGAAGGGTCGATTTTCGGAGTCATCATTGGCACCGCTGTCATGCAGGTGCTGAACAACATGATCACACTGCTTCAGATTCCACAATCTCTGGAGTACCCCGTGATCGGCGCCGTGATCCTCATCGGAGTCCTTGGCGACGAATTCGTCCGCCGCACCGCCGCCAAACGCCGCCTCCGAGCCTAAGCCGTTTCCCTGCCCGTCTACGACCCAGTCGTTTCCTTATCAAGGTGCCAGCCACCTGTGTTGATTCCATCAATGAAAACACTGTCTTTCTCCGTCGTGCTTGCGCCGCCCTAGCCCCGCTGATTGGCCACCCGGCAGGACCGTCGCAGGGAACTGACTCCCGCCAGCACCTCCGGCTTGCCGGCTTCCGTCCGGAACATCTTGCGGAAGCTGCGGACCATCTCGACCCAGGTATCGACTGAACACTCGAGACGCGACAGGATCTCGGGCAGGCCTTTGGAGATCGCCCCGGGCTTGTCCTTCTTGAGTTGCCGGCCGGTCCAGTCCACCAGTTGCAGGTAAC
>CAZIGZ010000147.1:0-15829 GCA_964538835.1 uncultured Chitinophaga sp. | reverse complement strand
CGGTTCGCCTGGCGGCGAAGGTCCTTTCCGGCAGAAAGGACCTACGGGGTTAGCGGGCTTTGTTCGACGGTGGGGAATTCGAGGGGGAATTCCATGGGTTCGATGCCCGGGAGGATTTCGAGCGGGGTTGTTGGGGAGACGCCGGGGGACGGGACGAGGACCAGCCAGCGGCGGTCTTTCATCAGGATCTGAGTTCGCATGGTGCGTGCGAACGATTCGGTGATGCCTTTGTCTCGGTTGCCGAATACGGCTTCGCCGATTTCCCGGGCTGTGGGTTCAAAACTGATGCTTGCGGATTTCAGGACATCCTGAACTTCCTGGCTGTCGAGGAACTCCTGGAGCGATGAACGCAGAGTGGCGTTCTCCAGAATACTCTCCTTCATGATGGACCAGACCACCTGCTGCAGCTCGGAGTCTGTTGCGGCGGAACGCAGACTTTCGCGGACAACAGAACGGACCTTTTCGTTGCGACTGATGCGCGACAGAATCCGTTCGGTCACCTGCACGAACGCGTCCGAACGCGATTCCAGCGCCGGGCGAACTTCGTCCTGCATGAACCGATCAAACTCGCGTTTGACCGCATTGCGTTCCGGCAATGGAGACACGTCGTACAGATAACGCCAGGTGAAGGACCACAGCGATACTCGTTCCCACAAGTGCTTTCCCAGCTCCATCGCGACAGGGCGAACTTCTTCTTCGACGATCGGCAGGATCTCTTCCCGGACCAGCGGCACGACCTTTTGCCGAATAATCTCGGACTGATATCGATCCGCGATCCGATCAAAATCCTCCCGGTGTCTTTTCAGGCTGTTGGGAAGTTCCGCCTCGAAGGCCGCCACCGATCGCTCCACAGCCTTCTCCACAACAGGCTGCAGCTGCGTCATGATTTCCTCACGATGAGTCTCCCAGTCGCGAGCAATCAAGGCGGAAATCTGCTGCTGACGCTCCGGTGACAGCAGAGTCTTTGCCACCCAGTTCAATGAGGATGGCGTTTCGTAGTATTCCAGCACCGCGCCGCTCTGGACAACCGCAAGAGCCTGCCGGTCGAGAATGATGGTCGCCTGCTGAGTGTAGGCCGGATCGCGTTCCTTGTAGAAGTGATTGCGGACTCGCCCCACCTGCTGAAGCGACCCGTCTGCCATTCGCAGAAACACGGGATCTCCCGGAGCCAGCACGACATATTCGGCGGCCCTGGCATCGAGCTCGGACGTTCGTCCCGCGACCCATTGAGCCAGATCCGTGGTCAATGCACCAACGCTGCCCTGCGACTCCAGGGATTCGCGCTGCGCAGCGTAGAGCCCCAGGCCGCTGAGAGCGACAATGGCAACAGCGCCGATGGTCTTGCGTCGTTTCTGTTTGGCAACCACGGAAAGTACTCAGTGATATCCAGGATATCGAAGAATGGTCAGGCCCGGAACTTGTTCGTCCGACGCGAAATTCGCCTGGCGACAAAACCGGGATTTGCCGAGCCAAGTCATCGCACAACGTCCAAACCGTCTCTCCACAACTAGCGGAAGGGCGCGAGCCCTCCGGTTTCTTCATTCCACAACGAACGAAAGATCCCGAGCCCTCCGGTTTCCCAGAACGTCCCATGCGATGCGATTTTCGGTTGTTCAGGCATGTTTGCGAGTGAATTCTGATTTTGGAACACAGTCTTTACGATCCGGCGCCGGCTTGTTGATTTTCCACACCTCCGGAACGTGAGTTTTCCGTGATCTCCGATTGCCTCCTTCGCAATTCTTCCTTTCTGGTCGCAGCCGCGGCGATGTTCCGGCGAGTGATCATCGGAACGATGCTGGCCGGAGGATTGATGGCCACCGGACAAACCTTGAATGCTCAACAGGTGAACGTTCAACAGGTTTCCCCCGCCAAACCCGCCTCCGGTGTCGCAGAACGGATCGATGCGACGACCCTGCATGGCAAAGTTCTGTGCGGCTATCAGGGCTGGTTTCGCTGCGCAGGCGACGGCACAGACGAAGGGTGGTTCCACTGGAGTCGTCAACGCGACCAGGTGACTCCGGAAAGCCTGACCGTCGAAATGTGGCCGGACACTCGTGAGTATTCCAGCGAAGAATTATTCGACGTTCCGGCGCTGACCGACGCGAGCGGGCGACCTGCGAAACTCTTTAGCTCCGTTCATCCCAAAACAATCGACCGGCATTTTCACTGGATGAAGGAGTATGGCATTGACGGCATCTTTCTGCAGAGATTTCTTGTCACGATGCACCGCCCGTCCTTTGACAGCGTGCTTTCGAATGTTCGCAGCTCCGCGGAAACTCATGGTCGAACCTACGCAATCTGTTACGACATGACCGGAGCAGATCCGAACCGGATTTCGAGCATGCTTGAGAAGGACTGGACAGAACTGACCACGGTGAAGAAGTTGACTCAGGATCCCATGTATCTTCATCATAATGGCAAGCCTGTCGTATTTGTCTGGGGCTTCTTTCACGATCGATTCTCTGCCGAAGTCGCTCATCGCATCATTGATGTGTTCCGGCAGGACGGATCCACGGAAGTCACGCTGGTTGGAGGCTGTGAATGGCCATGGCGGACCGTCGAGGATCCCGAGTGGGCTCGAGCCTTTCGTCGTCTGGATGTCATTAGTCCATGGAATGTTGGCAACTACGAACTTCGAGACAACAGCAAAGTGGCCGCGACACATTACTGGGACGCTGATCTCCAGGAGACTGGACGCCACAACATTGACTACATGCCCGTCATCTATCCTGGATTCAGCTGGACGAACCTGCAGGGCAAAGGGTCCGAAAAGGCCACCATTCCAAGACGCCGGGGAGCATTCTTCACAGAACAGTTCCAGGCGGTTTCCGACCGTGGAATTGCCATGGCGTACGTGGCGATGTTTGATGAAGTCGATGAAGGGACGGCCGTTTTCAAGGTGAGCAATCAGCCACCCCAAAATGCCTTCTTTCAGACACTGGAAGGCCTTCCCGAGGATACGTATCTGAAGCTGACCGGCGAAGGAACCGCCAACCTTCGCCGCAGAGTCAGAGCGAAATCGTCCCGTCCGAAAGATCCAAGTCCATGACAGGGGCTGGCCGACCGGTCCTGCGTCTGACCTGAGGCCCAAGTTAAGGCAGGGAGACCAGGAAGCCCAGGGGACACTGCTGGTTGAAAAAAGGCAACATTTTTGGGCCTTTCCGCCACCTGAGGCATCCTGCGGCGTGCAGATGCTGCTCGTCAGATGCCGATTTTTTGAGGAAGCGCAGTTTCTGGCCGGAATGCTCGGCGGAATGCCGGGCATGTTGCAGAATGAAACTGGGCAGATTGTTCAGTTTGAAAACCGTCGGCCTCTCGTCTGAATTCCGAGTCAGTGGAGGTCGCAGTTCCGCCAGGCGGACTCTGCGTCATGCGAGCACGGTGCGAGCATGTTGGCAGAAAGCGAACTACGTGAGCGGCGATTTGGCCACGAGCTGGCAGGCTCCTTTGGGTCAAGGGCGATCCGTCCTTGTGGGGAATCGAGATGTTCTGGAAACGACGGACCAATCAAAGTTCATCTTCACGACGCAGCAATCTTCGCACACGCAGAAGTGTTCAGGCGATTGATGCACTTGAACCGCGACTGCTGTTAACCGCGAACATGACCGATCAGGAGCAGCTGCTTCTGGAGCTGGTTAACCGCGCGAGGGCGAATCCGGCAGCTGAAGCCGCTCGATTTGGAATTCCCCTGAATCAGGGACTGGCCGCGGGAACCATCTCGACTCAGGCCAAGCAGCCACTCGCTCCGCATCAGGCTCTTGTGACAGCCGCTCGACTGCATTCCGATGACATGCTGGACCGAGACTACTTCAGTCACACAACCCTGGGAACCACCAACGGCGCTGGTGAACGGGCTCTTTCGGCCGGCTATCCCGTTGACACTGTCGGCGAGAACATCGCGTGGGGCGGAACGACCGGGACTCTGGACCAGAACCAGGCTGTCTACGATCGCCATGAATCGCTGTTCCGCAGCCCTGGCCATCGCGAGAACATGATGAACCCGCCGTACGAAGAAGTCGGCATGGGGGTCAAGTACGGTCAGTATCGCCACACAGATAACGTCAACTACAACGCGGCGATGGTCACGGAGAACTTTGGGATCCGAGGACTGAGTCCGTACATCACCGGTGTCGTCTACACAGACTCCAACACCAACAGCTTCTACGACATTGGCGAATCGATGCGAGCTGGCACGGTGACGGCCACAAACATCTCGACCGGTGCGATATACACGGACACCATCGGTTCTTCGGGAGCCTACGGTGTGATTGTTCCGGCAGGCAACTACAACGTGACCGCCCAGTACCTGGTGAACGGAGTGACTCGCTATTCGACTCGCCAGGTCACCGTCGGAACAGATAATGTGAAGGTGGACTTTGACACGCTCAATCAGTCCAACGTTTCTCTCACCGCCACCGCTGCATTGAACACCATCAATGAACTTGGAGCCGTGACCTCCACGACCGTCACGGTCACTCGAAACGGCAGCACAAGTTTTGCGATTACGGTCAACCTGAGTTCCAACGACACTTCAGAACTGACGGTCCCGGCATCGATCACGATTCCTGCCGGACAGACTTCGGCTCAGTTCACCGTCAATTCCGTCAACGACACGGTGATTGACGGAACACAGATTGTGCAGATCAATGCGACCGCCAACGGATACTCCTCGGCAATCTCCACCATCAGCGTCACCGACAACAATGCCCCGTCATTCACCAGCGTGACTCAGGTCGTCACAACGGCACGACCGACGTTTACATGGACAGGAGTTTCCAACGCCGCAACGTATGAGATCTGGATTAACAATGCGACGACCGGAGCCAGCAAAGTCGTCAACGTGACGGGGATCACAACGACCTCCTACACGCCGACGATTGACCTGGGAATTGGCACGTACAACGTCTGGGTGCGAGGCTTCACTTCCGGTGGCCTGGCAAGTCTGTGGAGCAATTCCGGAGTCTGGCAGACTCGCCCGATTCCCACAGTGACTGGTTCCGGCCGGACCGAACCTTCGAAGGCCTTTACGATTGCCTGGAGCAATGTTCCAGGAGCATCGTCGTATGACGTCTGGGTCGATCGGCTGACATCACGAACTTCGCAGTATCTTCGAAACACCAACGTAACGACCAACAGTCTTGCCGTCGACAATTTTGCGATTGGCAAGTACGGTGTCTGGGTCCGAGCCCGCAACAGTCGAGGCGACCTGACTCAGTGGAGCAATCAGGGAATCATCAACGTCAGTTATGGCCCGGACAACCTGCAGGCCAATGCGATCAGCTTCCTGACCACCGCAACGATCTCGTGGGGAGCCGTGGGTGGAGCCACCGCGTATGACGTCTGGGTCGACAACCTCACAACGAACACGACTCAGTTTGTTCGCAACACCAACGTCGCCGCAACAACGCTGTCACTTCCGTCTCTGACGGTAGGCTCGTATAGAGCGTGGATTCGCGCCAAGGACGTGAACGGTGTTTCGTACGCGTGGAGTACGCCTCTGAGCTTTGAGTTCCAGAAGGCCGTTCGCGTTCTGGGACCTCCGGCCTCCCCCAGTGTTCCTCGGCCACAGTTCTCATGGACGGCTGTCGCCGGCGCCCAGAGTTACGAACTGGTCATTGCAGACACGTCTCTGACGCCTTTGCAGACTCACAGCAACCTGACGGACGTCTACTTCACTCCGGATACGGATCTCGCAGCCGGCAGTTATCGAGCATGGATCACAGCGTTTGATGGCAGCGGAAACTCGTTCGTCGGACCAGTGTTTTCCTTTGCCGTCGCGGCCGCGGAACCTGCTGCGGACGAACAATCGCCCGACGAGGCACTGGCACTTGCGTGGATCGAGATTGAAGAACTGTCACGCAGCGAAGACGGTAAAGAGGTTGACACCACAACCAGATTACGCGACGACGCTCATGCGGATGCTCGTGAGCTGTTCATCGCCGAATCTGCTGTGAACCGACAGCCAGAAACTTCGTCAGAGCGGGTCGAACAGCCTGACATGCGAGAAGAGTTCTCGGAGTCGATTGACGAACTCATTCAGTTCATCGTCGACGAGCGCCTGCTGCTTTCGTAGAACGATTCATGTAGGTGCCGCCTGCCGAGCGGCACCTCGCGGCCACGCCGCGACCAGCGACCTTGCCATGTGCTACGTTCTTCATGGGCGACGTGGACAAAAGCACGCGGCGTAATTCTAACTGCGTAAGCGGGATCGCAACTTCCTCGAGCCAGATCCGAGGTTCGCCTGACGGCGAAAGGCCTTTCCGGCAGAAAGGCCCTACTGTTTCCACGCCGGGAAGACCACAAGCACCTTCTGAGCGCCATCGATTCGGTCTCGAAACACATCGTAGGCTGACTGAATGTCGCTCAGTGGGAAGCGATGAGTGATCAGCGGACGCAGGTTGACTCGGCCTTCCGCAATCCACTGCATGGCCAAAGGAAACGTGCGTTCGAAATCCGGATGCAGGCTGGTGCTGATCGTCAGGTTTTTCCACATGGCCGCTCGAAGTGCAACGCCGTCGATCGAGTGTGGTGGAACGCCAAAAATCAGGACCTGGCCATTCGGTCGAGCCAGTTCGACGGCATCGTTGAACGCCTGCGCCTGGTGGCCCACGGCTTCAATCACCACTTCTGCGAGCTGGCCATCCAGAAGATCTCGAACCGCATTTGCGGCATCGATTCCTTTCGAGCAAATCGTGTGGGTGGCCCCCATTGTTTGGCTGAGCGACAGACGGGATTCGATGGGATCAATTCCAAGGATGCGCCGAGCCCCCAGGTTTCGGAGGCCACAGTTAAACATCTGACCGATGGGTCCCTGCCCCAGCACGACAACATCGCGGTCGATCATGTTGGGCAGCTTTTTCAGAGCATGAACGACGGTGCCAAATGGCTGAGCCAGCATGGCAAGTTCATCTGGCAGTCCGGGAATCAACGCACAGGCTCGGTCTTCCGAAATGACGAAGCGTTCGAACAGCCCCTGTTGCCCGACCGGCACCGCCAGGACTCGCGTTCCCGGAGCCCAGCGTTGGCCATTCGTTGCCACAACCGTCCCGACCATTTCGTGAAGTGACATCCCAACGGGTTGAGGATACTCAATGGGATGGCCCTCGAAGTTCCCGTCGAAGTACGGCAGGTCCGAACCGCACAGGCAGGTCATCTCTGGCTGAAAGATCATCTGTCCCGGAGCCTCTTTCGCGGACGGAAGTACCGGCTCGGGAACTTCCACCAGAGAAATCCTGCGGGCAGAGGTGATGTTTCCAGCAAGCATGGTAAATCCCTTCGCTAGAGCGGCTGTCCTCGGCCGTGAACCGCCCTTTACAACATGCGGTAGCAGACTCACCGGAGGGCTCGCGCCCTTCCGTTACAATCCGTGAGGCGACCCACGACTGAACTCTGAAAACTGAACTCTGAAAACTGAAAACCCTAAACCACCAACTCGCCTCGTGACACGGTCACGGCCTTGCCGCTCAGGCGGACGCGATTGCCGTTGAGTTCCATTCGAACGAGGCCGCCACGCTTGGACGCCTGATAACCAAACAGAGTCGCACGGCCGAAATGCGGAGCCCAGAAGGGAGCCAGAGCGCAGTGAGCGGAGCCGGTGACAGGATCTTCGTCGACGCCGGCACCGGGCGCAAAAAAGCGTGAGATGAAGTCATGACTGGATTCGTCACCGAGAGCCGTCACGATCAGTCCTCGCACGGGAAGCGTCGCCAGTTGTTTCATGTCCGGCTGAAGGACTCGAACAATTGCCGCCGACGAGACCTGAATGAGGTAATCGAATTTGGATCGACCGACAAAGCGAAGATCGGCAGCAGGCACACCAAGAGCTTCAGCGGTCCCCGCCGGCAGTTCGCAGGCTTCGACATTCGTGGCAGGGAAATCGAGCGTGATGCCGTGGGCCGAGCTTTCCGCAGTCAGGATTCCGCTTCGACTTTGATACTGCACGGAGCCGTTGACCCAGAATTTGGCAATCTCAGGTGGGAGCGTTCCAAGCGAATGGAGTTCACGGATGGCATGAGTCGCCGCGATGGTCGCATGACCGCAAAGATCGACTTCGACCGCCGGGGTCATCCAGCGAAGTCGAAGATGCTCACCGTCCGGATAGACGAACGCGGTTTCGGACAGATTCATTTCCGTCGCCACGGATTGCATCCATTGCTGGTCACGAGCTGCGGGTAGCAGGCAAACAGCGGCCGGGTTACCTCGAAACGGCTCAGAAGCGAATGCGTCAACAACGATCAGAGGGATGCTCATGGACGAAATGAACCTCGAAATGAACAAAGGACGGTGTAAGGCGAGGCCCGGAATGAAGTCTCCGGCCGTTTTGAGTTTTTGTGTGTTTTTGGCTTAAAACGCACAAATGGACTCAAGGAAGAGACAAGAATTCACAAAAATGGTTCCGAAAATCGGCCAATTCAGGGATCGGGCTGTTTATCAATGTTGAATAACTGCTGGTATGCCGATACCCTTCCTCGCTTCCTTTTTTCCTCAAAAACGTGAGGATTCAAGGACTTTTCTCTGCACGCTGCCGCAGATTGCGGTGAGGCCTGTCGAGCTTCTCAGGTGGTTGCATTGCAACCAGGAATCAAGTTGCTGACATCAGCAGCAGGAACCTGACGGAAGCACCGGTGACGGTCTGATGAGCGTTTTGTCAGATGGTGCAGAGCCAGATGTCAATTTTTGGAGTTTTGTCAGGAAATGGGTCGTTACACTGGGCCTAAGGGCCGCATTAACCGTCGTCTGGGGATGAATGTTTACGAGAGCGCAGGATCGATCAAAGCATCCGAGCGCAAAGAATATCCACCAGGGATGCACAAGCGCCGCAAGAAAGAAACCACCTACGGCGCCGCTTTGATCGAGAAGCAGAAGATCAAGTTTTACTACGGTCTGCGTGACCAGCAGCTGTACCGATACCTCGACATCGCGAAGCGAGCCGCCGGTAACACCGGAGCGACCTTGCTGATCCTGTGCGAGCGACGACTGGACAATGTTGTCCGACGTGCCGGCTTCACACTGACTCGCCCACAGGCTCGCCAGGGCATCGTTCACCGACACTTCCAGGTGAACGGCAAGACGGTCAACAAGCCGGGCATCATGGTTCGCCCAGGCGACGTCATCACAATTCGCAATCGTCCAAACATCCGCAAGCTGTATAATGCGATTGGCGAATCATCCAGTGGTCCAACAGCCGAATGGCTGTCGGTCGACAAGGCTTCGATGAAGATCATCGTCACGACTCTGCCGACGATTGACGATGTGATGCTGAAGGTAGACGTTGGTCCGGTCGTCGTGTTCATGTCACGCTGACAGGATCTGCAGGTCTTCCCTGCTGAAAATCGAAGGCCGGCGAATGTTCGTCGGCCTTTACTATTTCCACAGGACGTGGCTGAGCTATGGATCCGAAGTTCATTCGAAATTTCAGCATCATTGCACACATCGACCACGGCAAAAGCACGCTGGCTGACCAGCTGCTGTTGAAAAGTGGGACGATTACTCAGCGAGAATTTCGCGAACAGATTCTCGACGATCTCGACATTGAACGTGAGCGAGGCATCACGGTCAAAGCTCGATCGGTCACGATTAACTGGACGTTTCAGGGCCAGGTTTACGAGCTGAACCTGATTGATACTCCCGGACACGTTGACTTCCATTATGAAGTCAACCGCAGTCTGGCCGCCTGCGAAGGCGCGCTGTTGCTGGTCGACGCGTTTCAGGGTGTTCAGGCCCAGACGGTGGCCAATGCCTATGCCGCCATCAATTCGAATCTGGAGATCATTCCGGTCGTCAACAAGATTGACCTGCCGGTGACTCGCGTCGACGAAGTTCTGGAAGAAGTCGAAACCGTGCTTGGGCTCGACGCCTCGGACGCTCTTCGTGTCAGCGCCAAGGCTGGCATGAACATTGAGAGCGTTTTCGAAGCCATCATCCAGCGGATTCCCGGACCAAAGGGCACCAACGAGAAGCCGCTCAAGGCTCTTGTATTCGACAGTAAGTATGACAATTATCGCGGCGTGATCACGTACATTCGAATCTTCGAAGGCTGCGTGAAGAAGGGCGACAAGATTCGCTTCATGCGAGAAGGCATGGTCAGCGACGTGCTGGAGCTCGGACAGTTCCGGCCGAACATGAAGCCGTGTGAAGAACTTGGACCGGGTCAGGTGGGTTACATCCTGACCGGGTTGAAGGAACTGAGCAAGGTGACCGTCGGTGACACCGTGACTCTGTTTCATGCGCCTGCCGAAGAAGCTCTGCCAGGCTATCAGAAGCCAAAGCAGATGGTGTTCTGCGGGATGTATCCGATCGACGCGACCGACTTTGAAAACCTGCGTGAGGAACTGCAGAAGCTGTCGATGAACGACTCCAGCTTCTCGTTTGTTCCTGAAACGTCCGACGCCCTGGGATTCGGTTTCCGCTGTGGCTTTCTGGGCATGTTGCACATGGAAATTGTGCAGCAGCGTCTGGAAGGCGAACAGAACATGGACCTGATCCAGACTGCGCCGAACGTGACGTATGAGATCATCACCGCGGATGGTCGCAAACTGGTGATCGATAATCCTCAGGATGTCCCTGACGCGGGGATCATTGAGGAATTCCGCGAGCCCATCGCGAAGGTCAGCTACATTGTTCCTTCGCAGCATGTGGGAACGATCATGCAGTTGTGCCAGGATCGGCGAGGCATCTACAAGAGCACGGAATATCTCGGTCCGCAGCGAGCCCAGATCATCTACGAACTGCCACTCAGCGAAATCGTGTACGACATGTACGACAAGCTGAAGAGTGTGACATCCGGTTATGGCACGATGGACTATGAGATCATCGGATTCCAGGCAGCCGATCTGGTCAAAATGGACATCCTTGTCAAAGGCGTGAAGGTCGACGCGCTGTCAACCATTGTGCACCGATCGAATTCGGAGCGACGTGGACGTGCTCTGGTGAAGCGTCTGAAAGAAGAGATCACCAAGCATCAGTTCGAAATTGCCATTCAGGCCGCCATCGGTTCTCGCGTGATTGCCCGCGAGACCATTTCCGCACTGCGAAAGAACGTGACGGCCAAGTGTTACGGCGGCGACATTACTCGAAAGAGGAAGCTGCTGCAGAAGCAGAAGGAAGGCAAGAAGCGAATGAAGCAGTTCGGCGAAGTCGAGATTCCGCAGAAGGCGTTCCTGTCAGTGCTGGAATCGAACAAGGACGAATAGTCCTGTAATGTGCTCGCGACCAACAGGCAGGATTCGTCATGACACTGTCACCGCGCCATGTTTCCTTCACGCTGATGTGTTTTCTGCTGACAAGCGTCATCGTGCGGGCTCAGGAGATTCCGCAGCGGTTTGAACCGGTTGCGGAAAATCCCGTCTTCGTCGCTTCAGCCACCGACTGGGACTCAAAGATCCGCGAACGTGGATGGATTCTGAAAGAAGGCGATGAATGGAAGCTCTGGTACACAGGCTACCAGGCCGACGCCAATCCCATGCTGATGAAGCTGGGCTATGCCACGTCGGAAGATGGAATTCACTGGAGGCGATCCGGCACCTCGCCTTTGATTGGCAACTTCTGGGTCGAAGACATGATGGTCGTTCGCAAGGACGATGCGTACTTTATGTTTGCCGAAGGCGCCGGTGATCAGGCGCAGCTTTTGAAATCGAGCGACGGGCTCAAGTGGGAACGCGTCAGTACTCTGGATGTTCGTCTGATGAACGGTCAGCCGATTCCCGCCGGGCCGTTTGGCACACCGGTCGGGTACTTTGAAAATGGTACCTGGTACCTGTTCTATGAGCGGCGTGACCTCGGAGTCTGGCTGGCGACGTCGACCGACATGAAGGTCTGGACGAACGTCAGCGACGAACCGGTGATTGCTCGGGATGCCGACGGTCCTGACAGCGTGATGCTGGCGATGAATCAGATCATCAAAGACGGCGATGAATATCTGGCCGTCCTTCATGGCACCGTGGATCCCGTGAAGCCACGAAAATGGTGCACGTATTTTGCTCGCTCGAAAGATCTTCGCGTCTGGGTGAAAGACAAGCCCTTGCGGCCGGTGGAAGAAAACAAGTCGAGCGGCCAGCTGGTTTTTGATGGCCAGAAGTGGCGGCTTTACACGATGCACGATCGAGTGGATCTGCATTTTCCGAAAGCCGAGCCGGCCGGTTCTTCACGCTGAAGCCGGACTATTTTCCTTCAGCGCCGGTCCTGCGGGCACACGGTGTGGAATAGCGTTGAGCAGCCGTCCTGATACACTCCGGCGATGAACTGGCAGCTGATTTTTTCCGGACTCAAATCTCCCGGCTGGGCCGCGTACGCCTTCGTCGGAGTCCTGTGCGCGCTGGGGATGAGCTTCTGGTTGCTTCGGCTTGAACGCCGCATGGTCTCAAAGACCGTCGGCTGGACGCTTCTGACTCTGCGAGTCCTTGTGCTGCTGACTCTTTTGCTGACGATGCTGCAGCCGATTCTGACGAAGAAGTTCGACACGACTCAGCGCGGCCGAATCATTGTGGCAATGGACGTGTCGGAGAGTATGGAGACACAGGACCGTCATGCTTCTATGGCGGAAAAACTGCGATGGGCACAGGCGTTGGGAATGATTGGCAACGAGGAAACTCGCCCGCTGATCGATCGCTGGGTGACCGACGCGGAAGCGGGGCGAGAACCCAACTGGCTGGGAACCGACACACCGCCCGCCAATCCTGTCGAACAGGCATCATCCGATTCGCGCCGACGACAGGTCATGGACGCGCTGGATGAACTGGCTCGCATGCCGCGGACCGAGTTTGTTCGGCGGCTGTTGCAGAGTGAACCCGGAACGCTGCTGAAGAAAATGCAGGAAGTGATGCCGATTGAACTGCGTCTGTTCGCCTCCGAGCAGGAAGTGGTGGATCCTGCGGCACTGGCAAAGCGCCTGACCGAAGAGCGTTCCGGCGTCGTTCCGGGCGGGTCTGATCCGGTGGGAGTTCTTGGAGCCATGATGGCCGAAGAGGGTGCCGATGAAGTTCGAGGAGTCGTGCTGATTTCCGATGGCCGGCAGACAACGGCTGGTGACGTGACTCAGGAAGCCCAGCGGATGGCATCGCTTGGCGTTCCGGTGTATTCGGTTCCCATCGGTTCTCGACTGCCCCCGCGAGACCTTTCCCTGGCGGCCGTCGAAGCCCCCGAAGCGGTGTTCATTAACGACAAAGCGCAGATCAAAGCGGTGATCGGGACATCCGGTTTTGAAGGCGAAGAGCTGGCTGTGGAACTGGAGCGAGATGGCGTTGTCGTGGAAACTCAGTCGGTGACTCCTTCTGCCGACACGGCCTCACTGACATTCACGGTCCCCACCACGGAAGTCGGTCGCTTTGACTATAAGCTGCGTATGAGTGTTCAGCCTGGTGAGTTGCGAGAAGACAACAACACCAGAGAACTGAGTCTTCAGGTGGTCGACAATAAAGCTCGCGTGATGCTGGTCGACGGAGATGCTCGCTGGGAGTTTCGATATCTTCGAAACCTGCTGGAGCGAGACAAGCAGGTGGAACCATCAACGGTCCTCTTTCGCCAGCCGTATCTTCAGATTCTGAACGAACCCTCGATTCAGAATACCCTTCCTCCTCTGGAAGCCTTTCGCCAGCAGTTGTCCCAGACGGACCTGTTGATTCTTGGTGACGTTGCTCCGACGGAGATTGAGCCGGCCGTCTGGCAAATGCTGGAAGAGGCGATCGCAAGAGATGGCCTGACGCTGCTCGTGATTCCCGGGCGTCGAGCGATGCCGCTGGGCTATCAGCTGCCATTGCTGAATTCTCTTCTGCCGGTCACGGAACCTCATGAGCGACTGGCGGAGAGTTTTGCCGCCACGATGCAGGACTCCGAACAAAGTGCGTTTCGCCTTCGACTCAGCCCGGACGCCCAGAGTCTGCCAATGTTTCAGCTCAGTAATGATCCGGCGATTCGTGATGCCTCACTGTCGTCGCTGCCTGGCCATCCGTGGATCTTTGCGGGAACGCCAAAGCCCGGAGCCAGCGTCTGGGCCACCGCTACCGTGCCTGGCGCGGAGAACCTGCAGGAATCCGTTGTAGTGCATCACGATTATGGATTCGGTCAGGTTGTCTGGATGGGCATTGACAGTACCTGGCGGTGGCGAAGACGGGCAGGCGATGAATGGCATTACAAATTCTGGGGGCAGCTCGTCCGCTGGGCCGCGCGGAACAAAGCCGCCGCGGGGAACAAGGATGTTCGGCTGACGCTTTCAGACGTCGTGATTGACGAAAACGAAACAGCGGAAGCGGTGGTCCGCTGGGATCGAAGACTGGCCGCGCAACTTCAGGGCGCGACGATCGAAGTCATCGCTGAGCCTTTGGAACTGGACAAGGAAGTGAAGAAACCGGCTCCGGCGAATCCCGCGCCCGATGGCAAAGCCGGAGAGCCAGTCGCACCGAATACCGCAACGCCATTGACGGCGATTCTGCAACCAGTTCCGGGTTCTCCCGAACGATTTTCCGGACGCCTTCCGCTTCTGACGGCCGGGACCTGGAAGATCCGTCTGAATGTCACGGGAGGACAGGTGGCAAATCCTCAGCAGATTCAGACGGAACTCGTGGTGCGGCGTCAGATGTCGGTCGAACTCGCGAATGTCAGTTGTAATCGAGATCTGCTGAACCAGCTGTCGGGGCTGAGTGGCGGTCAGTTGATCGAACCATGGGAAGCAGAAAAGCTCACCAGTCTTATTCAGCCTAAAGACCAGCCGGAGCAAAAGCTGGAAGAACGCAGTCTGTGGGACCACTGGATCGTTCTGGTCGCGTTCTTCGGATTGCTTACGAGCGAGTGGGTGATCCGCAAACTGAACGGACTGCCTTAACCGGCTTTTGTTAACAGGCTCTTGATTTCATCGTGCTCAGTCGCGTCAGCGAGGGATCATTTGAGCAGGACAGAAATCGCAGAAGCAACATCGGCAGAAAAACAGGAACAGTGAACCAATGAACGTTGAGCAAGTCATCTCCGAACTTCAGAAGTGTCTCCCTCCAGTCGTGCGATGGGGCGGTGCGATTGCCAGGCGGATGCGGCATTACAACATCGCAGTGGATGGAAAATCGTCCGGGAACGCCAACACGGATGCTCTGACACTGGCCGACCTGACTGTTCAGGAACTGCTGGTCGCCGCGCTGCGAGATGCGTCACCGATTCTGCGAGGATGTCGAATTCAGGGTGAAGAAACGACTGGTGACATGGCGAAGTTTGCCAGCGAATCTCAGTTCGCGATCGCCATAGATCCCATTGATGGAACAAAGCAGTATCGTGATAAGACAGGGAATGGCTATTCGATCATTGTGCACCTGCATGACTTCGAGACGCCGTTGTATTCACTGGTGTTTGCCCCGGATATGGGCGAGACCGGAACGTGGGTGGAAGTCACACAGAATCGAATCGTATGTGGACCTGATGACCCGGACATCACGGCTCGAGCCTGCCTGGATTCTCTGCCGGATCTGACGGCACCGCGAACGAATCCGGGCTCGGGAATTTACCTGATCGGCTTTCAACACCGGGATGCTCAGCGGGCTCGGGAAGTGGACCAGTTATCATGGCGAGGCAGCAACCTCGCGGGCCGCACTTCTGATGAGATGCAGGGCAGTATTTATCCGCTGATGGCCACAGGGCAATATGTCGGGTCTCTGATTCATTCCCCGAACATCTACGACTTTCCGGTCTCCATGCATATTGCTCGAGTCCGTGGCGGCGACGCCGTGTGGACTCATAATGGTCAGCCGGTCCATTATCGCTCGCTGTGGATGGATGATCGAGCCGGCATGCTGCGGTATCCGGGCATTGTCGCCTGCAGCGAAGATCGTGATGTCATCGCAACCCTGAGTGC
>CAZIGZ010000146.1:0-16064 GCA_964538835.1 uncultured Chitinophaga sp. | reverse complement strand
GACTCACAGGATCTCAAGGACCGGCCCGGTCGGTGACTTCACGATTTCCCTGAAGACCTGCATCGCCACATTCTGACACACCGTTCGCAGACTTTCCCGAGCAGTGTTCTCTTCCATCAGCATCTTCATCACCTGACCGCGGTCGCTGTACTCGCGAATCGCGGCGTTCAGTGGAATCTCGCCCAGGAACGGAAGCCGAAGCTCCTGGGCAACTTTCTGAACGCCTCCGCGTCCAAAAATCTCACCCGTCATGTTTTCCACAAAGCCAAGAATCGGCACGTTGACCTTCTGATACATGTCGACCGCTTTGATCGCATCCAGCAAGGCGACCTGCTGAGGAGTACACACAACAACCGCTCCGGCCAGACCCACCTGCTGCGCCAGAGTCAGTGAAACGTCACCCGTTCCCGGCGGCAAGTCAATGATCAGGTAATCCAGCTCGCCCCAGGCTGTGTCTTTCAGGAACTGAGTCAGCGCCTTATGCAGCATCGGTCCTCGCCAGACCACCGACTGCCCCTGTTCGATGAAAAAGCCCATCGACATCAGCTTGACGCCGCCCGCATCGATCGGATCAATTCGCATGACGCGGTTGCCCTGTTCGTCATGCAGTTCTGTCGCCGCGGGTTTGCCTTCAGCGTTCATCATGTGCGGAATGCTCGGGCCGTAAACGTCGGCATCCATCAAGCCAACTCGACACCCGAAAGAATGGAGCCCACAGGCCAGTGATGCAGCCACCGTGCTCTTGCCGACACCACCCTTTCCGCTGCCGACAGCAATGATGTTGTGGATGTTCAGCCCGATACGACCTCCGGTATCCTTACCACGAACGGTCGAATGAATCTCAATGCGAGGCTCGAGATCCGGAGCAGCGAACTTGATCCGCTGGCGAATCAGCTCTTCCAGCCTCTTCGCATCCGGGTAAGCCGGCGTGGGCAGTTCAATCCGCACACGCGCATCATTGCCATTCACAAAAGTGTCCCGCACCATGCGAAGTTCGCCCAGCGGCTTCTCCGTAAATGGCTCGACAACATTGGACACAAGAAGATTCAACTGTTCTGCGGTCGGCATTCAGTTACTCGCTGTGCAAGTCTGTCCCGGTTTGGGACGAATAACGCGTTCTTCCAGTCGCATGCCAGAGCCGCGGATACAGGACTCAGCGATCCTGAAAATTGCGTCCGGCAACCCCTCTATTCTGCTGCGACATTCGCATCCTATGGTCAGTGTATGGGTTATCAACCAGCGACGCGTAATCTGTTCTCATGATTCGCAGAACTGAACGTCTCTTCGAACTGAGCCCCAATGCAAAAAGCCTGCGTCGCATGCGACACAGGCTTTTTTGTTTTCGTCAATGCCGTCTGCGATGCAGAAACGGCGGGAAGCGGCACAGCCGCTTAGTTGTGCTCAGGCAGTGCAAACGGATCCTGAACCACTGGCTTGGTGATCATTCCGGAGCGAATCATGCGAACCGGGACCTTACGAGTCACAACGGAACCATCTTCAACAACCTGAATCTTCTTCAGGTTGCGACGGTAGGTTCGCTTGGTGATGCCAGTCGTCTTTCGACCGTTACCGCCGAGGTACTTTGCCTTACCGCGTTCGACCTTCTTGTTACCACGACCAGGCTTCAGATCTCCGTAAGTTTCCAGCAGAGCTGCTCGCTTGATTCGTTTGTTCTTCTTGAGAGTACTCATGGCAATCCACTATTCCTGGAGGTAGTCCTGTCCCGCGAAGCAAGCCTGTCCGACATTCTGCCCATCAAAACCAGCCCGGAACAGGGCCTTTTTCGGCAAAACACCTGTGTTCACATCATTCAGAACACAACAAACCCGCTTTGCAGCCATCCAACCAGAGCGAAATCTCTGGCGAAAATTTGCGAATCGGGGAGATTAGCGGGCCAAAATGCGGTATTCAATCGAGAATCCTGCGGTTTTTCCCGGTTCTCTCACGGATTACGCGAAAAAAGAAGGCCCCGACATGCGGGGCCTTCTCGAATTCACCTGGTTCAAAACGAAATTTACTTCGCTTCGTCCATGGTTCCTGGCAGTTCACCAGCGGTGATCAGGTCACCGTAAGTCTTGCCTTCGGTTGCGCTCTTGTCCTTTTCAGTGGCAGTCAGAGCTTCCTTCAGCTTGGTTTCGTCTGTCTCATTCTTCTTGGACAGGTGCTTGCCGAAGTCACGGCCATAGTTATTTCGAATCTTCTTGTCGTTCTTAGGGTGACAAACCGCACAGGTCAGCTTGCCGTCCGTTCCGTGCTTCTTTGCCAGATCCGGGTAAGCAGCATTGATCGCGTCCTTGTACTTTGGACGTGCAACTGCTTCAGATCCTGAAGCGACAAACAGAGCTGCAACGACTGCAGCGGACACAACCACTCGTACCGCACTCTTAACTGACATCAAAACCTCCGGAAAATCCTAGAACAAAACGCCGGCCAACACGGAGCACTGTATTCTTCGAGGCCACCCTGAAAAAATCAATCGAGACCTTTCGCTCCGATTCCAGATCCGTTCTTTTAGGGGGAACTCTGGTCCTCTGTCAATCGACGCCGAGGCCGAAAGTCCTGCGAACTTCTGCCGGGAAAGATCTCAATTCCCCGCTCTTGACTTGTCTCTCTTCCAGGCGCAGGACGCAAAATCTCCACAGTTTTCCAAATCGTACCGCCGAAAGACGGGTGAATGGACGGGCGAAACGGCGGCCAGACGGCAAGCCAGCGAGCTTCCAGGCCTCGAACCCACCTCACTCGGCTAGGCGCTGGCTCGACGAACGCTGCTTCCCTGCTCGGATGAGTCCAGCTGGTCCGCAATGTACTGCAGGGCCGTTGCAATCAACTGCTGCTGGCGGACAACTTCTTCAAGCACCTGACAGATTTCGTCCAGACGCTTGTCCTGAGCAGAAATTCGGGCCAGCACCAATTCCAGCGGCTGGTCGTCATTGGCTGCACCGGTACGCCGGGCCGCATAGTCAGCAAATCGTATCGTCTGGCTGAATGGCTGAGCTTCCACGGCCTTCTGAGCCGCTTCCAGCAACTCTCGCAATTTACTTCGGTCCGCCGGTATGGATTCGACCAGCGTCATGTCCTCTTCAAGTTTCGAGAGCAGATCTTCAACAGCCAGCGACGCGGCTGAAGGTTCCACATCATCTGCAGACACAACCGAGAACGATTCCTGCAGTGGTTGCCATGCCGCTCGGAACTCGCCAACTTCAATCAGGTCGCCGGAATGCAGAGTCGCGGATTCAACTGATTCCCCATTGATCACCAGTTCGGGCAGTCGAGCAATACGAAAGACGCGGGCTGCATCCTTGCTGACATCAATCACTGAGTGAATCGCAGGAATGCCCGCTTCACCCAGACGAAGGTCACATGATGGACCGCTTCCAATCAGGAAAAGCCCAGGAGAGAGCGGACGAAACGGAAAACGACGAGAGTCATCCGCCAGTCGCAGACAGGCGACGGTGTCTCCCGGCAAAAGTGGCATGATCTCTTGCACCGTTACGCTCTCAGATGAAGTGTCGACACGATCCATGGTAGTCGCCAGACCTGAGCGCAGGTTGGCGTTATCGTTTCGATCGTCCATTCAGACACGAAGCATGAATGTCGGAGTGAGAATTTCCCGGTTCGCCTCAAGCCGGTCAGGCACTTCGGAACGACATCCCCTCGCAGAGCCCGTTGTGCTGTTTTCTGCCGATCGCGATCGAACGGAACAGGGCAAACCGTCCACTTCTTTCATCCGTGCTGACGGATACTGCCGACCAAATCAGCCACACAACAAAGCCACTACTTCCGACGTCCGTCCGCGGGCTTCTTTGCAGTCAGCTTGAATTTGCCACTGTCCTCGCCTGGACCGTACTTTCGAAGGTAATTGGTCAGGTTCAGTTTCCTCGCAGTGCTCTCAGACGTCATGTAGCGGATTTTGCCGAAAATCGGCCGTTCAGGGCCCCAGGCCCGATCGTAGCGTCCCAGGACCCAGAAAATCCCGGAGTACGAGTTGGGGTTGCGGCCGTCCAGTGCATACCGATTGTTCAGCTCAATCATGACGTCCAGAGCGACTCGCGGCGATGTCGACCACTCCAGGATCTTCTTGCCCCACAACATGCGAAGATAGTTGTGCATGCGGCCTTCCTGCACCAACTGACGCTGTGCGGCATTCCAGATCTCGTCGTGAGTCTCTGACTTTGCCAGTTCACCCAGCGTGTACAACCACGGCCGACGATCTTTTGCATGCTCCTCCAGAGTCGCCTGCGCCCACTCGGGAAGCGATTCGTAGCGATCGTAGTCCGGCTTCTGCCAGCACATGTTGTAGCCCAGCTCGCGCCAGGTCACGAGCTCGTCCATGAAGGATTCGGCCGACGGTGACATGCCCCACCATCCTTCACGACTGCCCTTCGTTTTTCGCACGTCGCCCAGCGAGTCGAGTGTCCAGTCTTCTCTCTTCGCAACCTCCTGCAGAATCTCATGGACCGAGATATGGCCAAAATGCAGGTAGGGAGACAATCCACTGGCAACGTCCGCGTCAGGATCATTCCGCTCCTCACCGTATCGCGAAAGATTCTGCTTCAGGAATCTCTGCAGACACACGCTCGCCGCGACAACGCCACCAGTCGGTACACCTTCTCTGACTTCCTGATCGATCGGAAGCTGACTTAATACGGAATTCGATGCCGACAGAAGCTCTCGATCAGCGATCGCCCATTTGCCCTGAAAAACCGCAGGGCAGGAAAGCCCCGCAGGAATTCTCGCACTGGCCAGCCGATCCGGGGCAGGGCTGTGGCCAAGATGATTCGCCAGTGTCTTCTGAAGGAAGCGCCGAAACGCGTATGCCGTCGGAAAAACACTCTCTGCCGCACGCATCGGAAGCAGCCCGTTCCCGTCGACACACTCCATCGCGACCGGGATTTTCCGAGCCACCGAGTTGATCATGCGGGGAAGGAAAAAACACGGGAAATCGTCCGTCACGACAACGCACGCCTCCCTCGCAAGGGCTTGAATCAACCCCGCGCCGTCTCCGTGAGATCGCTCAACGTACGGGACATAAAGATGTCCCGACTTTGCAGCCTGCTCCTGATTCGACCGCATACCCTGAATGACAAACGCGTGCAGCCGACGACTCGCCCAGGGATAGTCGAGACGTAGGGCTTCGAACAACAACAGCGGCTTTTGCAGTTTCTCGGCCAGCTCGACGGCTCGGTCAATTGTGAAATTCCAGGTCAATCGTCGAGCAGCCGTCAGCCAGCAAAGAATGTACTGTCCCGATGAGTTAACCGGACATAAGTTCAATGACCGGATTCGGATGGCAGGTACCGACGAAGTCATCACAACGAACTTTCAGGAACAGGGAACCATTGAGCGGTCACTTCCGCAACAACTTCGTGTCCGGAAAAATCACGTGCCTGCAGTAACAGGCTCAACAGCCGGGAACAGCTCCAGCATCTTCTGACGGCGATATTCAAAAATGCGTCGCAGATCAGGACGCACAAACAGACGCTCAATCAGCCATCCCCCAGGCACACGGTATCGCACTTCATCGCGGCATAATGTCCCGCCATCGGTCTCTTCAAACGTATGCAGATGCTCCCACAGCAGATAGGGGCCCTTAAGCTGACGGTCAACAAACGCGGTCGGCGGATCCCACGAAGAAATCTCCGTCCTCCACCGAATCGGAATTCCACGCAGCTTCAGTCGGTAATCAATCAGGCAACCTTCGCGAATGTCGATCGGGGCCGCTGTCAGGACACGGAAGTTCAACCACGGAGGAGTAATTTGCTCCAGTTGAAACGCGTCCGCAAAAAACTGAAAGACCTTTTCGCGAGGCTGCGGCAAAACCACGGAACTCCGCAGCACAAACGCCCCATCCTCTGCATCTCGACTGAATTCAACCATCGGATTTTCCAATGTGAATGATTGTTTAAACAACTGAACGTTCATCTTCGCAGACGAACTGCAGGTTTCTAGACAGAAAAAACCATTTTTCTCAAACAATTCTGCGTTAAGTGCCGTTTGTGTTGGCGGTTGACAAAACATGCACGTTTTTGGATTATGTGAACGAATTGATCGAAGTGAATGTTTTGAAGTCGGAGTGAATCATGGCCAGAACCGCAACAAAATCCCCGGCACGAGTGTCCAGTCCGCGATCTCAAAAGGAAATTCACAACCCGCAACTTCAGGAACAAATCGCCTCGCTGCTGGCGACGGAAATCCGATTCGTCTACGCAGGTGAGTTCGAGATGCTTGAGGGAAACGATCGCCCAATCACTGAGGCTGAGGATCTTCTGGTCACGCTGCGTCAGCAAAGCGGAAGCGCTCCGGCCAGTACATCCGAAGTGATTGGCGACCTGTCCACATGGAACACCCATGACCCTCTTCTGACCTTCGAACAGGAGCAGGTGCTGTTTCGTGCTCTGAACCTACTGCGATTCCGGGCCAATCGGCTTCGCAGTCGCCTTTCACAGAAAACACCTTCAGTTAAGGCGGTTGCCGCCATCGAATCGATGCTGGCCCTTGCGGAACAGATTCGTTCCCAGCTGGTCCGATCAAATCTTCGACTCGTGGCTTCAATTTCACGTCGATTCTCTTCTTCGCACCAGGAAGTAGAGGAGTTCAGCAGTGATGGAAGCATGATCCTTCTGGGAGCGATCGACCGCTTTGATTATTCCCGAAGTTTCCGATTCAGTACGTACGCGACACATTCGATTCAGCGTCACTTTTTCCGAACATGGAAGACTCGCCAGCGCCGTCAGCAGCGATTTCCCGGAACTGCATCGGAAATCCTGGCCGAAGTGGCAGAAGAGTACTCAGAGCCCCCGATCTGTCCGGATCCACAAAAGGTTGTTGATGAACTCCTGAAACACGCTCCGGAGGTTCTTGACGAGCGTGAACATCAGATTCTGCTGAACCGGTTCGGGCTGACAGAGGAACGCAGGGAAGCGAAAACACTTCGTGAAATTGCCGCCGATCTGGGTGTGTCCAAGGAGCGAGTTCGCCAGTTGCAGCTGAAGGCACTCGAGAAGCTCAGACCTTTCCTGAACCCCGCAGAATTCAACGTGGAGGCTCTGGCTCTTTGCTGAGTCGACGTGCTGTCTGTTTCTGATACGATCAATCGCTGAGCCGGGTTGTCCCCGGCTCATTTCTGTTCCTGATGTCCGGTACCGTACACCTTGCCGTAATCCGGATTCCGGGGTAGCTTTTTCAGCGACCTTGATCCCATCAGATTTTTTCCCATGACTCGCGTTCCTACTCAACATCTGGTTCAGCAGCTTCAATCCGGACACCTTTCGGTGCGATCGCTGACCGAACAATGCCTGCAGACGATTGTTCAGAAAAACAGTACTCTGAACGCCTTTGCTTTAGTGGACGCCGATCGAGCCCTGAAAAAAGCGGACGACATTGACACCCGTCGGCGCGAGGGAAAATCCGTTGGTGCTCTGGCCGGCTTGCCATACGCTGTAAAGGACAATATCTGCGTTCGAGGAATGCGGACAACCTGTGGCAGCCGAATCCTGAACAACTTCATTCCGCCATATGATGCACATGTCATTGAGAAACTGGACGCCAGCGACGGAGTTCTGATCGGAAAACTGAATCAGGACGAATTCGCGATGGGATCTTCCACCGAAACGTCCATCTTCGGTCCTGGTCGTAATCCCTGGGATCCGACTCGATCTGCGGGAGGCTCCAGCGGCGGTGCGGCCATCGCGGTAGCGGCCGGAATGGTTCCGCTCGCGCTGGGCTCGGATACTGGTGGATCAATTCGTCAGCCCGCCAGCTTCTGTGGCGTTGTGGGGATGAAGCCAACGTACGGTCGAGTGTCCCGTTACGGGCTGGTCGCTTACGCCAGCTCACTCGACCAGATCGGGCCACTCGCTGGTGATGCATGGGGAGCAGCACTGATGCTGCAATGCATCGCAGGGCACGATGGTCGCGATTCCACTTCGCTCAGCGACGCTGTTCCCAGCTGGCTGGAAGAATCCAAACGACCTCCGCAATCGCTCCGCATCGGAGTTGCCGAAGAGTACTTTGCGGAAGGCCTGGATCCGGAAGTCGCGTCATCCGTGCGTGAAGCTCTGAAGGTGCTGGAGTCCTCCGGTGCGACGATCGTTCCCGTGTCGCTTCCTCATTCCAGATATGCAGTCGCCGCATATTACCTGATCGCGTGCAGTGAAGCGTCCAGCAATCTGGCTCGTTTCGACGGTGTCCATTACGGACACCGCGCGGAAAAATTCGACGACCTCGTCGATCTCTACTGCCAAAGCCGTGGCGAAGGCTTTGGCTCCGAAGTCAAACGCCGCATTATGCTGGGCACCTACGCCCTGTCGGCCGGCTACTATGACGCTTACTATCTGAAAGCACTTCGAGTCCGCCGAAGAATTCGCGAAGACTTCGACACGGCCTTCGAAAAAGTGGATATCATCGCAGGCCCGGTGGCTCCGTCTCCCCCTTTTGCACTGGGAGAGAAACTCGACGATCCACTGGCCATGTATTTGAGCGATATCTACACAATCAGCACGAACCTTGCCGGGCTTCCGGGAGTCTCCGTGCCCTGCGGATTTTCCAGAGGTGGCTTGCCAATCGGACTCCAGCTGCAGGCTCCGCCACTGTGCGAATCACGTCTTCTTCAGACGGCAACTCTGTACCAGCAATTGACGACCTGGCACACAACCACCCCAAACGCCACGGATCGTTAGTGCGGTCTATCGTTTCATAAACCAGACGCAAAACCAGGCGAGCAGCGGGAACAGCACAAAGATCAGGGCGAATCCCATCAGCGTCGCACGCTTTGAATCGGGCCATCGAGCCATGAGATGTGGTTCCTTGAAATCACTTTAGCGTGGGCGGGCGTCGTCAGACCGAGGCTTCACTCGAGCAATGAAGTCAGCGAGCGTCGTGAGATTCTTACTGAATTCTTCACTGCGAAGCCAAAGCGTCTGATCATCATTTGCCGCCTTCCCTGTCCTGGGAGTCAGCCAGCGCCCCTGGGCATCAAGTTTCCCAAGGATGACAGCGATCTCCCTGACACGACTCTTCAGGCTCGGCTCCTTCACCGGCATTTTCTGTCCTTTGAGCAGCGTGTCGTAGCGAGCTTCCAGACGTTCGATGCCCGATCGAGATTTGAAGCCATAATGGCCCGGCAAGTCTGAGTCGCTGTACGTCAGAAAATAGTTCTCGCCTTCGCGCCGAAAATAGAGCGGCGTATTCGTCTTCAATTCATAGAACCGCGCAATCTGTCCGTCGGCCAGCAGGCTCCTTCGTATCCACGCCAGCGCAGCAGGTATTGGTTCAAGAAACCTCTTTTCGCCCGTGACTTCCGACAGAAACAAAAGCGTCTCGATTGCATCTTCCGATTCACGCCCAGCCACGGCCGGAGGCTCAAAGCGTCGCGCCCAGATCGGCTGCAATTGATGATTGTACTGCTGAGCCCACGCGGGCTGCGGTTCCGGCAACTGGGCTCGAATCAGAAAATCACCAAATCGAATCATCGCATCCCGGTATCGCTGGTCTCCGTAAACCTCGTGAGCAAGGTGCAGGGTTCGTGTGACGGTGCCGGCCAGTCCATCGTTCAGCGTTTCGTAGTTCCAGTAGTCCTTCAATCGTCCTTCGGTCTTCCAGTCGTATTCAGGGAAAGAGGCCTTCACAATCAGGCCACGCGCGACTGGGCCAGACCATCCCTGAGGAAATCCACCGTTCACAAACTGCGATTTCAGAAGGGCGTCGAGCGCCACAAGGCACGCATCGTGAATCTTCTCATCACGAAACTCGAGCGCTCGGTCCATCTCCATCAGAAAACGCAGTGCGGCCTGCGACTTGTCGTCGTCCAGTGTTGAGACGTTACGCCCTTTGGGGTTACCGGTTCCATGGCGATAAAGTCCTGTGGTCTTGCCACTTGGATCGAAGTTGACTCGGTCGGTCCATCCCCCTGATTCCAGTTGCCCAAAACACAACGCGCCGGCGGCTGCCCTGGCTCCCTCAAGGAACTGCTCATCCCCCGTCGCTTTCCACGCATCCAGAAACGCCATTCCGACCGTGGGTGTTCCAGGAGGCTGCACCCAGATTTCTGTTGGCAGAGCATCGCCTTCACCAAGGCGAGTCTTCAGGTCTTCGCTCACTTCGTATACGTACCCGCCCTGAACAGCAACATGCTCGCGGAAGTACTGCGCGGCTCGCTTCATCGCGCTCTTGATGTCATCGACAGAGAAATCCTGAGCCTTCAGGAATGGCCCGGAGATCAGGTCACACTGGATGGCGCTGATCAAAATCACGAGCCTGCTGGTGGTCGCTACGACCGTTCGTCGAGTCATCCGGTGGTTCATTCGATCACGTTCTCCGCCTTCAAATCTTCACGCCGGACCACGGTGAAAAAACCGGGAGCGCCGCTCCTGCATCCACTGCGATCAATTCTGTCGGCACGATCGTCAAAGTTCATCTTCAAGCTCACTACAAGTGGACAGGATTCCCTGTAAAGCGACGGGGAACCCCGCCCAGCGCACTATTGGTTTATCATTGAGAGTCATCGTGAACCAGCCCCTGGGGTAATCCCGGAATGTTACGCCTGCACCAAAATCATGCCCGGCACCGTGAACCACGATGTGGGGCCGCGATGGTGGAGTTCGCTCTGATCGTGCCATTGCTGCTGGTCATTGTCATGGGCACGATTGAAGCCAGCACGATGATCTATCTGAAGCAGACTCTGCACATCGCCGCCTATGAAGCCGCACGCACGGCACTCGTTCCCAAGACAAATGCCAGCATGGTCGAAACGACCGCTGGCCGAATACTCGATGACCGGCGAGTCCGTGATGCATCGGTCACAGTAACGCCCAACAACTTCTCCGCAGCGGCAACCAGCACCTGGATCACCGTTCGGGTGGACGCCCCGGACAACAGTAACTTCGCAGTGCCCCTTCTGTTCTTTCGGAACAAAACAATCTCCGGAAGCTGCACCATGATGAAGGAATACTAAAGCATGCGAAAACTGTCGCTGCATCTTCGGAATTCACAAGGGCGAGGCCAGCATCGAACCGGCGCTATTACTGTTCTGTTTCCTGTGACCCTGCCGGTGCTGCTGCTTCTGGTCGCGTTTGCCATCAACCTGGCATGGATCGAACTCAGTCGTACTCAGGCGTTCATCGTCGCTGACGTCGCGACCCGTGCAGCAGGTCGAACATATTCTCTGACCGGAGACCTCAATCAGGCAAAGCTGATGGCGAATGAAGCAGCGGCCAGAAACCTGATCGCCGGCAGCAAGGTCACCATCGCCGATTCCGAATTTCTGCTCGGCACATCGACCCGGTCCTCATCAACAGCCCGCTACACATTTGCTCCCGGCGGCCCTAATCCCAACGCATTGAAGGTCACCATCAGCAGACTGTCGTCCGGCAAGAACGGTTCCATCCCGTTTATCATGCCGGGATTCCTTGGCAAGAACAGTTACGAAGTGACTCGCTCCGCCGTTTCAACCCGTGTTGAAGTGGACATCGCGTTCGTTGTCGACCGATCGGGGTCCATGGCCTATGCGGCTGATGAGAAGGCATTCTACCCACCGCTGCCCAGGGCTGCCCCGAAGAACTGGTGCTTCGGCCAGCCGGCACCGACCCCATCCCGTTGGCGCGACCTTGCCACAGCCAGATCGCACATGGTTCGAGGCAATGTTCGTGGATTACAAGGAAGCCAAGTTCCTGCTGAACATTTACAACGATCAACTGGCCCGTGAATCCTATGCCCGGTACCTCGCGAGACAGTTTCCAGAGCACGAGGGGCTGCCGGTCATTCAGATCAGCTACACACTCAGCGTCCAGTACATCCTTCCGCCAATCGTCGCAGTCCAGCAGCAGCAGCTTCTTGAGCCAGATGTGCTGTCAGATGTGATCGATGTGTTCGACGTCAGCATGGAACACGCTGCTTCATCCAGTCATGAGCTTTCTGCGAAACCGAACGAACGCCTGTGAGGCACTGACAGACGCGGTCCAGCAAAAGTCCACTCCCGCACGAAACAAGTTCCCAACTGCCCCGATCGACTCGAACTCCCCAAAAGGTCGATCATGATTATCTCACGAATCATCAACGGATGGACGCCGTTCTTCTTTCGCCGCCTGGATGCTCGTCCCGTCGCACTCTTCAGAATTTTGTCCGGGTTGTTGTGCACGGTGATGTTCGCCGTGTCGCTCCCGAACTGGCATCGTTTCTTCGGCGCAGATGGAATCATCTCGCTCCATTCACCGGGACTGCTGAACGACCGCGTCAACACGCCGTTTGGTCTGTTCTACTGGACGGAAGGAATCGTCCCTGTCGGATTCTGGTGGCTGGCGGCGATGGCGTTCAGCGTTGCATTCACGATCGGATGGAAGTCACGCATCGCCACGATCGGGCTTTATGTTCTCTTTGAATCCATGCTTCAGCGCAATCCCTACCTGGCGAATGGTGAAGACATGGTGATGAGAATGTGTCTGCTGTATCTGATTCTGATTGATGTCGGTTCCGCATGGTCGGTCGATGCGTGGCTTCGAACAAAACACGGTTCTACAAAACATGGTTTGGCTCAGTCTTCGACGATTGCTGGCTGGCCCGTTCGGATGATGCAGATCAACGTCGCGCTGATCTACATCATCAGCCTGCCGTACAAACTGGCTCAGGATCCGGGCTGGGTCACTGGAGATGCGTTGCACTGGACGGTCGCAAGTGACATGTGGGGCCCGTTCAATCATCCATGGATCACACTGGCGATTGGCGGAGTGCTGCGAAAGGCCATGACGTTCGGAACTGTCATCGTTGAAGCCTTCTTTCCGCTGTGCGTCTGGTTCAATCCGACTCGCCGCCTGGCCACCGCAGCCATTGCGGCTCTGCACCTGGGCATCGCCGTGATGATTCCCAATGTGACCTACTTCACTTTGTCCATGGTTTGTACGTTCGCTGCGTTCCTGTCACGCGATGACATCGAGCTGCTGGGGCGGTGGACTGAAGCGTTGACGGGCCTCACAAGTAATGGTTCGACTCGCCGTGAAAATTCACCAGGCGATTCCCTGTCGCAGCACTCCGGCCCGCCAGTTCTTTCCGCAGGCCCCTGAAGACACAGGATCTTCGTTGCAGCTTTTGACGTCCCGGCAGAACTCGCACTGACAGATCCTGGACTTCGTTGCACCACTCAATTGCCATCCCAGTTTGATCCAAAGGACAATCCCCATGTCCACGACGCTTGATCAGGTTGAAGCCATGCTCCACATGGCTGAAGATGCTCCGGCCAAACCGTCAACAAGATCGGTGACGGCCCCGTCGCCGTTCGAGTGGTTCTTTGTCATCGGCGGAGGACTCGCAGTCTTCCTGCCATTCATTCTTCTGGTCGGCGAGCAGGAGCTGGCTCAGGAACAATTCATTCACTGGTACTTCTGGCTGAGCGTCATCATCGGTTCGCCGCATGTTTACAGCACGTACGTGCGCCAGCAGCGGAAGATCTCCGAAAAGAAATCCAGCGTCTGGCTGGGATTGCCCGCTTATCTGGCGATCGTCGGCCTCCTGAGCATCACCCATTACGGCGGCTGGTTCGTGGAAACGATTACGGCCGTCAACGTGTGGCAGTCGTTTCATTATCTTCGGCAGACCTATGGAGTTGGCTGCCTGTACGGTGGCCAGAAGAACTTCGATGAAACCGATCGCCGACTTCGCTGGTGGGCTTATCACCTGGTGTTTCCGTACCTGATCATCGGCCGCTGGGACATGCTTTACGATGCCTGGGGCGGTCAGTCATATGAATTGATCCCAGTCAACTTCGATGAATCCGTGATGTTCTTTCTGGGGATCATCGCACTCTTCGGGATCTACGCTCAGTGTCTCGCCGAAGCACGCCTGATTCGTCGCAACGGCCGAGACTATCGTCCGACGGGATTCATCTGCTACACCATCTGCATGGGAATTCACTACTACGGATTCATGATCGTCACCCATTTCCAGCGGGGCTTCGAAGCCGTTACGTTTTTTCATGCCATGCAGTACCTGGCTCTGGTCTGGGTTCTGGAACGCCGTCAACGAGCTGCCGCAGGAAATCGCTGGATCAAGGCCGTCCCTAACCTGATCGGTTTCCTCCTGTTCTGGCTGGCTCTGTACCTGCTTGGCTTTGGCTGGGAACAATATCTCACAACCGCGCTCGAACACTGGTGGCTCATCGCATCCACGATCCTGCTCTCTGCCATCAGCGTCCACCACTACATCGTCGACTCCTTCCTCTGGCGCCGCCATGTCGGTGCGTGAAGATTGTCGCGGTTCGCTCCGCGAACGAGGCACCATCCTCAGCGCAGCGTGGGAGGTATCAAGCGAGGAAAAGAGCCGTTAGAAACGGAAGATGGTGAAAACGAACGAGCATCGACGCCTTTCCCTGCGTTTATTCTCTGTCAGGCATTTTTTTTCCGAAATCCGCCCCTGCGAGCACCAACATGCCGCACGTCGAATGATCAGGTGACGGCGCAGTTTAATCTTCACGCCTTCACTGAAGTTTCCGACCGCAGTGCAGCAAAGACTGCACCTGTGGACACAGCAATGAGTCTTCCATCGCGAACCCGCGCGTTCGCTTGCGACTGACTTCACAAAGAGATTGAATCGTTGTGTCTTGTTTCAGTCCCAATCCCACGAAGAATGAGTCCCGGATCCCTTCGGCAGTGACGGCAGTTCTGCGCCGGTTGCAAGGAAGCCAAAGGCGGCAATCGCAAGGATCGCTGAAAGAAGCGGCACGGCGCAGCTGCTGAAGAAAAGCAGCCCGCCGAACCATCCCAAGCACCGGTGAATGTTCAGGAAGCGGTTCAGCCAGCGAACGACCGCAAGTTCAGTGATCACCAGCCCGGAAGACAGACATCCGCAGGTTGCTCGCAACCACACCGGCGACGGCTTGTTCAACATCATCAAGTAGCCGTACGCAATCACCGGCAGCAGCGACAGAAGAAGCATGAGAATGACGACGTACAAAATCGCCTTCGGTATCTTCACCAGTTCTGCGCGGTCCATTGCGGCCTCCGTGTCCTGCGATTCACAGCTGCCACAAAGCGGATTCAAGACCGTGGTGGAAGTAGATCGCACAGGTCCCATGGTTGCCGAGCTTCATCGCAGGCACGGCAATCTCGGCACCTGCGTCGCTCGCGGCCTTCACCGCCGCTTCAATGTCGCTCACCAGAATGTATGGCCGAATTACGGGCTTCTCACCCGCGTGCATCGGTGCTCGGATGCCCAGCATTCCACCTGTGGTGAGCTTCGCGGTGCGGGCATTTCCGAGCACAGGATCGGGTTCGCTGAAGGTCACGCCATGCACCTTCGAATACAGAGCACAGGTGGCGTCAATGTCCAGAGTCACGAACTCCAGATAATGGATCTGCATGCGAGGTTCCTTGTTCGCTTTGCTGTCGGACGAATTCGTCTTGTCCGCCTTAGTCGATTCATCAGTCGCCGTCATCCCCACAGATTGCTCAGCAGCGTTTGTGGGACCTTGCGACGAGGACGATGCAGCAGCACCAGACGTTTCGCTCGAACACCCCATATTCATTGCTGCGGCCAGCGGCATCCCAAACAGCAGGGAGGTTGCCTGCAGAAACGTTCGACGATTCGATTCTGTCATCTGTCTGTTCTCAATCGAGGCGGACACGGCACGTGTTCGAATCGCAAACGCTTGATCCGAATGAGCATCGTAGCCTCGCCACGACAGGATTTCAGCCAGCCTTGCGACGATTCTTTCCCTTTTGCTTTCCCGCCTTCCGACTGGACTTTCCATCCTGATCAGAATCACTGTCGGCATCGTCCTGAGACACATCGGCGACGGCTTGCAAAGTGTTCCTGTCCACACTGCTTAAGGACAGTTGCGTCGAATCATTCTCGCCTTCCGGCTTGGAAAACGAACTTCCCAATGCCGGCTCAACCACATCTTCTTCAACCGGTTTGTGACTGGTATCGGTATCTCGACGTGTGACACCGGCAGACTCCCCGTTTGCTTCGACGCCCCTCGTCTCAATAACTTCAAGGTCGGGGGCTGCCACCTGCAGAGCAACATGCTGCCTGGTCCGTCGTTCCGGCGGATTCGGATTCACATAGATCACATATCGCGT
>CAZIGZ010000145.1:0-16120 GCA_964538835.1 uncultured Chitinophaga sp. | reverse complement strand
AGGCATGGTACGGAAGGCAAATGTGGTGTGGGCTGGAATGGCGTGACCAGGAAGCGTGGCGTTTGGTGAGTAGTCACCCGAGGGCTGGCGCCCTTCCGCTGGTTTTCCGTTTGATTGAGTACTTTGATGTCGTGAGATGACGATTCGACGAAACTAAAGGCACACAAACACCGACGAGAACTCTGGAAACTGGATTCATGAAGTCACCCACAACCCTGCCTACCTCCGCTGAGTTTCAGAAGCTTGCCGAACAGGCTCGCTTTGTGCCGGTCTACCGTCAGCTGACTTCGGACACGCTGACTCCGGTCACCGCCTACCAGCGAATTGCTTCGGGGCCGTGGGCGTTTCTGTTTGAGAGTGTTGTTGGCGGCGAACGAATTGGTCGTTACAGCTTCACGGGCAGTAACCCTTTTATGACACTGACCGCACGAGGCACGTCGGTGGTGATTGAGTCGAAGGGAGAAGAGAGCCAGAAGATTGAGAACACGGATCCGCTGAAGGAACTGGATTCTCGCCTGGCTCAGTATCGTGCCGTATCGCTGCCCGGGCTTCCTCGATTTTGTGGCGGAGCTGTTGGCTTTGCGGGCTATGACGTTGTGCGGTACACGGAGCATCTTCCGAATGTTCCAAACGACGATCGTCAAGTGCCTGACATGTCGTTCGCGTTTTACGATTCGATGGTCGTCTTCGACCATATTCGCAAAGTGATCCTCGTCGTGGCCCTCGCGGATACTCGTAGAGGCGACATTGAGGAATCACGAGCCCGCGCGGAAGAGCGACTGGATGTGCTGTGTCGCCAGCTGGGATTTGCGGGTGATGAAGTGCAACTGACCGATGTCGATCTGACGGTCGAAGCTTTGCCCGACGTTCAGTCGAACTTCACGGAAGAAGGCTTCTGTGCAGCCGTGGAAAAGTGTCGGGAGTACATTCGCGCGGGCGATATCTTCCAGGTCGTGATCAGTCAGCGACTGGAGTGCGAATCGGCCGCGAAGCCGCTGGATGTGTATCGTTCGCTGCGGATGGTGAATCCCAGCCCGTTCATGTTTCTTCTGAGAACTCCGGATGTTGACCTCGTGGGCAGCTCGCCCGAGATCATGGTGCGAGTCGAGGACGGAGAAGCGACGATTCGCCCGCTCGCCGGTACTCGTCCTCGGGGAAAAACTCCTCAGGAAGATCGTGACCTGGAAAAGGATCTGCTGGCCGATCCCAAGGAGCGAGCCGAGCATGTCATGCTGATCGATCTGGCTCGCAACGATGTCGGTCGAGTCGCCGAGTTTGGGACGGTGGAACTGTCTGACGTCATGGTTGTCGAACGATACAGCCATGTGATGCATATCACGTCGAATGTGTCAGGCCATCTGCGAAAGGGGCTGTCCGCGATTGAAGCGTTGCGAGCAGGATTGCCCGCCGGGACGGTTTCCGGGGCCCCGAAGGTTCGCGCGATGGAGATCATCGACGAGATTGAACCTCAGAAGCGTGGCCCGTATGGCGGAGCTGTGGGCTACATCGACTTCACCGGCAACATGGACACCTGCATCGCGCTGCGAACTTTGGTGATGCTGAACGGCAGGATCTACATTCAGGCCGGCGCGGGGATCGTCGCGGACAGCATCGCTGAGATGGAGTATCGCGAGACGATGAACAAGGCCCGCGCGATGCGGAAAGCGATCCACATCGCGGAAACTCAGCTGCTGAAAGATGCCTGACGGTTCCGTCCAGGAGAAGACTCGCATGACGCGACGAACATCGATCATGAATCTCGTGCTGATCGTGTCGTTTGCACATGCGATGGTGCACTTGATTGAGCAGTCATTTGCGAGCGTCGAGCAGATTGTTTCCGAAGAGTTTCATCTGACGACTCGTCAGTCAGGTTCACTGGGTTCCGCGCTGCGGATACCGTTTGGTTTTGGAGCATTGCTGACAGGAATTCTGGCTGACCGGATTGGTGCCGCCCGAGTCCTTGTGCTGTATCTGGCCGGGACCGCGCTCGTCTGTTTCACCGTTCCCATGACGCAAACGGAGACTCCTCTGGTCTGGCAGCTGCTGATGCTTGGGACATTTGCCAGCATGTACCATCCCGCCGGGCTTGCATTGCTTTCGACTTCGACTGCTGTGGAAACGCGCGGCCGAGCGCTGGGGATTCACGGTGTCTTCGGATCACTGGGGCTTGCCGCCGCGCCGGTGCTGGCGGGAATCGTTCTAGCGATTCCGAACACAAACTGGAGGCACTTCTTTCTTCTGCTGGGAGTCGTTTCGGGAATCCTGGCAGTGCTGTTTCGCATCGGGATCTCGCGGTATCAGTCGGGTTCTCATTCCCCGGTTTCGGTGTCTCGAAGTGACGAGCAGGATGCATCACCGCTGAAGCTGCAGGTGGCTCCGTTTCTGCTGTTAATGGTTTCGTCGGCGTGTTCCGGCATTGTGTACGGAGGCTTCCTTCACTTTCTGAAACGCTATCTGAGTGAAGTGGACTGGAGCCAGCTGGTGTCATGGAAGCCGGACACGATTGCCGGGGCGCAATCGGGTCTGGTGCTGTTTTTCGGCGTCGCCGGCCAGTGGCTTTCAGGAGTACTCGCGAAACCCCACCGGCTGCGCTGGATGCTGTCGATCATTTATCTGATTGATGCACCGCTGCTGTTCTGGATGTCCGCAGCCAATGGGCACATCAGCCTTGTTCCCTGTTGTCTTCTGGCTTTTGTGCACTTCATGAACCAGCCGGTGTACAACAGCCTGCTGCCCGAGTACGTGCCCGTGAAGACTCGCAGCACATGGTTTGGAGTCAGCCAGATGATGACCTTTGGCATCGGCGCACTTGGACCCACGCTGGTTGGATCGTTCGACAACTATCGCCATTCGTACGTCGCGCTGAGCATAATCTCCGTCGTGAGCGGACTGCTTCCGTTCGCACTGCCTCGGCTGAAGCGCAGGGAGTTGTCCGGCTGACGGAAGCGATATCCGTCAGTTCGTCTCGGGAGAATATCCCTTCCACGCCCAGACCAGAGTATCCGCCAGAGTGTGTTCAAAGACATTGCGGTCGCAGTGTCGCGTCGCCTTGCTGAAGACGTAACGATATTCGTAACCTTTTGCCTTCAGTGCCGCGGCTGTTCGTTCGTTGGCCATCACCCAGTTGTGGTACGTTTCCTCCGCATCGTTGGCTCGCAGGTCATTTTCGGCTACGTGAGTAAAGATGCGAAGAGGCTTCTTGTCGGACGTCTCGATCAGCTTCATGCCGGAATGGTATTCCCAGGCACCCAGCGGATAATCCTTTTCTTCCGGCGCATCATCATCCTGCTGATCTACGAACGTTCCAGAGTATGTGATGAGTCTGCGAAACAGATCGGGCCGGAACCAGCCAGCCGTGAGAGCCGCCGCACCGCCGGAACTACAGCCCATGATGGCCTTGCCGTCAGGGTTCGAGGTGAACGCGAGACCCGGATAGGCCTTGCGGATTTCGGCATTTTTCAGCACCGCTGTCAGGACTTCGTCATTGAGGAAGCGAGCAAAGCGATCGGACATGGTGTCGTACTCGAGACCGCGTTGGCTGCCTTTGCCATCGTTTCCACCGTTCTCGACAGAGATCACGATGAATGCCGGAAGCCGGCGAGTTTCGTCGGTGGAGACGGTCAGGTTATCCAGCGCGTTGCGCACCAGATTCAGCTGGCTCGGTCCATCCATCGTCAACAGGATCGGCGCCTTTGTTCCATCCTTGTAAGCCGCTGGGATGTACACAAAGATCTTTCGTTCTTTCCGAACGTCCTTCTTTGGGTCGAGTGTCGTGTCGGTGCCTGGAAAGATCTTGCTGTCCGCCAGCGCCATCGTGAATTCAAACGCCTTGCCCTTCGCATTGCCTCGATCCGTCAGATCCGGATCCAGCTGATAATCCGGACCGATCACGAAGTTGCCATTCCCATCGAGGCGATGTGTTGAATTCGGCTTTTCGTCCGACACAGCATTGGGGCTCGCGAGCACAACGGTCGCCATCGCAAAGAGACCAGCGCTGAGAGACAATCGAAGAGGCTTCATGGGGCGGGCCTTAAATCGGGGGCAAGAGTGAAAAACGGTAACGTCCGACTGAGGCTGGTGACTCTAGCGGAGCCAGGAGACGGTCACAACGCATCGCCGTAGGTGCCGCTTGCCGAGCGGCACTTCGCGGCCCCGCCGCGACCCAGCGACCGTTCGGTGTGCCAGAGTCTTTGGCGCGGACGTGGAGAGAAGTCTCCACGGAGTCTTGCGTGCTAAGCGGGGGGGTTTGTTTGAGGCACGAGCCAGAACGGGTTCGCCTTGCGGCGAAAGGCCTTTCCGGCAGAAAGGCCCTACTGTAGGTGCCGCTTGCCGAGCGGCACTTCGCGGCCCCGCCGCGACCAGCGACTGATCGGTGTGCCAGAGTCTCCAAGGCCAACGTGGAAGAAAGCAACCGCGGAGTCTTGCGTGCTAAGCGGGTGGGTTTGTTTGATGTGAGTGTCAGAACGGGTTCGCCTGACGGCGAAAGGCCTTTCCGGCAGAAAGGACCTACGGGTCGGCTTTAAAATGCTTCAAAGCGATTCTCGGCACGCGTGACCTGCGGTGGGCTGATCGAATACGCTCCCGCTGGCCGCATTCCTGATCCTCCTGCCTGCCGCGGCCCTTGCCTCTTTCTTCCTCGATCCAGCCCACTTCTGAATCGGAGTTGCCATGAAGAATCGCGTCCTGCCGGATCGCCGGCGCAAGACCAGTCGTCGCGGGTTTGTTGCGGCGGCATCATCCGCGTTTGCGTTCACGATTGTTCCTCGACATGTCCTTGGGGGACCTGGCTATGTTGCTCCCAGCGAACAGGTTCGCATGGCGGGGATCGGAGCGGGTGGCATGGGTGGCGGCGACATCGCCACGTTGACAAAGCTCGGGGCTCAGTTCATTGCGTTGTGTGATGTGGATGAACAGCGAGCAGCCGGCACCTTCAATGCTCACCCGGACGCGCGGCGATACAAAGACTTTCGGGAGATGATTGACAAGGAGGCTGGCAACATTGACGCGGTCTGCGTTGGCACGCCGGACCACATTCATGCGGTCGCAGCGATGGCGGCGATCAAGGCGGGGAAGCATGTCTATGTGCAGAAGCCACTGACGCATACTCTGTTTGAATGTCGAGAGCTGACCAAAGCGGCTCGGCAGGCCGGGGTCATGACATCGATGGGAAATCAGGGCCACGCTTCTGAAGGCTCGAGGTTGACCAACGAGTGGATTCAGGGCGGCGTGATTGGAGAGGTCCGCGAAGTTCATGTCTGGTCGGATCGAGCCGGCAGGCTTTGGAAGCAGGGCATTCCTCGTCCCACGGAGACGCCTGCCGTTCCCTCGACGCTGGACTGGAATCTCTGGCTCGGTCCAATTCAGGAGCGACCGTATCATCCTGCGTATGCACCGTTCGGCTGGCGAGGCTGGTGGGATTTCGGGACGGGGGCTCTTGGCGACATGGGATGTCATATCATCGATCATCCCGTCTGGGCTCTGAAGCTGGGGCCACCAACTTCGGTCGAAGCGACCGTCAGTCACGACGGGACTTTGAATGAGAAGAATGAGCTGAATAAAGAATCCTTCCCAAGGGCCGCGATGGTCACGTTTCATTTTCCGGCGCGTGACGAAGGCAAGCTGCCGCCGGTGACGATGACATGGTACGACGGAGGCCTGATGCCACCGACACCGGCCGAGATGCCAGACGGTCAGCGTCTGCCGGACAATGGTGTTTTGTATGTCGGCAGCAAGGGAAAGATGTTCCACAGTTCCCATGGCGGAATGCCACGACTGCTTCCTGCTGAACTGCACGAACAGGCCGCAGCGATTCCAAAGACGATGGAGCGATCTCCGGGGCACTACGAAGAATTCTACAATGCCTGCCGGACCGGAAAACAGCCGACGGACAGCTTTGACTATGCCGGGCCGATGACCGAGACCGTACTGCTGGGCGTTCTGGCTCAGCGAGCCCCCGGACGGCGACTTCTGTGGAATTCGAATGAGCTGAAGGTGACCAACGCGCCAGACATCAATGCCTATGTCCACACGGAGTATCGAAAGGGGTGGTCACTGTGAAGATCCAGTCTTGCTCCAATTCGCTGATGTCATCTTCGATCCGACTGATTGTTCTGTTGGCTCTCAGCTGTCTGCCTCGTACGGCCATTTCCGGCGACAACGAACTGACTGCGGAAGAAAAGCAGGCAGGCTGGAAACTGCTGTTTGACGGACGCACGACCGACGGCTGGCTGGATTCGCGCGAGCAGCCGGTTTCCAGCGACCATGTTCAGGACGGCTCCCTGAATCCTCACCGCTGCAACTACATGCTGATTCACAAAGACGTGGTCGACAACTTTGTTCTCTCACTGGATTTTCGGATCAGTCCAAAGTGCAACAGCGGCATTTTCCTGCGTACGTTCCCGCTGCAGCCTCGTCCGGGAAAAGATGTGGGCTTCAACGGAATTGAAGTGGCAATCGACGATACGACCACAGACGGTTTCCATGACACGGGAGCGATTTACGATCTGGTTCGTCCCCGGGAAAATGCCATGAAGCCGGCCGGGGAATGGAATCACATGGAAATCTCCTGCGACCGAAACAGGATTCGCGTGCTGCTGAATGGACACAGCGTCACCGAGATGGATCTGGACCAGTGGACGCTCCCGAACAAGCGCCCGGATGGTTCAGATCACAAGTTCGATGTGGCCTACAAGGATCATCCTCGCCAGGGCTACATCGGACTTCAGGATCATGGCAGTGATGTGTGGTATCGCAATATCAAGCTGCTTCCTCTGAGGACTCCGGCGAGTTCCGTGAAGAAAATGACGGGAACCGAACCGCCGCTGACTTTGAGCTTTGAGAAGCCGCACACGCTTGTGATTCACGGCACGGAACTTCCCGGCAGGGAAATCCACATCAACTACCTTGAAGCCTACTGCAGAGCCAATTCGACGGATGCCGACTGGGTGAAGCACACCGTGATTCCACACACGGTGGAGTTGCTGTCATTGAGCGACGATCGAACGGAATTGAAACTGCGAGACACACTGCAGGACGGAGTAACCGTTGAGCATACAGTGACCGCGGGGCCGGATGAGATCCGCTTTCACCTGAAGGCTCATAATCCGGGCACGGTACGATCTGAAGCTCACTGGGCTCAGGCGTGCGTGCGACTGGCGGATTTCACGGGCTTCGATCCAGCCGGCAAAGACCTGGACGATTACCTGCCAAAGTGCTTTCTCTTCCTTGACGGCAAGCTCACGCGGTTTTCGGAAGTGACGCCATGGGCGAAGGAAGCTCGCTACATCCCCGGTCAGGTTTGGGCCGCTCCCGGAGTTCCTCGAACGGACGTGAACCCGAGACCACTGAGTCCACTGACACCCAGCAACGGCCTGATTGGCGCCTTCAGTGCGGATGAAACGATGATCTTCGCCACCGCATGGGAACCGTGGCAGGAGTTGTTTCAGGGCGTCGCCCGATGCCTGCATTCCGACTTTCGACTGGGCGGATTACAGCCAGGTGAAACGAAAATTGTCGAGGGTCGAATCTACCTGCTGAAGAACGACATCCCATCGCTTCTGGCTCGATACTCGAAGGATTTTCCGTCAACAGACAAGCCGTGAAGGGCAGTGCGGTGCAGGACCTGGAAGCGGACCGGCGTGAGCCGTCGGGTGAATTCATGATGCGGACTCACCGGAGGGATTGCGGACGGCGGCGACACAACCTGTGGTCGATCACCGGAGGACTCGCGCTTCCGCTGTTTGAGCTGCCAGCAAACAAAAAAGGCTCCTGAAACAGGAGCCTTTTGAGGATCATGATTGATTCAATGGATCATCAGTAGCGGAATGTTGCTCCGACGCTGAAGCCCTGAGCGAAGAAGTCGGTCAGATTCATGTGTTCGGTGACATTCACAACGGGTACTCCGCCACCAAGCGGTGTGACAGAATCAAACGCGATGTTGTCATCAGGCCGAGTCACTCGTGGCAGCCACATGAAGTCGTAGCCGGCGTACAGTGAGAACTTCGGGCTGAGATGAAATTCCGTTGCCAGGTTCAGCTGGGTCACAGTTCCGAAGGAGATGTCGTCCTGAGAGGTCTTGACCGCTCCCAGCCCGACTGGATCTGCAACAACTGTTGCCGTGTGATCATTCAGACCAAACATGACTCGCGGAGTCACGCTCAAGGTCATATACTTGCTGGTCAGTGCAAATCGACCGCCGAACTCCGGACCGTAGAGATTGTTGACCGTGGTGGACTGAATATTCGTGGTCTGAGTGACCGTCATGGCATCGACACCATTGAAGGTGCCGTTCGTACCAAAGATATTGAAGGCCTCATCGAAGCTCAGGTAGCGAGCACCGGCCAGCCACTGCCATGAAGCACCGGCTCCACCTGGAAGTTTCTTGTCGGTCAGGAAAACGAGTTCCGTGCCCCACAGCTGACTTTCCATCTCAAACTTCAGGCTGTTGTTGAAGATGAGTGCATTGGCTGCTGCGACGTCCTGAACAACGCCGTCGGTCGTCAGTGGGATTGCATAGTTCGGGCTCGTCGCAGTCCCGAGGTCCGGATTGATAGTCGGATCCACCAGTTGCTGCTGTCGAATGCGACCGTCGGCAATTCCCAGGTGAGTAATGTCGTCGCTGGTTTGCTGAGTTCCAAAGAAGCTCAGTTCCATTTCGACACCCACGAGGTCGACGCCCCAGGTGCCTCGGATCCCGGGAATATCCTGATCTCCGATGCCCGCCAGTGTCGGGAACAATGTCTGACCGACAGTTCCCCCGCCGTTCAGATTGTCATTGAAGTCGATGGGGACGTTCAGTCCCTCGATCTGATTCGCGAAGACTCCGCGATTCAGGCCGGTGACACCCTGGCCGACGAAACCTTCGCCGGGACCGCGGATATCCCACATCATGAATTCCAGCTTCAGCCAGCTTCGAGCGGCAACGTTGCTGAAGAGACGCTCAATAGGCTGTTCGTCGTCCCAAAGGTCCGGATCACCTTCGATCTGGTGATTGACAATGGGAGCCTGATAGCTGGAGCGTGGCATCTGCAGCAATGGCGGGTGCCCTCCCATCGGAGGGTACTGAGCATTTGCAACGGAACTTGCCGCAAACAGCGAAAACGCTGCGGCTACCAGACGACGCAGGTTCGGACGGATCATTCGAGCCGGACCTTTTTAATAAAGGCAGTGGATGACGGACCGCGTCAAAACACGGTCTGCTGTCGTCGATATCGTCGCGACTCGACTTTGAACTTTGCTCCAATTGTTCCGATCAGGAAAGATTTGACGAGTGAATCGATCGTTCCGGACCTGCCGCTTGTATCGGCGGGCTGCCAATCGCGGCTCGGCAGATTTCGCCGGTGCATTCCGCCTTACCCGCCGGCGGCGGATGGAAGCATTATCCAGAACCATCGCTGATCAGCCGTCTGTGCGAGGAACGCACGCATCGCGTCCTGCGTTTCTGCACCGACGTCATCAAGCTGCAGTGTGACTCCGCGAATCAGCATCAGCCCCTGTGATGCCGCCCGGCTGCTTTCGTCGACATCAATCTCGAGACCGCCATCGATCCGAAGGCCGTCACAATAGGTGCCCGACATGACTCGTGTCACACAGCCGCGGTTCTGACTCACAGGACCTTCGTAGGTTAGA
Source organism: uncultured Chitinophaga sp. (assembly GCA_964538835.1). Lineage (GTDB taxonomy): Bacteria > Planctomycetota > Planctomycetia > Planctomycetales > Planctomycetaceae > SXXK01. The sequence goes on along the minus strand of CAZIGZ010000145.1, from coordinate 6,493 downwards.
TAGGCTATCCGATGGGCTGGAAGCGGTTCTGCGGCAATCCATTCGCGCATTACTGGTTCTCGCAGCAGACGCCAGCTCTCCAGATCACCATCAATCTCCAGAAGCAGATCCCAGTGCAGGTAGGGGTGGTCATGCTTCAGGATGACGAATCGCTTCCGGCCGTCATTCATGGGAGAACCTCGCCCGGTTAACCCGGACCAATCAGCGTTCGCCGCCCACTGATCCGAACGGAGCCAGCGGCGAGCAGTCGTATCGCTTCCGGGTAGGCAATCTTTTCCTGCTCAAAGACCAGGGAAGCCAGATCATCGGCGGAACAACCATCAGGCACACTGACAGTACGCTGAAGTACAATCGGGCCATGGTCGTATTCATTATCGGCAAAGTGAACCGTGCATCCGCTGACCTTCACGCCTCGCGCGACAGCGGCTTCGTGTACGTGATGCCCATAAAACCCATGGCCGCAGAAGGCGGGAATCAGCGACGGGTGAATGTTGATTACCTTCCAGAGAAAATCGTCCGGGATTTTCAGCAGGCTGAGGAATCCAGCAAGCGTGACAAGTTCGACCTGTTGGGCTCGAAGGACACTGAAGACTGCATCACTGAAGGCTTCAACAGTTCCAAAATCCCTGGGCCGGAGAACTTCAACGGCAAGGCCCGCAGCTCGTGCTCTTTCCACGCCCTTGCAGTTCTTCTGACTGGCGATCACCACGGGGATCACCACCGGCAGTTTTCCTTCGTTCATCAGTTGGACGAAGTTCAGAAGGGTCGTGCCGCCTCCGCTGATCAGAACACCCAGCCGAAGAGGGCGATTGAGAGCAGGAACAAACGGAAGAAACGGCTGTGTTTCAACTGGGGCGGAAGCAGTCATCCTCGACGAGGCTCAATCTGAGAGTCAGCAAATGGTCCGGAAAACAGATCCTGAGAAGTGTGGCGGAAATCCGGTCGTTCGTCCACCACGTGCAGGACACGCTTCCGATGCCGACGATCGCGCTGGACTCGTCCCCAAACGGTCATGGCCAGCAACAGCGCGATAAAGCCCAGAAACAGAATGGCCGTCTCGCTCACTCGCAGGGGATCCGCAGACCTCGCACGTGCGATCAGTGGTGATTCGGCCGGAATCAGTCCGTCTTTCGCCAGCGCGAGAACATGAGAAGGAGATGGCTTCCATTGCACATGTCCTGCAAGCACAAGCGGGGCGAGCCGACCTTCATCCTGTGATCGATACGCGTACATTTTGAAGAAGCATCCGGTGACGGTTACAGATTCAATCAGATCGCTGCCGACCGGGAAATCCTGCGGCAGCGATGGAGTCACAATCACCGTCGGAATGTGCTGTGAATCCTCCGTGTACAGCCAGAGTTCGTGCAGCGGCTGCCCCTGAAACAGTGTCGAATCGCCGGGATGAGTAATCACCTGCCGCACATGGCCTCGCAGCGTGATCAGTCGCCCCTGCCAGTGGCTCGGATTCCTGAAGACGTCCACAAACAGCGGGAATGCCGTCGGATCTTTCTGGTATCTTTCATGGCGCGCAAGTCGAACTGACAGTTGCCGATCGAGCCGAGTCACTTTCGTGTCATAGCCTTCGTTCTTTCCTTCGTCCGATCTGGTCAGCGTGCCTTTTCGCAGCTGCTGATCCAGCATGGCTTTCTCCTCGGCCGCGGTTTCCTGAAGCTCCCCGGCCAGTTGTCGCACTCGAGCCTGTTGCTCGGCGAGCGCGATACCGCCCTGCACATCACCATTCGTGACCTGAAGCTGACGCAGTGTTTCATAGTACAGCCAAGCCTCATCTTCACTGACACGACGTCGAGAACGTACATGCTCACGAACATACTGGTCATAAGGTCGAGGTGTCAGGATCCGGACAACTTCGGCAAAGATCAGCGGTCTCTGCCCCCAGAGCTTTACAAACCATCCCTTCACCAGGACCGGCAACTGTACTCGCTTTTCCAGCGGCCAGGCAGTTGACGGGCGAGTCTGATCTTCGGGGTCGACGTAACTGATGGCATCAACCAGAGCCAGAGTTTCGGTCCCTTGCAGGTTTTTCAGAAGACCTCGCTGCATCCTGAACAGGCGGTCTTCACCCTCCAGCGTCTTGACGGCTTCCATCTCCACAACGCCCGACGGAGTGAACATTCCGTAGATCGCAACAGGGCGAGCGACAAAGTGAGCCGGATTACTCTGCATGTCCAGCTGAAGTGAATACGCTGTCAGTTCCTCAAAGTTGAGCGGCTGAGCAAGCGAGGCAGCCGGTGATGTTCCCTCCGCAAAAGGATCCGCTTTGGTGGATGGCTTTGGATGAATCACGATCGCACGATTCATCCACGCCTGTCGTCGTACTTCGGCATAGCGATAGAACGCGGACTCCCAGGCACCGGTCATCGACACATCACCAGGCAACGATGCTGGCGCGATGCTGCGTTTGTCGATGGCCGCCTGAATCAGTTCTGCATAGGCGGCGCTTTCCTGATCATTCAGGTTCGGTTTGCCATGTTGAAATGGCCAGAGTCGTCCCACTTCCAGGTCAGCAATCGAAACCGGTTGAAGGGTCCAGTCGAACCCTTCGTCGTTTGGAATCGCCGGGTTGAATTCTCCCACGGCGATGGAACCAGGAGTTCGCGGGACTGTTCCTTCCTGCGTTGACTCACGATCGTCCCCCGGTCCAAATGTTGATTCGCGATCCTCCGCAGGCATGCGATCGTCAAGCGGCTCATCCACCGGGTTGAGTCTGATCTCGCGTCCATTGCCTGAATCACGATCCCTTGGCGCGGGGCGGACAGGTGGCTCCTGTCGAGCCGGTGGATCGCTGGGAGCCGGACTGGATCCACTCTCCGAGAAGGGCTTCAACTGGATGGGCGGAAAATCTTCATCGGCCTGAATCGCTGCCGAGACTCTTGCCGACGGAAGTGCGCAGATGATCAACAGCACTAGTCGAAGTAGAAACATCCTGATTCGAAATTCGCTTTTCATGGCGTGGGCCTTCCGTTCCGCAGTTTGCCAGATTTGCGGAGTCTACGAATTCCCCCTGAATATTGAACAGTCACCGGAGTTCAATTCCACAGTATTTTGACGAGTAGGGCCTTTCTGCCGGAAAGGCCTTTCGCCGCAAGGCGAAGCTTGTTCTGGCTCGCGCGTGTTGCAGACCCACTCGCTTAGAACGCAAGACATGGCGGTACCGTGTTGCCACGGCGTCACTGGAGACTATGGCAAATTGAACGGTCGCGGGTCGCGGCGGGGCCGCGAAGTGCCGCTCGGCAAGCGGCACCTACAAGTCTACCGTGGATGCTCGACGGCGCGCAGGCCGATCCGATAGCGAAGGGCCAGAAGTCGGAGCACGACAACCGCGGCAGCGGCTCCCGGAAACCCAATGGAGTCCGGGATCCTCAGGAGTTTCGATGCGATCAGCAGCCAACCGCCCAGGAAGGCACAGGTTGCATAAAGCGGCGTGCGAGGACGAAAGAGTGTCGGAACTTCGTTGCAGACAATTTCCCCGATCACTCCGCCGAAGGTTCCCGTGATGACTCCAAACAGGACAGCGACAAACGGCGCGACTTTCATCTCAAGGGCAATCTCGGTGCCAACAACGCTGAACAGTCCGAGCCCAAGCGCATCGGGAATCGCGAGCCACTTTTCGACATTGGCAGGGATCCGAGGAATCAGCGACACAACGGCGGCAACAAAGAACACAATGACGGGATACCACGCATACTGAATCCAAAACAGCGGGTGGCGATCCAGCAGAACATCTCGCATGGTGCCTCCACCAAAACTGGTAATAAAGGCAACAGTACAGACGCCGACAAAATCGAGGCCTTTTCGGCGAGCCATCAGGACGCCAAAAATGGCACCACTGATGACGGCCATCACTTCAATGAACAGCATCATGGCCGTGCCGGTTCCGCTTCGGCTTTGGCGGGCGTTGTGGCGGATGGTCCCTGCGGAATCGAACTGGTGACCGGTGACGTCATCGGCGGTTCTACCAGTTCCCAGTCTCCGGCTTCGGCCCACGGACGTTTCCACGAACACTCAAGGATCTCTTCTTCCTTGACGAGCTTGTAAACGTGAAGCTCAATCTCATCCAGATCCGGAAGCGGCACCTTCTCCCAGGAGAGTTTCGCGATGCGTTCACGCAGGTTCTTCAGGAATTCCAGATCTTCCGGCTTCTCTGACGTCGGATCCACTTCAGACTTCAGCACAATGCGAAGCACGTTGGGCGTTCCCTTGTGAAGCTTCTTGCGTCCTCCATCGACGCGAGGAGCCGAGCCGGGGAACTCCTGCACGATCGCCTCCTGAAGAGGCATGAACGGCATCAGATGGAACGTCCAGTACGTGTAGAGAAACGTGGTGGCGCAGATCCCCATGAAGAACATTGACGCCACGACCACACGTCCGCTGATTCCGCGGCGAGTCATCATGTGTTGCGATGGAGCAGGTTCGATGGGGGACACGGTTTCGCCAGTTGAGCTTAAGCAGGATTTGGTTCGGCCAGGCGAACCGTTACTTCGGACGAGAAATCACGCCTTCGGTCGGACTTGAAGCAGTTGCGTACAATCGCTTCGGAATACGGCCTGCCAGCAGTGAATGTCGACCGGCCTGACAGGCCTGTTTCATGGCCACTGCCATTCGCAAAGGATTCTGAGCACTGGCGATCGCCGTATTCAGCAGTACGCCGTCGCACCCAAGTTCCATCGCCACTGCCACGTCACTCGCCGCGCCGACACCGGCATCGATGATCACGGGATAATCGGGGTCGTCTTCTTTGAGATACTCGAGACAGATACGAATATTATTGGGGTTCAGAACGCCCTGGCCACTGCCAATTGGACTTCCGGCAGGCATTACCGAAGTCGCGCCGGCCTGCTTGAGGCGCCGTGCGGTGATGGGGTCGTCGGATGTATAGCAAAGGACCTGGAATCCGTCGTCGACCAGCTGTTTGCAGGCTTCCACTGTCGCAACCGGGTCCGGGAGCAGCGTGCGAGTATCGGCGAGCACTTCCAGTTTCACCCAGTCAGCACCTGGGTTTTCGAGGCCACGCAGGATTTCTCGACCAAGCCGAGCCACTCGAACCGCATCTTCCGCGTTGAAGCACCCTGCGGTGTTCGGCAGGATCGTATATCGTTTGAGATCGATATAGTCCAGAATATTCCGACCGGCGGAGTCCACAAGCCGTTCACGCCGAACAGCGACCGTGATAACTTCGGAGCCGCTGGCTTCCAGACACTCCTGCATCAGCTCGAAGGTGCTGTATTTTCCCGTGCCAACGATGAGCCTTGAGTGAAGGATGTGATTCCCAAGGACAAGCGGCTTGTCTGCCAATGCGTCGGTCATCAGTGAGCCAACCTTTTTGTCGAATGTCTCAGCAGTAAATCAGCGGCCATCCCTGCCCGACCGATCAGCCAGAAGCTGAGGCCCATCGATTGAAGCGATGGGCCTCAGCGGCTGCGATTCGCACTATTCCACTTCGAGCAGATGAACTTCGAAGATCAGAACGGAATTCGATCCGATTTCTCCAGGACCATTTTCGCCGTACGCCAGTTCGCTTGGGATGAACAAGCGATAGTGAGCACCTGGCTTCATCAGCTGCAGAGCTTCCGTCCAGCCCGAGATCACCTGGCCGACACCAAATGACACCGGCTTGTCGTCGGCGGTTGGAGCTTCACCTTCGTAAGACTGATCAAAGACCTTGCCGCTGATCAGCTTGCCACGGTAATGAGTCTTCACCGTGCTTTCGGCGGTTGGGCTGTCGCCCTTGCCTTCCTTCACGACAACATACTGCAGACCGGACTTGGTGACTTTTACACCTTCCTTCGCCTTGTTCTCATCAAGGAACTTCTTGCCGGCTTCCAGGTTTGCCTTGCCCTTTTCGGACTTCTTTTTCTGAAGTTCTGTTCGAAGCGCCTTGAAGACTTCGTCAAGCTGTGCTTCGGTCAGAGCGCTTTCCTTCTTCTGAAGTGCTGCCAGAAAACCGGTGGCGACAACTTCAGGATTCAGTTCCAGTCCCTGACGCTCAAAGTCTGAGGCAACATTGGTGCCGATGTTGAAGCCAATGCCGTAGCTGGCTTTGTCGATGGTCGATTCCAGTTTAGGTTCATCCTTTTTGGTTTCGTCTTTCGCAGGTTCCTGCGCAAACGATGGGGTCGAAAACAGACCGGCAGACAACACAGCTGCCAGAGAAAACGTCAACAGTGATCGGATCATGGGGAAGCACTCAAGCGGTGGCGACGAAAATCGCCAGATGAAGGAAGGCAGTCTGGTCACAATCCCAGGCTGTGCAGTCGAGCATTGAGCGGAAAGTCGTCGGAAACACCGAAAACCTCACGGTTCGTCGCCGCAGGAATTCCACACTATGACGAGTTTCCGCGCGCTTTCAACCGGCCGACTTTCAGGCCTCAGCTTTGCAAAAAACCGCAATGCTGCGTCAAATCAAGTCGGTCACGCCTGCCGGGCGGGACTTTCGCGTCAGACGAACCTTTTCTTGCAGGCACATGAAGCCAAG
>CAZIGZ010000144.1:0-16207 GCA_964538835.1 uncultured Chitinophaga sp. | reverse complement strand
CAGGTTCAATTCAAGACCGGCACAGAGCACACGTTTCGCAAACTGTGTGCCGTCACACCGGAACCTTCAAAATGAACGTTTTCCTGATGGCCGAAGCGGGGCCGAGCGATGTGTCTCCCAGAATTCTCATCGATGGTGGCGAATCTGGCGGAGAATCGTCGCCCGTTTGATGACGCTGGCTGGTGTCTGTAGATTCTTGCGTCCATCGGATTGAGGAGTAGCGGGAAATCCAGCCCATGCTCCGGCGCAAACAAGAACGAAGCAGACACTGAAATGGCTCGCGATTTCCTCAAGGGTACCCGGGACTCCTACGACGTCATTGTGATTGGCAGCGGACTGGCCGGGCTGACGTCTGCCAACATCATGGCGCGTCAGGGATACAGTGTGCTTCTGCTGGAGCATCATTACCAGCTGGGCGGAATGGCGACCTGGTTCAAGCGTTCCGGCGGACACATCTTTGATATTTCACTGCACGGCTTTCCTCACGGGATGATCAAGAGCTGCCGCAAGTACTGGAATGCGGACATTGCAGATTCGATTGTGCAGCTGAAGGGAATTCGATTCGAGAACCCTCAGTTCTCTCTGCGCACAACTTTCAATCGCGAAGACTTCACTCGGATCCTGGTGGAACACTTTGGAATCCCGCTGCCGACGGTTCAGGCCTTCTTCGACACTGCTCGAGGAATGAACTTCTACGACGAGCAGGCAAAAACGACTCGTGAGCTGTTCGAACAGTTCTTTCCAGGGCGAGACGACGTCGTTCGACTCCTGATGGAACCGATTACCTACGCGAACGGCTCAACGCTGGAGGATCCCGCGATCACCTACGGCATTGTGTTCTCGAACTTTATGCAGAAAGGCGTCTACACATTCCAGGGCGGTACCGATGCGCTGGTCAACAAGATGCGGGCTGAGCTGGAAAAGAATGGCGTCGACATTCGAATCCGATCGCTGGTGGATCGCATCGAAGTGACTCCGGATCGCAAGGTGCAGGCGGTTGTGGTGAATGGCAAACGCATTGCCTGTCGCTCAGTCATCTCGAACGCCAACATCAAGACGACGATTCTGAACCTTGTCGGCGAATCTCACTTTGACAAACAGTACATCGAATCCACTCGCGCGGTTCGGCTGAACAACAGCTCCTGCCAGGTGTATCTGGCACTGAAGCCGGGAGAGAGCTTTGACCACAGCTGTGGAGATCTTCTGTTTCATTCGGAGCACAAAGGGTTTGACATCGAAGCTCTGCTGAGCCGCAAAATCAGCAGCCGAACATTCAGTTTCTACTACCCGGAGACTCGTCCGGGCAGCGATCGCTGGCTGATCGTGTCGTCGACAAATGCCAACTACAGGGACTGGGCGGATCTGTCCGAAGACGACTATGAGCTGTCGAAGAAGGATCTGATTGAAACGACCCTGTCGTGCCTTGAACAGTACGTCCCGGACGTTCGCGCCAAGCTGGATCATGCGGAAGCGGCCACTCCCAGAACTTTCGAGCGATATACTCGTCACATGGCCGGTGCATCTTTTGGAACCAAGTTTGAAGGTCTTCAGGTCAGCCGCGATCTTCCTCAGCAGATTCAGGGACTGTTCCATGCGGGCAGTGTCGGCATCATCATGTCTGGCTGGCTGGGTGCTGTGAACTATGGCGTGATCGTCAGCAACGACGTCGACAAATATCTCGCGAAAGCCTGAGTGCAGAGCGACTGTTTCCATCGCGTCTCGCACACGCCGCCACCTCTTAGCGCAGGCGGCTGACTGTTCGCAATGTGCTGAAAAAGACTCTACGATACGAGTCAGCAAGTCACCCGAAGACACTCGGTTCAACACCCTCGCACAGGCCGCCGCAACATGAGCAGCGAACCGTTGATCGTTGATAGTCTGGTTCGACATTTCGGAGATCGGCTGGCTCTGGACGGAGCCAGTTTCAAGCTTCACCGAGGCGAATTTCTGGCGTTGCTGGGCCCCAATGGCGCTGGCAAGACAACGCTGATTCGCATCATCTCGGGGCGTCTTCGTGCCGACGGCGGGCAGGTGCTGATCCACGGCCAGGCCCAGGAGGCCGGAGGACGACCGGATGTGAAGCATAAGCTGGGGATCATTCCGCAAAACATCGCGCTGTACGATCAACTGACCGCACGAGAGAACCTGGAACTGTTTGGGAAGATCTTCGGTGTTCCCTCGAAAGAACTGACCGCACGCATTGAAGAAGCTCTCCTCTGGACGGGGCTGGAAGATCGGTCGCGCGAACCTGTCTCAGGATTCTCCGGAGGCATGCAGCGACGCTTAAATATCGCTTGTGGTGTTCTTCATCGCCCGAACATTATTCTTCTGGATGAACCCACCGTTGGCGTGGATCCTCAGAGTCGCCAGAGAATCTGGGAGATGCTGAAACAACTGCAGAGTCAGGGAGTGTCGATTGTTCTGACCACACATCAGCTCGATGAAGCTCAGCAGATCTGTGACCGCATTGTGATTATGGATCGTGGTCGAACGATCGCATCAGGCACTTTTGATCAGCTGCTGGAGAACAGCATCGGGCGCCGCCGGCGAGTCGTGTTCTCCCTGTCGAAGCCCGTTGAGAATCGTAAGACACTCGCAAGCGGGTTTGAATGGCGCGATGATCGTACAACGGTGGCGGAAGTTGATGACGTCGTGACGGAGCTTCCGGAACGTCTGAAAGCACTGGCCGATACGGGGCTGGCTGTTGTGGATCTTTCGATCGAGACGCCTTCACTGCAATCAGTGTTCTTACACTTCACAGGACATGAATTGAGGGAATCAGGCTCGTTGTCATAGTCATCCAGGAGACGCATCATGTCGCAGGACACATCCAACCCTTACGCGCCCCCGACACCGGAAGAGAGGCCTCCCGAGCTGACGCTGGCGGACGATACAGAGTTCCTGTTCAACGAGAACTGCATTGTCGGGAAAGACATTGTGCGACTTCCGGCGATCTGCATTCTGTCCGGACGTCGAGACAACTTGATCACTCAGACGAAAACGCTGTTCTGGGGCTATCGAGGAAAAATCGACGTTCGATATTCCGTCCATCCTTCGGCCGTCCGGACAAAGCGGCTGACGAGATCAATATTGCTGCTCGTGGCGCTGATACTCTTTGTGATCGACATGGGTTTGGGCGTGGTTCTTGGCATACTGATCGTGCCGTTCGCGTTTTCGAGGTTTCGAACGGGCCCGCGCATCATTCGGCAGCATAAAGGGCTCTACTACCTGGACGGCTTTTGTCCGGAGTTTCTTCTGCAGATCCGCCGCATCGTGGAACGCAACTGAGGACGATGTGAGCAGCGAGTCTGCGGTCTGTCGACAGAAATCGCCAAGTGGGATCAAGAGGGATTCAGAGATTTTTTTCTGCCACGCGATCCACGGCGCTGTTCAGCGGACATTCAGCATGCGTCCGACCACCCTGACAGACCAGAATGAGGGCACCTGGTGGGCATTTCGGGCACAGCGGATGTGCGAAAACTGCAGAACGCCGGGAGCGAATTCGGCCTGAGACGCACAGTTTTGTGAGTCATCGGCAGGCGATGCCGGAGTCGAAGGGGGTTTGAGAATTCGTCAGAATTTTGGGTTCAGATGACCTTGCCATCGTATTGACGCTTCCGGAATCCCGCAGGTATCACCCCTCGACAATCGTCCCGAAACCGCGCAGACAAGGCGTGATTTGGGGACCAGTGAAGAGGCTCAGATCAATTCAGTACACGACCACCCGAAAACGGATTTCGGGGGTTGGATCGAGTCAACATATTTGAGTCATGGGTCCGGACCGGAATTGCCGGTTCGGAGATCATGGATGATCGCCGGCGAGGATTGAAAGGTCCTGCCGAGCATTCCTGAAGGAGGATCCTACATTGCACAAGGCCATCGGACTCATCACTTGCGCTTCGGTGATGGCCGTGTCGCTGTATTTGTTCAGCGGCGGCGATCCGTCACGAACGTTGTCAGCCCAGACCGAGAAAGACTCGGGCTACGGTGCTGTGGCAAAACGTCTTCTTCAGAATGCCCGGGAGCAGGCCGAGAAAGGCAACACTGCCGAAGCTCGTCGCCTGGCAAACTCCGCGGCCAGCCTGTCGGCAGACTGGAGTGATTCTGAGGAGACTCCGGAAGAGTTCCTCGCATCGCTCGATCAACCCGCTTCAGAAGGTGACAACGAGTTCGCCTTCGCCGAAGGAGGCTCTGAGGAGATGACCGAGGAAGAACCTCAGTCATCGGACTCAGAAGACTCTGAGGAAGCGAATCCGTTTGAAGAAGCGGCCCTGACGGATTCACCGTCAGACGCGGAATCAGCGGAAGAGACTCCTGTCACCAGTGCGGAGCTGCTGAAGCGTCGGCAGGCTCAGCGTCTGGTCAAGGAAGCTCGCGCAGCCATCTCCAAAGGAGACATGGACACTGCTCGATCACGAGCAATGCAGGCTCGCAAGCTGAACGCCTCATGGGGACTTTGGGACGACCGTCCTGAGCACGTGCTGGCTGATATCGACAAGAAGACAAAATCTGCGACCTTCGTTGCCGGTGGCAAGTCTGCTGCAAAAGGTCCGGAGATTCGTTCGAAGGAAACAGAGCACGGCTTCCAGGAAGCGACAGCTCTGCTGAAGAGAGCCCGTGCCGCAATGGACGCCGGAAAGCTGACTGAAGCGCAGCAGCTGGCCGAGCAGGCTGAAGGGTACGATGTGGCTTACGGAATGTTCGACGACAGCCCGGAACTGGTGAAGCGTGACATCAATCGCCTTCAGCAGGCGGACAAGTCTGCCGACCAGACGTTTGCCTCAGCCGAAAGTGATTCTTCTCCGGAAGCCGCGAAGGCTCGCAAGCTCCTGCGAGAAGCGCGTGAAGCTCTGGTTCATGGTCGTCTGAGCGTTGCTCGTGAAAAGGCTATGGAAGCCAACAACCTGAACGTGGCTTACAATGTGCTTGATGACCGTCCGGACCTGGTTCTTCAGGACGTCGATTCAGCAATGCGAGGTCAGGGACGTTCCGCGAGGGCACCGAAGACGAATGACGTTGCTGCAGCGGAATCCGCCTCACAGCCTGAAGCTCGCGACCTCGTGAAGAATGCTCGCCAGGCTCTGGCTCAGGGTGACTATCAGACAGCAGAAGAGCTGGCCATTGCCGCTCAGCAGAAGGATTCGGCCTATGGTCTTCTGGAAGACCGACCGGAACTGGTGCTGGAAGAAGCACAGCTGATGGCTCAGCGTGATCAGAAGCGAAATCGTAATCAGGGAATCGCGAAGGCTCAGCCAGTCGACGTGACTCCAGGATCAGCACGAAATCAGTTTGCCGCCAGCGACGTTCAGCCGGCCACGTTTGATGGTTCTGAGTTCCCGGCTCTTGCACCGGAAGGTGAATCAGCTGCTCAGGCCTACAAGCGAGGCATCGCAATGATGCGAAGTGGCAACCGTCCTGCGGCGAAGGAAGCCTTCAGCCAGGCATGGAAGAATGCCGGTGAACTGAGCAGCAATGAGCGTCGTCAGCTGCAGGACTTCCTGCAGGATCTGGCCTCCACAAAGGATGTCCAGCTGGCTTCAGGTCAGGAATCTGCTCCGGCTGACGAAGCGGCGATTCCAGAACTGCCAATGGACCCGATGAATGACAAGGATCCTCTGACAGCTGCTGTTGAGAAATCAGACGTGCAGTACGACCGTCTGCGAACAGAAGTAATGAACAGCGTCTTCCGAGCGGAAAAGCTGAAGACAGACAATCCGGATGAAGCTCTGCAGATTCTGGACAACACGCTGGCCACTGTGGAAGCGGCTCCTCTGAACAAGGAATCTCAGGAAACTCTGGCTGGCTATGTTCGACGCAGCCAGGAAACGATTCGCGCCTATCGTGAACAGCAGGCTCCGAATATCGCAGCCGAAGAAAAGCGGAATGGCGTGATGGAAGCGATCCGAGTCGAGACGGAAACCAAGATCCGTATCGAACAGGAATACGCGAAGCTGGTCGAAGACTACAACCAGCTGATGAAGGAACGACGTTATGCAGAAGCAGAATTGGTTGCCAAGAAGGCCAAGGACCTGAATCCAAGCCTGCCTCAGTCGACCATCATGGTTGAGAAGGCCAAGATCCAGCGAGCTGTGGCATTCAATGACGATGTTCGTGAACGCAAGGCCGATTCCTTCCTGAAGGCTCTTCAGGATGTGGATGAAGCCGCTGTGGCTCCAGGAACTGACTATGCAATGCCGGACGCTCGATCATGGGAAACTCTGACCTCGCGACGCGAAAAGTATGGTCGCACCGATGCTCGTGAACGAACGGAAAGCGAACTGCAGATTGAAAAGAGTCTCGGTCAGAAAGTGTCTCTGCACTTCCATGACGTGCCTCTGACAGAAGTGATCCGCCACATTGCGACGGTTCACGGAATCAACATCACGATGAAGACTCGTGCCATCGAAACGGAAGGACTGACAGCAACTCAGCCGGTCAGCATCGACGTCGACGGCATTACTCTGAAGAGTGCCCTGAACCTGCTCCTCGATCAGGCCGGCGGTCTGGTGTATTCGATCGAAAACGAAACACTGATGATCACCAACCGTCTTGAACAGGACACGAAGCTCGTTCCAATTGCCTACAACGTCGCTGACCTTGTTGTTCCGGTTGGCCTGAAGAATGCCGGTTTCGGCAACAACGCTCTGCCAACTCAGCAGCAGCTGATCAAGCCGGGCGAAGGTTTCTTCCAGGTGAACGATGACCTCGCAGTCAACATCTCCGGTAACGGACGACCAGGATCTTCAGGATCCAGCACCAGCGAAAGCATCACTCACGCGGACTTCTCCGGCCTGATCAACCTGATTACAACGACGGTTGAGCCAGGAACATGGGACGTCGACGGTGGCAACGGAACAATTGGAACGGAAGAAAACACGTTGAGCCTTGTGATTCGCCAGACCTCGGCGGTTCATGAGCAGATTGCAGACCTGCTGAAGCAGCTGCGAAAGCTTCAGGACCTGCAGGTGGCTGTCGAAGTTCGATTCATCAGCGTGTCAGACAACTTCTTCGAACGAATCGGTGTGGACTTCGACTTCAACGTTCAGGACACACTCGGTGATGTTCCTGGAGTTCCGGCCTTCGGTTCTCGTCAGCTGACCTTCCCAGGCGGTGCTGGCCAGAACGGTGGTGGCGGTGGTGGTGGTCAGAACCAGGGTGGTGACCTTCGCGGTAACCAGAATCAGGGTGGTGGCCAGGGCGGTCAGGGTGGTCAGCAGAACCAGCAGGGTCTTCAGCAGCAGCTGTTTGACCCGGTCAACCGAGTCAATCCTTCGCTGGATAACTGGCGAGGTGGCCAGGTGGTTGGTATGTCCAGCCCGAACTCCTTCACTCAGGACTACGACGTTCAGTTCCGACAGGGCTCCTTCGAAATCGGTGTTCCTGACTTCGGTGGATTCCAGCCAAACGCAGGTATCCAGGTGGGTATGGCGATCCTGAGCGACATTGAAGCGTTCTTCTTCATCCAGGCAGCTCAGGGTGACTCTCGATCGAACATCATGACGGCTCCAAAGGTCACGATGTACAACGGTCAGAGTGCTTCAGTCAGCGATACAACTCTGCGTTACCTCGTAATTGGTCAGACTCCAAACGTGGCTCCTGGTGCTGTCGGCTTCCAGCCAACGGTCCAGCCATTCCCGGACGGTGTCAGCTTGTTCGTCACAGGTGTGGTGTCCGCTGACCGACGTTATGTGCGACTGTCCATGAGCCCAAGCTTTACTCAGATCATCGACGTCCAGACCTTCACCAACGTGAACGCCGGCGGTGCCGGTATCCAGGGTGGTCAGGGTGGATTCGGTGGTGGCGGTGGTGGCTTTGGTGGTGGCGGCGGCGGATTCGGTGGTGGCGGTGGCGGCGGTGGCCAGTTCGGCTTCGGCGGCATCGGCGGTGGATTCGGTGGCGGCGGCCAGGGCGGTGGTGGTCAGGGTGGCTTCGGCGGTGGTGGTCAGGCCGGTCAGGCTGGCCAGAACGGTGGTGGCCAGGCCGGTACCGTTCAGCTGCCAGTGATCTCAACCTTCAACGTGGGAACCGTGGTCAGTGTTCCGGACGGCGGCACAGTTCTTCTCGGTGGTATCAAGCGACTGCGAGAAGGACGAAACATGGCCGGTGTTCCGATTCTGAACAAGATTCCATACATCAGCCGACTCTTCAAGAACAGCGGTGTTGGTCGCGAAACTGAGAGCATCATGCTCATGGTGACTCCGCGAATCATCATCCAGGAAGAAGAAGAGGAAATCATCAGCGGAACTGCCGCAGAATGACGCTGGTCTGACAAAGCGGGCTCCGTCGCTCGTCGGCGGAGCCACCTCTGTGGCGGGTGCGGTCCGACACAAAGGTCCAGCCAATCAGTCTGACGTCCTCACTGCAGTGCAGCAGTTTCGGGGTCTGAGCCGTCGCGAAGTGCGGGTTTCGCGACGGCTCTTCTCTTGCGCTGATGGAAAAACAGCACTATGATCCGACGGCTCATCCTGCCACCCTGCCAGTCGGAGTTTGCTCAGTCGTAGTACTCTTCCATCACCACTGATTCTGACAACACTCCGGGCTGGTTGATATCCGATCGAGATCCCGCCCATGCTGCAAAGACTCGTTTATTCCCTGCCGGTGCTCTGCCTGAGCATCACCCTGGTCCAATGCCAGGTGTCCGCAGATGATGCCGAGAAGCTGGCTTTCTTCGAAAGTCGCATCCGCCCGATTCTGATTCAGCACTGTTACGAATGCCACTCCGCCGATGCCAAAGAGCTGCGAGGTGGATTGCTGGTGGATTCTCGCGAAGGCCTTGCTGTTGGAGGCGATTCCGGTCCGGCCCTCAGCCATGACACACCCGAACACAGCCTGCTGCTGAAAGCACTGCGTTACGAAGATGGCCTGGAAATGCCACCGGAGAAGAAACTCCCGGCTTCGGTCATAGCCGACTTCGAACAGTGGATTCGGGATGGTGCAACGGATCCTCGTTCCGGCAAAGCTCCTGTGCGTAAACACTCGATTGACCTGAAAAAAGGGCGGGAGTTCTGGAGCTTTCGTCCGATCGCGCTGGCGAATGTTCCTGAGGGATACCGCACGTGGGCCATCAATGACATCGATCGATTCGTCTCCTCGCAATGGCCGGATACGCATGCTGCTCCAGCCGATGCCCCGCCGGATGTTGTGCTGAGACGACTGCATCTTGTGCTGACGGGATTGCTGCCGGAGCCGAAGGAGCAGCTGGCCTTCATCGCTGAGTGGGACCAGAATCCCGATGCGGCGGTTGCCAAGACTGTCGATCGCCTGCTGGAATCTCCTCGCTATGCAGAACGCTGGGGTCGCCATTGGCTGGACGTTGTGCGCTTTGCGGAATCCACTGGCGGTGGCCGAAGCATGATGCTCCCGGATGCCTGGCGCTTTCGCGATTATGTGATTGACTCGTTTCGCAAAGACAAGCCGTATCCTCAGCTGATTCGTGAACACATTGCCGGCGATCTTCTGCCTTCATCGTCCGATGCTCAACACGATGAACAAATCGTTGGTGCAGGGTATCTGATGCTGGGTGCCATCAACTATGAGGAGCAGGACAAAGAGCAGCTCCGGATGGATGTGGTCGATGAGCAGATTGATTCGATGGGACGCACATTTCTCGGCATGACTCTCGGCTGTGCTCGCTGCCACGATCATAAGTTCGATCCTGTTCCCACCTCAGATTATTACGCGCTGGCGGGCATCTTTCGAAGCACCAAAGCACTGACTCCGGGCAATGTGTCCGGATGGGTCACTAAACCACTGAAGAATGGTGTGGATCAGGCTGCGATCGACGCATGGAAGCAGAAAGACTCTGAGCTGGAAAAGCAGATCGCGGCTTTGAAGAAACGGGTTCAAAACTCCGGCAAACGAAACACGGCACCGGGAATCAGCGATCTGGCCGGGGTGATCGTGGATGATTCCGAGGCCGTTCTGGAAGGTGAATGGACCGATTCACAGTTTCAGCAGCCTTTCATCGGCGAGGGCTATCGACACAGTGGTCAGCCACGCAAAGGGACGAAGGCCACATATACAACCAGCCTGCCAAAGGACGACGAATACGTTGTTCGGATGGTCATTAATCATGCGGACAGTCGCTCGGATCGTATTCCTGTTGTGATCTCTCACGTTGATGGTGAAACGCAGCTGGAGATCAGCCAGAAGACCGCTCCGCCAGGTGACGGTGTGTTCGCCGAACTGGGCAGATTTCGCTTTGCCTCTGACACGCCGGCAAAGGTTGTCGTGCTGGCGGAGCAGGCTTCTCCCGGCTACGTAATTATTGACGCTGTTCAGTTTGTGCCAACGTCGGAAATGCCTTCGAACGACATGCCTGCGGAGCTTGTCGCAGAATCCAGGCCCCAGCTGGAAGCTCGTCTGAAGTCACTGGAAGCCGAACGAAAAAAGCACACGGCATCACGCCCCAATGCACCCGTGGCCATGTGCGTGGAAGATGAAAAGCAGCCGGCCGACTGGCATCTTCATGTGCGTGGCGAAGTCAGAAATCTCGGCCCGGTGGTTCCTCGAGGATTTCTCTCGGTCACGGCTCAGGCTTCGCTTCCGTCTCGACCGACAGCCGAGTTCGGTAACACCAGCGGACGGCGTGAGCTGGCGGACTGGATCGCGTCCGATGCCAATCCGCTGACCGCGCGAGTCTGGGTGAATCGAATCTGGCTGAACGTGATGGGCGAAGGTCTTGTCAGAACTCCGGACAACTTTGGAACAACCGGTGAACTCCCGACTCATCCGGAACTGCTGGATTATCTTGCGGGGGCGTTGATCCGCAAAGATCATTGGTCAACGAAGGCGATGATTCGAAGACTGTGCCTGTCACGGACGTTTCGAATGAGCTCTGTTCCGTCGAGCGACCTGGAGAAAACGGACCCGGACAATCGCCTGTGGACTCATGCCTTCGAACGCCGAATGGACGCAGAAACTCTGCGAGACTGTCTGCTGCAGATCTCAGGTCAGCTGGACCTGTCTGTGACCGGCGGACCAACCATCGAAAAGGTCTCGCAGTACGACAACGAATACCGACACCCGGATCATCCGAAATTCTGCCGAAGTATCTTTGTCCCGACGTTCCGCAATTCCATGCTGGATGTCTTTGAAATCTTTGATGCGGCAAATCCCAACAGCGTCGTCGGGAAACGCAACGAGAGTACTCGACCGGCTCAGGCATTGTTCCTGATGAACAGCCCGTTCGTTGCGGCTCAGGCGAAGGACGCGGCGCGGCGAATCCTTGCGGATGAAGACTTCCGGAGCATGTCTGCTGCCGATCGATTGGATCATGCGTTTCGACTCTGCCTTGGTCGTTTGCCGGTCGATGACGAGAAGGCTGTCCTGCTGGAAGTGGTGGGCGATGATCCGGATTCCGAAGCTGTCTGGGCGGAGGTGCTCCATTCTCTGTTCGCGAGTTTCTCGTTCCGACATTTCCACTGAGACGTTGGTCTCACGAGTCGGCCTATTTCAGGAAACAGGGACGTGCGAAGAATCAAACAACTCTGCCTGGTACTGCTGTTCCCGACGACACTGATCGTCTTTCTGCTCTGGGTGATCGGTCAGATCACTCGTGACAGCAGCTGGCTCCTTGGACTCCTGTTCTACATTCCGTCGTCTGTGCTTGTGACATGGCTGGCGTTATCAACGTGCGTGTCTCGATGGCGAAGGTCCCGACTGTGGGTGGGTTATGCGATTCTGATGCCGATGCCACTGTGGTTTGTGATTTTTGTCGAGAACCATTTTGACGATCGATCAAAGCCTGTACCGCCGATGTCGCTGCGGTTGGTGCACTGGAACATCGGATGGTCCAAAATGGGATGGGATCGCCAGAAAGCTCTGCTGCGTGAATTGGACGCCGACATCCTTGTGCTGTCGGAAGTGGACCCTGCCATCGGAGAAAACGACTTTCCGGGCTACCACATTCAGCGAACCAAAGACATGCTGATTGCCTGCCGGGGTCCCGTCAGAATTGGCCCATCACTCGTCCCCGGCGGCGCGCTGGATGCGCTTCCGGTCGAATGCAGTCTGCCTTCAGGGTCGGTGAAACTCATCATGGCGGACATGACGTCCAACCTTCAGATCTGGCGTGATCAGTATCTGCGACCGTTTCTGAAGGTGATTGAGCAGCAGCAGCCAGACCTGATCGTCGGTGACTTCAACGCTCCTCGTCGTTCACTGGCCTTCAGCGAACTGCCGGAAGGATTTGAGCACGCTTATGATTCGTGTGGCGGCGGTCTGTCCTACACATGGCCGGTGCCAGTGCCGTTCCTGGCCATCGATCAGTGCATCCTCGGGCCTCGAGTGGATGCCCATCGTTATGAACTGCAGTCAACGACGCTGAGCGATCATCGTCTGCAGTTGCTGCACTTTCAGATCCCTCGCTGACGCAGCAGGTTGCGATTCACTTCCTACACGTATCCATGCAGCGGACCGCTGGGCGCGCCCAGCTGATCGACACGGCGAACCACGTCTGGATCCGGAATCAGCGGCGGTGCCATGTGAGGTTTACGGCGAGCATCGATCACGAGAGGACCGCGACAGCCCCAGTGCTTTTCTTCGACAAAGTCCTGCACGCCGTAAAGGTCGCTCGCGGGATTGCTGCGAGTAAACGTGACCCAGGAGAAATTCGAAATCGACTCCGCACAGAACGGAGCGTCTTCGGTCAGAATAATCAGAGGCCAGCCTTCAAGCGGCTTCATGCCAATGGCTTCAAGCTCTCGACAGAATCGTTCGGGGACACCGTCCGACTGATGTGGCTTCCCTCCATGTGCTGGTGCAGACACGGCCAGAACTCCGGGGAAGCAGACGCTCGCATCCTTGAATCCATCCGGCAGCCAGAAGTTCGACGGCAGCGATGTCGCCAGCTGTCGTCGGGCTCGACCACACGCCGCAACAACCAGTTTTGAACCACTGTTCAGACCGGAGCCGGTATAGTCGAGTGTGTCGATCGTCGTCCGAGTCTGAAAGTGCAGGTCTCGAGTCCAGTCGACTCGTTCCAGAATGTGACGGAAGAATCCCTCGATGTCGTGAATGTCCAGGTCCGGCCGATCTTCTTTCGCGGTGATCCAAAGATACTTCGCAAGAGAAAGCTGGCCCTGCCCCAGAATCGCATTCGCGTTCGTCAGCAGTTCCTGCGGCTGTCGTTCAGCGGCATACGGAACATAACGCTCGCTGCCAATCGCCAGCAGCAAGGGATGCACACCGGCTGCATCCACGGCATGAACGGCGTGCACTCCCGGCAGCACCGCCGAAATCGCCGGCCCGGTCAGATCATGAATCAGCGCGCCGAAGATGGAATCTTCCTGAGGCGGTCGACCAACGACCGTGAACGGCCAGATGGCATCCTTTCGATGGTACACGGTGTCGACGTTCAACACCGGAAAGTCATGCGTCAGACTGTAATACCCAAGATGGTCTCCGAACGGTCCTTCCGGAAGAACTCGGTCCGGATCAACGGTCCCCGAAATGCAAAAATCGGCTTCAGCACAGATCATCGGGCCGCCCGGAACGCGGATCATTCGCAGGGCCCCGCGAGCCAGAGCGCCGGCGAAGGCAACTTCGGGCATTCCATCCGGAAGCGGCATGACGGCAGACACGGCCAGTGATGGCGGGCCGCCGACCAGAATATTGACTCGCAGAGGAACGCCTTTCGCAATCGCTGCGGCGTGATGAAACCCTATGCCTCGATGAATCTGATAATGCAGTCCCACTTCCTGATTGGGACGATACTGATTGCCGCTCAGCTGAACTCGATACATCCCCAGATTGGACTTCATGTATCCCGGCGAATCCGGATGCTCCGTATACACCTGAGGCAATGTCACAAACGCACCGCCGTCCATCGGCCACGACTTTAGCTGAGGAAGTTTGTCCAGGGTCGTGCGGCATTCCATCACCGGGCCGGTTCGTCGCTTCACACAACGCATGGAGAACAGCGTGCGAACAGCCCCAAAGATCCTGCCCGGGTTCTTCAGCAGATACATCGGGTCCTTCTTGAGCTGGACCAGCGTCTCGACGTCGTGCAGCGAATCACGAAACAGAAATCGAGCACGCTCCAGGGTCCCGAACAGATTGCTGACCATCGGGAACTGACAGCCCGCCACGTTTTCAAACAGAATGGCCGGCCCACCTCGCTCACAGATGCGCCGATGAATCTCTGCCGCTTCCTGATCCGCGCTGACCTCGCACTTCACCCTCAGCAGCTGGCCCGTTCGATCCAGATCAGCAATGCACTCCTGAAGGTTGCGATAGCCCATTCCAAAGTCCCTTACAAAATCCGGCCCTTTATGCGGGCGGTGAATTCATGCCGCAGTCTCACCGGACCCCTTGCGCCCTGCCGCTACATCCAGAACGTTTCTGCGGAGAGAATTCCGTCGCATCGCCCGCCTGTCAGACCAAACCGAAACCTGACCCGCGCCTTAACGACCGTTCTCAGTTCCGACGCTCCTCTCAGGCCCCTGGGAAACTCTAGGCATTTTCGCAGACGGGAACAGTATTGGACGGTGGCCATTCTCGCAGTTCGAAGAACGTCTTCCGTGGTCGGGCCAATCGTACGGGCATTGCAGTTTTCGCGAGCAAAGCGCGCGACCAGGCAGGGCGATTGAGGTTCCGATCTCTGCTTCACTTGCTGTCAACCTGGTTGAGCATTTCGTTTGCAAAATTGATCGAGAAGAATCGTTGTCGGGCGAAGACTCTTCTCAGAGAATGAGTTAGGAACGACCGCAATTTTGAGGGTGCGGAATTCAGACTTCGACGTTTGACAGTTCTTCACTGCCCGTTAACATCGCGGCCCGTTGAGTGAGTGAGATCCGGAAGCGAAATCTGCGTCGCGTCCGGACAGAACCTGTCAAACAAGCCAGTCTTTCAGCAACACCCGGCCTCGTGCTTTTCAGGCGATGGAGTGCCCGCGCTTGCGTTCTGCCGCGCGAATGCTCTTTCATTGTCTGCGGGGATGCTGCGCGCCTGGCGAAGAGGGAGGGGCGCATGACGCTGCCCAAACGTCACGACGACAAACAGACGTCCGCACCCGCGCCCCACATCGCGTCTGCGCAAGCGTCAGAACGTCAGCCTGCCGACTCTGCGTCATCGTCAAACTCGGTGTCGCAAGATTCATCCGTGCTTGCATCTGCCGCCACGTCAGCCCAGACGATGATCGCTTCGGTCGTCAGGGAAACTGTCGGCGAACAGAATTACCAGCACTGGTTTCATAAGAAGTGCTGTTTCGATGTCGCTGGGGATCAGCTGCTGGTCCGAGTCGCCAACCCATTCATTCTCAGCTGGATGCTGAAGCGATATCGGTCACTGCTGACTCAGGCTGCTCAGACTCTTCTGGGCCCGTCAGCCTCCTGCCAGCTGGAAGTGGATCAGCGATCAAATCCACTGAATGCCGATGTATCGCCGGTCCCTGAAACGACACCCTCGGCGAATTCCACACAGGCGGAATCTGTCAGTGGATCGGCAAAATCAGAGACCGCTTCTGCTCCATCGGCATCGACAGCATATGAATCATCAGCACGACCCACCGTTCGTTCTCACGCACGTCGAGTTGATCGGCCTGCAGACGCGGAACCAGCCAGCGGATTGCAGCTGCCTTCGAACCGCCGAAAGTTCCGAGGGTTCGAGTCGTTTGTCTCCGGCGAATGCAACGAGCTGGCGGTCCTGGCCGCGAAACAGGTCTCTTCAAATCCCGGTGAGCGATACAATCCGTTGTTCGTTTATGGCGGAACAGGCACCGGCAAGACTCATCTTCTGGAAGCCATCTATTCGGACGTTCGTCGACGATTCCCGACGAAGAACGTGATGTATCTGACCAGCGAAGCCTTCACGAACTACTTCACGTCGGCTCTGGCTTCCCGCACCGTGCCGTCGTTTCGACAGCGGTTTCGCAATGTGGATGTCCTGCTGGTCGACAACATTGAGTTTCTGGACAACAAGCGAGCCACTCAGGAAGAGTTCCTGCACACGATCGTGCAGGTCAGCGAACATGGCGGTCAGGTTGTGATTTCTTCAGATCGCCATCCTCGCATGTTGACCAAACATCGCGAAGAACTGACGACGCGATTTCTGAGCGGGCTGGTTTGCCGCATGGAATCCCCGGACGAGGAAACTCGCCGGCAGCTGGCAAAGAGTCTCACGGCCAGCATGAAGGCAATCTTCTGCGATGACGCCCTGGACTATGTGCTTCGCCGCTGTGGCCGTGGTGTTCGAGAACTGCAGGGGG
>CAZIGZ010000143.1:8794-16322 GCA_964538835.1 uncultured Chitinophaga sp. | reverse complement strand
TAAACGGCGGCCGTAACTATGACGGTCCTAAGGTAGCGAAGTTCCTTGTCGGGTAAGTTCCGACCTGCATGAATGGCGTAACGACTGGTGCACTGTCTCAATCAGCGACCCGGTGAAATTGTAGCCGTGGTGAAGATGCCACGTACCCGCAGCGTGACGGAAAGACCCCATGAACCTTTACTGCAGGCTGATACTGTCACTTGGCACGTTTTGTGTAGGATAGGTGGGAGGCGGAGAAGTCGGTACGCCAGTATCGATGGAGCCATCCTTGAAATACCACCCTGAACTTGTTAGGTGTCTAACGCTGACCCGTGAACCCGGGCGGCGAACACTGTCAGTTGGGCAGTTTGACTGGGGCGGTCTCCTCCCAAAGAGTAACGGAGGAGCTCAAAGGTACCCTCAGCCTGGTTGGCAATCAGGCGAAGAGCGTAAAGGTAGAAGGGTGCTTGACTGCGAGACAAATGAGTCGAGCAGAAACGAAAGTTGGACTTAGTGATCCGGCGGTTCCGAATGGAAGGGCCGTCGCTCAACAGATAAAAGGTACTCTGGGGATAACAGGCTGATCCCGCCCGAGCGTCCATAGCGGCGGCGGGGTTTGGCACCTCGATGTCGGCTCATCACATCCTGGGGGTGAAGAAGCTCCCAAGGGTTCGGCTGTTCGCCGATTAAAGTGGTACGTGAGCTGGGTTTAAACCGTCGTGAGACAGGTTGGTCCCTATCTGCTGTGGGCGTACGAAACTTGAGGGGTATTCTCCTTAGTACGAGAGGATTTGGAGGGACGTACCTCTGGTGTTCCTGTTGTCACGCCAGTGGCATCGCAGGGTAGCTATGTACGGTTGTGATAAACGCTGAAAGCATATAAGCGTGAAGCCATCCCCAAGATAAGGTTTCGTTGAACTTCGGTTCTGAACTCCCCTGGAAGACTACCAGGTTGATAGGCTGGCTGTGTAAGGCGTGAGAGCGTCTGAGCTGACCGGTACTAACGGAGAAATATCTGGCCACTTTGATCAATATCCAGATTGTTCACTTAGACTTCATTATCGATAAACGCAGGTGTAGCGGCTCTGCTTGCTCATCTGCGGTTTCCCGGTGAATCACCTGCAAGGAAACACGCGTATCCATTCCGAACACGAACGTTAAGCTTGCAGGGCCAATGATAGTGCCCACCGGCGCGAAAGTAGGTTATGCCGGGATCTTTCACAAAGACCACACCTTCGGGTGTGGTCTTTTTTTATGCGCTCTGCTCCGTTCTGTTGTGTCTTCGCCCATGTCGTTGCCAGTGGATTCCGTCCAGTTGCATGTGATTTGGGGATTGCTTTGAAGACATCGTCGGCGCCTTTTTCAAACTGGCGGATCAGTCAGTCAAAGTTTCGTGAGCGTTGGGTTGACCGCTGGACTCCCTCCGAAGTCGCGGCCTACCAGACTTGCGCTGGCCAGTTGAACGATGAGCAGCTCGACTGCCACGTTCAGGATCTGAGCCGAGTATTCTCCGTTGATCGCCCTTTGCAGATTCTGGATGTGGGTTCCGGAGCGGGGACCGTCTGTGAGATTCTGTGCCGGTGGATTTCGGGGGCCAGTCCGCGTACCCTGGCAGCTGGGGGTTACGGGATCACGGCGTTGGAACCTTTGCCAGCGATGCTGGAGTTGTTGAAGCAGCGAATAGCTTCGCTCCCAATTCCGATTTCTGCTGTGCGCGGGTTCTGCGATCACCCGAGTGATCGAGCATTGTTTGAACCGGGATCTTTTGATCTCATGATTTCGAGGCAGGTGACAAATGGGTTGTATGACCCCCTCAACGCTTTTCGGAATTGGGCGTTCTGGTTGAAGCCCGGTGGAACGGTCATTGTGATGGATGGTTTGTTTGATCGGGCCGGATGGGGTGAAGGCTCCGACGTGGATTTGTTTCCGCTGGCAGCGACGAAATCTTTGAGCACAGTCCCGTATCTGTTGGAGTACTGTGGTTTTGAGGTTTCCAGGGTGGAGTTGATGTCAGTGACGAATCAGCATCCCACGACGAAGACACCCCGCTATGTTGTCGTCGCTGATAATTCCTGCAAATGATTCTCACAGCTCCTTCGCATTGATGCGATTGTAGAGCGTGTCCCATTCGGTCAGGGAAATGGTGGTTTGCCATGAATCGCCCGGTTGCAGTCGTTCGAGAACCGGTGTGCTGGATGGTTTTGCCAGAACCTGGATTGCCTGACGTGTTCCATCGATGGTTCCCGAAACGGTTTTTCCCGAGTCATAGGCTTCATCTCCGGCCATTGATCCGATGGTGGAAACCATTCGCTCAATGGAGATTGAAGCAACCATCGGACTTCCGTTGGCGGCTCTGACGATTTCTGTTCGCTGAGTACTATGGCGGCTGACCGCATTGATTTGCGCGACCAGATCCATCAAGGAAGTCGCCGTTTTGGGGCGGCGCAGTGATGTTGGCATGTCGTCGAGTGATTCGTTGCCCGGATTCCTGGAAGTAGTTTGGTTGCTGAAGGCGTCGTTTTGGTCGTTTTCATCTTCCTCGCCGTCGAGTTGACCTTGTGGCTCGGCACGATTCCCGGAAGTGATCGCAGCAGAATATCCACTGACAAACTCCATCGGGACCAGTTGCAGCGCTTCCGTCGACGTCCAGTCGGGGAAGCGAGGAATGTCAATTCGGACTTCAGCCGTCCATTTGATGGAGTTGTCCGACGCTTCAAAACTGAATGCAGCTGAATCTGGGAAAGGAATTCGAAAAGATTCTTCAACGATTTCGCCTGCTTCGACCATCCCTGGCTCACGTATCAGATGAGATTCGAGCAGTAATTGATGTGTATGAGTCGTTTTGTCCGTTCCGCTTCCCGAAGCTGCGGATTCAATTCCTGAGATCTTCAGCGAAATGGAATTGATCATGAATGAACGGCGTGCGGTGAATTTCAGCGACAAAGGCCATGATTCTCCCGGAGCGACGATTTTGACTGGCATGGCCAGTTCCACTTTTCCCAGACGCATCTTCAGAGCCTGACTCTTCAGCCACAGCCAGACGACAACAATCAAAACAACAGGCAGAAGCAACGTCGCCAGCATGGCCACGGCCACCAGCAGCGCGCCGAGCAGCATGAAGATGATGATCTTTGCAATCATCCCGATTGACTGATTTCCCTCTGGTTTCAGTGAAACAATCTTGTCTCGTGCTCCTGTGAACTGGGCAGGAACAGCTCCGGGAAGAACGATGAAGTCTTCCTCGGCTGATGGGTTTCTTGCCCATGAGACATCGACTTCCGCCGTCACGTAATGATCGATGGAAATCAGATGACCGTGATACGTCGCCGGAAAAAGCGGAGCCGGAAAGGAAAATGCGAATTCCAGATTCTGGCCCGGTGTCAGAATGCCGGCTTCCTGCAGTAGCTCAGTTTCCTTCGGTCCGGAATCTGAATTGCCGCGACCATGTGTCTTCCAGTTATGAGTCAGCCGGATGCCGTTGCTTTTGGTTTCCTGATTCACGCTGACGATGACTCGGCCGGTGACAGGTTCACCGCCTCGCCATGTGCGGTTGCTGCGATCAAACAGAATGCGAACGTCACACTTCCCGGACATCTTCAAAGTCCTTCATTGACTGAAAATGCTCATACAGGCAGCCAAGCATGGCTCGGATGTCTGAACCATATCTCTCACAGAGTTGTTCGGCTACGTTGAGCGACACTTCTGGCACCGGTTCAGAACTTCGGCGAAACATTTGGATCCTCGAATTCATGATGTCATGAACTCGTTCCGGAGATGTTTGCCGTTCTGCAGCGATCGTCATGACGGTGCGCCCAGCCTGCCGGAGCGAACGCTCGAAATCCCGATGAGTTCCCAGGATCAGCCGTTTCGGGATGCCCCAGATCGCTTTCTGCTGATGGCGATTCAGTCGCTGGGCTTCGTCAACAAAGACGGGTTCCCCATCAGCTTTGATGCGGACAGTTTCTCCCTCTGGCAACCATGTGTAGCAGGCCTCCGGAAATCTTCGAAACAGCGCGAGAAGGTGCGTTGTCTTCCCGCGTCCTTTTTCACCGATGACCTGAACGGCGGGCGGAAGCGGCTGCCCTGGCTGCTCAAGAAATGAAGCAACATCATTCAGGTCTGCGATGGCGAGCAGGCTTCGCTCTTCGGCACTCAGTTCACCGAACGGATTTCGGCGAAGATTCAGATGTGCAAACGAAAGAGCGAAAGCGGGCTTCATTTCTCGGTACTGCCCGGCAACTGAAGGTCGATCCAGACGAGTCGATGATCCGAACAATCTACCAGCTTCTGCGGATCTTCTGCCGCGTCCGGCCAGAAGACAAGAGCCGATCTCACGTTCAGGTCCTTTGAAGGCAGCACATAGTCGACTCGCAGGTTACCCACTGACCGATCGTTGAAGTCCGACGTATCGTGAGCCGCGACACCGCGATGCTGCAGGTTGACCTGTTTCTGATTCGCTGACGCAGCCACGGCACCAGGGCTCGTGGGAATCACCGCAGAGTTGACTCGAGGATGTTCCAGAAGTTGCTGGATCGCTCCCGTAACACTTCCACCATCGACTGGATCCGCGTTCTGATCCCCGAGGATGACAAAGGATGCCTTGGGATCAAGAGCTGCCGGCTTGCCCGAATCATCCCGCAGCCAGTCGCCGGCCTTCCCGGAGAGATACTCTGACCACAGGCGAATCTCATCGTGATTCCGGCGACCGTTTCGATCCTCCGGTCCATCAAAGGCCGGAGGCGTAGGATGACTGGTCAGCACATGCAGCTTCAGGCCGTGGACGTCAATCGGCACATCCCAGTGACTTTTGGAGGACAAGCACAAAACACTCAGATCCTCTTCGCTGTACCAGCCGCCGATGATATTGGGTCTCGCCGTCGCGGCTTCGGCCGTCGGAGGAAGCATTGCTCCGGGCATGTCCCTCCAGAGCAGCTTTTGAAACGTTCGAATGCCGCTTCGATCGACGGGGAATGCTGACAGAACGGCCATGCCATATTGTCCCGGATAGCGCCCGAACCCAATCGCGTCTCCTGGTCCATTCGTCTTGCCATCGTGATCCAGATCGCGTCCCGATGGAACGCCCGTGTTCACCGGCGCGGACCAGGCATCAGCAAATTTCAGCGGAGCTTCCGGGCACCAGTCTGCCACTGCTTCCAGATAGTTCTTCTGAAAACTACGCAGTGCTGTCTGGTCCGCGTCATAGTCGAATTCATTCAGCAGGACGATCTCTGGTCGAACGATGCGAAGAATGCGGGCCACTTTGCGAGCCTGCTGGTTCTGGTCATTGCTGAGGTCTCGAATCAGCTGTCCGTCAGAATCACGATTCAGACTGCAGTTAAACGTGGCAACTCGGAACGTTCCTTCCGGGACCTTCGTTGACCACTCTTCACCACGTGCCGGGACTGACGTTGCTGCCAGACAAAGAACCGAGAGCACATAAAGCCGCGCGAATGCGATGGGTGTCATTGATGGAGATCTTGTGACAAAGAATGAGACATCTGGTGGTGGTGAGACGAAGGATCTCCGGAATCACCAGCAGACTCAACTCCGTCCGTGTGAAATTCTGATTCAGATATCATCGTGCGCTGAGCAATGACGCGGCGGCGGCTCGCAGTGCGTCGAGTTCCGATGGCGAGACCTTTTCATAGCTTATCGTACCGGCATCATCGTCATTCAACTTCGTCACGGCCGCATCAAGACGCACGTAATGACTGACAAACAGACGCAGGTCTTCGTCTGTCCACGACATCTTCTTCTGAAGCAGATTCAGGTACTCCACCAGCTGCTGTGCATCGCGCCAGGCTTTCAGGCGGAGCGAATGACGGATGACGGTCTTTCCGCTGCTGTCCTGATCAAAGATAAACAGCCCCAGCTGATCGGCCTGCTTTAATGCTGATCCGTCCTTGTTCACAGTCTGCCAGGGGACCATCCCCGAGGCTCCGAATCGGCGCGCATCGATGGCCCATGCCTGAAGATTGCGATTGCTTTCGTGAACATGGTTCGATGTTCCATAGACCCAGACGGTAATGCCGTCTCGAACCATGCGATCCATCACCAGCTGTCGGTAACTCTGAAACGCGGATGTTGCCACGACCCAGAGATCACTGCGGCCGTCCAGCTGACCGCGGCAGTATTCGGGCCGCGAGATATCAATGCGGTAGTCGATCTTCGTCGTGCTGCCCGAGCGTCCTCGGTCCGTGAGTTCACCATAGTACTGAAGAGCACGATAGTCCCAGAAGCCTGACGGTTCATCCAGGATCCACGGGGCCTTGGCCGGATCGTTCAGCGAGCCTTTGTTATTCAGGTAGACCTGAAAACGTGTCTTGTCCCAGCCGTTCTTCTGAGCCACCCTGCCGAATTCCTGCAGAAGACTGACAAAGGTCTGTGAGTATTCCGGATGCTGACTGAATGCCTTGTACGCGTCGGGATTGCCGTCGAAGTAGGCTCGGCAATTCAATGGCCAGCTCTCATGAAACGTCAGGTAAAAACCTGGCACGGGAACCGGTCCGCGATGTCCGGCCGCAAAGAGTGAACCATCCAGGCACGGTCCGAAGGCTGCCGCAAAATCATCCCAGTAACCGGACGTCGCTCCCGCAGCCACATTGTCATAACGTTTGTTGTCCATCCGTTTGCCGGATTTCAGGCGCATGTCCAGGTTACTCTTGCGCGAACCGGGTGCGGCTGTGTTGTGTGAATAATGCAGGATGTTCGAGTGGACTCGATGATCGTACGCGACCTGCTGCAGCTGATAGTAATCATCCACATGATCCGGAAGGCCGTAGCCATTCATCTCACAGAGGAACGTGGCTTCCTTCGGCAGGGCGAACGGCAGCACCGTCAGTTCAATGGGCAGACTGCGGCCATCAGAAATTCGCACCCGTCCCTTTCGAACGCCAGGCTTTGCGTCGAACGGAACAAACACATCCGCGATCACGCATGTGTCCTGATCATCGCTCAGCATCACCTGTTGAGGGAGAGGAAGCAGAGGATCCGGAATGCTGCGACCTTCCGCCGGGACATAAATCGCCTGCCAGAGTTCCATGCGCGGTGAACCATCGAGCGTCACAACGAGGCTCTGCGAAGACTGACCGCGCAGCAGAATCTGGAAGCTGGTCACTTCACCCGCCGCAGCCTTTAGGTGAATGGTTTTTCCATCGAAGAGAGCATTCTGAGTTCTATAATTGGGGGGCAGATTTCCGATCGGCTTTCCTGCGGCGTCATACTTATCGAGCACCGGGATCACACTGACTCCGGTTGGTGTTGCTGACGAAGCGGCCGCGTCTGCTCCAGACGTGTTCGTGACGGAAGATGTCGCTTCCGCCGGTTTGCGAAACAGCACCGTGCGAAGGGATGCCGGTTCAGAAACCAGGCCGGTTCGGCTGACCGCGATCACGCTGACTTCATGCGCCGTGTCTTTTGCAATCGTGGAAGGCAGGTCGCGAATCGAGATCCGCAGTGGCTCGGACGACTTCTTCTCGGTCGCTGCGATAGGAATCAGGTGTCGGGGCAAAGCGTGGCCATCAATGCTGATGCGATACGTCAGAGCATC
>CAZIGZ010000143.1:3361-8694 GCA_964538835.1 uncultured Chitinophaga sp. | reverse complement strand
CGCGCGCCCGGATAGCCCCAGTCGGGAATGCCATCGATGCCACAGCGAAGACCATTGGAAGACTCTTCGCTCCACGGTGTTGCGATCGTCGAAATGGACACCGCGGAGATGGTCTTGTCACCCTGCTCGCACACAAGTGTGGCTTTGCGAACGATGCGTCCGGCAATAGCGGACACATCAAAGTCCATCGCGACGATGTGCTGATTCCCCTTGATGCGGATGCGTCCCTGCTGACCCGCGTTCTGCGACCATTCTCCGTCAACCATGACGATCGAGTTGTCCTTCACGACCGGCAGGCGCAGTGTTTCGGACTGAACAGGCTTGTTCATCAGCATCGCGATTGCGACGGACGCAAACAGGATGAGAACTCGAACAGGCGGGAACGAAAGTGCCATCGGCAAACCTCCGCGTTGATCGGGGCGAACAGAAGAAAGCAAAAAGCAGAGAGCAGGGCAGAGCGGCATTTTGGCATCGCGCGGCGCAAGTTGCGATCGGTGCGATGGATTCTTCACCAACGATCTTACATCCCTGGTCGACAGGCTCGTGTACTACGCATTTAGTCGCGGAAGTGGGATGTAAGGTAGTGCAGAAACCGTCTTCCACCGGGGTCAACCCGGTGGGGAATCGTCTGTTTGTGGCTCGTCTCTATTACGAATGAGTGTGCTCGGGGCCGGGGAACTGGCTGCTTTCCACTTCGCGAATGTACTGCTGCACAGCGCTGGTGGCTTGTGCTCGCAATTGGCCGAATTCCTTCAGGAACTTTGGCTTAAAGGAGGTGTTCAGACCCAGCATGTCCGGACCGACTAGCACCTGACCGCTGCAGCGATTGCCCGCACCGATGCCGATGGTGGGGATGCTGAGAGCTTCCGTGATTCGCCCGGCAATGTCTTCCGGGATCAGTTCCAGAATGATGCCAAACGCGCCGGCGTCTTCGGCCGCGCGAGCATCATCCAGAAGCTGCTGCTCATCGCGCTGGACTTTGCCCATACCGCCGAGTTGTCGGACGGCCTGAGGACGCATGCCGATGTGAGCCATCACGGGAATGTCCGCGCGGCGAATTCCCTGGATTGTCTCTGACTGAATCGCACCGCCTTCGAGCTTAACGGCATCAGCTCCGGTTTCCTTGATGATCCGGCCGGCGTTTCGTACCGCCTGCTTCGGACTCACCTGGTAGCTCATGAAAGGCATGTCGACCACCACGAGTGCTCGGCGAACCGCGCGAGTCACCATTTCGCCGTGGTAAATCATGTGATCGAGCGTCACAGGAAGAGTCGTGGACTTTCCCTGCACGACCATCGCGAGACTGTCGCCGACCAGAATGCTGTCGACGCCCGCTTCGTCCATGATGCCCGCCCACAGATAGTCGTAGGCGGTCAGCATGGTCAGCTTTTTGCCGGAGACTGCGGCTTCGCAGAACGCCGGAACAGTCATCTTGCGAGGAGGTTTTTGCATCGATCCTTATCCCTTCACAATGGGATTCACCAGAGTACCGATGCCCGTAATCGAAATCGCCACCTGATCTCCATTTTCGAGCGTGAAGTTATCTTCGGGAACGATGCCCGTGCCGGTCATCAGGAACGCACCGTTCGGAAGATCGTTCTCCTTGAACAGCCAGCCGACCAGTTCTTCCGGCGTTCGCTTCATCTGACTCAGCTTCGTCGCACCGGTGAATACGACCTGACCGGCACGTCGAATTTCCAGTTTGATATCAATGGCTTCCGGATCGAGCGGACTTTCGGCCAGCAGCACGCAGGGACCAAGTCCGGCACACTGGGAATAGAACTTGGCCTGTGGCAGATACAATGGATTTTCGCCTTCGATGTCGCGGGCTGACATATCGTTGCCGATCGAATAGCCAATGATGCGGCCCGATGGATTGGTGACGAGAGTAAACTCCGGTTCGGGAACGGACCAGCTGCTGTCCACTCGAACTCGCAGTGGCTGCCCCGGACCTGCAACACGATGAGGAGTCGCCTTGAAGAACAGCTCCGGCCGCGCGGCGGTGTAGACCTTGTCGTAATTCGATGCGGAAGTTTCAGACTCTTCCATTCGAGCAATCTGGCTCCGCTTGTAGGTCACGCCGGCCGCCCAGACTTCCTGCTGATCAATCGGAGCCAGCACCGTCACGTCGCTGAGAGGAATCGGTGTTGTATCGGGCTTTAGCAGAAATCGAGCCAGCCCGATTGGGTCTGCGGAATTCAGAATGTCCATCAGCGAATGGCAGTGATCAATCTGAGTCAGGTCCAGAGGCTGCACCGCGTTCTCGTGCATCGCAGCCACTCGCATGGACCCATCATTCAGCCGAATCTTGCAAAGCTTCACTGTCCCGATCCTCTTCAGAAAAATCGCACTTCCGCAGTCGTGCCGCGACAACCGTTTGTCCGCAGGCAGCAACGCGAAGTCCGGGAGTTTATCGCCTTGACCACGCGGTCGCAAAGTAGGTCGAAACCGGTCCGGAGCATGTTGCTTTTGTCTGGGAATCCTAAGAGTGAGTTCAGTCGACCGTTCACAGGGAACCTGGTATTCTCAGTAATCTCTCTCGGTTGCCCAGCGATTTCGCGTGATGGGTTTCAGGTTGTTCTTGTTGAGCGAGTGGACCAGTGGCTGATCCCGTTGATCCTCAAATCAGGCAGCAGCAGCGCGATGTCTTCGCATCGAAGATCGAGCGTGCGCGAGAAATGACCATCGAGCAGAAGATCGTCTTAACACTGGAATTGTCAGAAGAAGCGATGGAATGGACTCACCAGATGATCCAGGCAGAGAACCCTCGCTGGGGACCGGAGGAAGTGGCAGAGGAAGTTCGACGTCGTCGTGCGATTCAGCGTCGCATCGAGGATCAGGGGTATTTCGTGCCGTACCATGAAGCCGGGGAACAGGACTCGTGAAGAACACGGATACCCGCGACCAATAGGCCCGCGCCCGAACTTGCTGACGTTTGTTCGACCCCCCCAAAACGGGGTTTGGGTGGGGAGCAATTTGGGGCACAAGATGCTTACTGCACAAGTCCCTTGGTGAGCTGCAGGAAGGCGGTTTCGAGGTTGACTTCTTCTTCGCGGAAGAGAGTGACGGCGAAGCCGCCCTGGACGAGTGCGGTGGGGAGTTCGCTGTAGTCTTCGACGGTTGGTTTCAGCGTGACTTCCAGCAGAGCATCTTTGCCGATGGCCACTTTCTCCACGCTGTCGAGCTGTTCCAGGAGCTTCGCGGCAGAGTCGACGTTGGTCTTCACTCGGATGTGCAGCAGGATGCGCTGGCGAGCTTTGCGCATGACTTCGGCGACGTTGCCGTCGACGATCATGTGACCCTTTTCAATCATGCCGACTCGAGTACACACATCGGCCAGCTCGGGAAGAATGTGGCTGCTGACGATGACCGTCTTCTTCATCTCACCAAGTCGTCGAAGCAGGTTTCGAATCTCAATTCGGGCACGCGGGTCCAGTCCGCTGGCAGGCTCATCCAGCAGCAGAACCTGAGGATCATGGAGCAGTGTTCGCGCGAGGCCGATACGCTGCGTCTGCCCGCGAGACAGTTCATTTACCATCGCGTCGCGCTTGAAAGACATGTCCACGAGTTCCAGTTTCTCTTCGACCACCTTGCGACGGCGAGAACCATCGATGCGATACGTGGCAGCAAAGAACTCCAGGTACTCAATGACGGTCATGTCATCGTAGACACCGAAGAAGTCGGGCATGAATCCGACCAGTCGCCGAATCTCTTCCTGATCCGTGTAGATCGACTTCCCGCAGACGTACGCTTCGCCATGATCCGGTGCCAGCAACGTGGCGATCATGCGCATGGTCGTGGTCTTGCCGGAACCGTTGGGGCCGATGAACCCGAACACGTCACCTTCGTCCAGCTTCAGAGTGATATCGTTGGCGGCGATCAGATGACCGTATCGCTTGGTGAGATTTCGAGTTTCAATCATGGACGATGGACCTGAAGACGATGGCAAGTGAACCAGAACCGAAGCCAGAAAACGACGTCATGGACAGGACTGATGTACGTCGATTTCGCGCGTTGGGTTGGACGGGACCGGCAAGTTCGATGAGATTGGCGAACATGTCAGGCCGTTGCGGAAATGCCCGGAAATGCCCGGAAAACACGCATTTCAGCAGTGGGAATTGCACTCCTGGAGCCGGTCGGGTTCAAGAGCAGGCTCGCCAATTGCCCTGGTTTCGTGCCTTCCTGCTCGGCGCATTCGTTTCAGGCGGACTGTTTTGCAGATCCTGGCCCGTCCGAGTGGTGAGGTTTGACGATTTCACGAGGCAGGGGCCTCACGCGTTTTCATTCTCCGCGTCATCGTCCGATTCATCGTCCGCCTCATCATCGAAGTCGGTGTCATCGTTGTCTGGTTCGTCATCGGACTCGAGCTCAAGGTCGGCTCCGAAGTCTTCGGATGCCTCGGCGTTCTCATCCGTCTGTTCTTCCGGGTCAACCCACGTGCCAGCTGCTCGCTCACGGTCTTCGGTGTACGCGTCGGGCTTCGTCATAATCCAGATCATCATCGAGGACAGTTCCCAGCAGTCATGCACAATCCAGCCGGCGACATCCGGAGTTTCAAAGTGCTCCGGTGTGCGAAGGACCATGATGGCATCGGGAGTCGACAGCGTTTCTTTCGCCAGCCGTTTGAAGACCGGGGCGAGTGACTTTCGCGGCTGAATTTCTTCCGCGATTCGATACGGCGGGTCCATGAAGATCAGCGAATAGGGCACATAGCCTTCGCCACCGCGAGGACGAAACGAGGTCTTGCGAACATCGGTTTTCCAGCAGATCGCATTCGCATCTGGTGCAATCGTGCGCACGTTATTCTGCAGCAGCTCGTGAATCTCCGTGCTGGATTCGAAGAAGACGCACGAATGAGCACCGCGGCTGAGTGACTCCATGCCCATCGTGCCGACGCCGGCGAAGATGTCCGCGACTCGCGCGCCGGGGACGAATGCGGCAAGGCGGTCGAAGGTCATCTGACGAACTCGGTCGGTGTACGGCCGAGTAGAATCGTCAGAAGGAGTCTTCAGGAGTCGGCGTCGATAACGACCGGAAATAATTCGGAGGGACATGAATCCGCTTTAATGAGAGTAACAGTGTCGCCAGATCCGAGACACGATCGCAGGTCACCCTGCAAATTGCAAACTGAATCACTGTGGCGTCAGTACGATCTTGCCGGACAGTGTGCCTTCGTTCTGAAGTGTGTTGGCTTCCTGAAGACGATGAGCGCTGACGGCGTCGGCCAGAGGAAACCGGGCTCCGATGATGGGCGTGTATGTTCCCGCAGCAAGGTGCTTATTCAGATCATCGGCCGCTGCTCGCTGTTCGTCCGGTGACGCATTGAACATCGC
>CAZIGZ010000143.1:0-3261 GCA_964538835.1 uncultured Chitinophaga sp. | reverse complement strand
TTTACTTTGGCCCGCACCAGGTGGTCCATTGCTGCTGAATCCATGCGGAATCAGCAGGAAGATCGGTGATCAGAAAACGGTAGCGGTTTGTCAGCGGATGATCGCGATCGATCAGAAACTCGTCGTCGACACATGGACTGAACACGAAGTACGGCTTCGTCGGATGAATCCGTGCGGGCTGAGGGGCTCGAAAATTCTCCGCGTGAGACAGCACCGTAAGTGTCACAGGCTGACCGTGGATGGCCCCGGTGAAGGAGACCCAGCGAGTCTTTTCGTGATTGGCTTTGATTCGATCAGAACCAAACTCGTTCTGAAAGCTGTTGGGTTCTCGCTCAGCGTTCTGATCGGCCTGCTTCTTTGAATCACTGTCCTTCTCGGTCAGCCATCGCACAGAACCGCGAAAGGCCATGCCGCCGTAATGATACTTCTGCACGATGAGAGGAATCTCTGTCAGGGCGGTTTGAGTCGATTCAATATCGAACGAATGATACGAACCGTCCGTCTCATTGGCGGTGACCTTCCAGCGGTCTCGCAGAACATCAACGGCTGGTGCCTGCATGGCTCGGTGAACAAGGTCCGTTTCGAAGCCGATCCTTCCATCACTCGCGAAGGTCGTAAGAACTCGCTGATGGACGACGCGGCCCGTGCCACCAGCCAGGTTCCAGAAATCAATCTCGCGGTCGTTCCAGCGAGTCTTCACCCAGGCGGAAAAGATGCCGGACTGGTGAGCATGATCGAAGGGATAAACCTCCGTCACGATTCGCTCCATCGGTGAAGCAACCGGGTGCAGAAATCCAGTTCGAGCAAAGATCGGATCGATTCCGTCCGGAACTTTCGGCGCCTGCTTGTTGTAGGTCAGAACGATCTTCGATGACTGTCGAATTGTGATCGTGGCATCCGTCTCATCAAGCTGCAACGTTCCGGATTTGAGCGAGGCTTCATGGTGCCGAGGAACGGTTGCCTGTTCAATCTTCTCGGGAACAAACAGCGACCGTGATTCCGGTACCGCGTCGATCATGGCCAGAGCCACAAGCGGTGCAACAGCCCGGCCTCCGTCGGCATTCAGATGAGTATGGTCGGCCCCTTTGTCGGTCATCGGTTCAAAGGCCCGAAAGGCCTCGGGGCCAAGCTGTTCACACTGCTGGATGCTGAGTCGATGCAGGTCGATCAGAGGGACGTTCAGCTCATTCGCAACGATGCTTGTCGCCTCCGCGTATTCACTGAGTGTCGGTTCGATGTGACCATCTTTGGACCAGCGGCGCCGAGTCAGCGACGTCACAAGAATGGGCTGGATCTGCAGCTCACGGGCTTCTTTGACGAATGCTCGCAGATGATCGCGAAAGTCGGTTTCCGCGGCGGACTCTCGTTCCGGTCCCTTGCCCGGCTGATCATTGTGACCGAACTGAATCAGCAGGTACCGTGGCTTCGCATCGAGACACTTCTGCCACCAGCCTTCCGTCCGATAACTGCGCGAACTGCGACCGCTCTTCGCCAGGTTCAGACATTCCGCATCGTCAGACAGCAACTCCGCGAATCCTCGCCCCCACCCGGATTCATCCGTAACAGTCGAATCACCCGCCAGCACGATGCGAACCTTCTCCGTGGCCGAAGCCGTTGCTGCGGTCAGCAGAAGAAAAGCGCCGATTGTGGCAACCGTCACGAACCTGGGCATTGCACGCATGAAATTGATCAATCGAAAATAGCGGAAGGGCGCAAGACCTCCGGTTTCCGCGACACCGGACGGCTTGCGCCGTTCCGGTAACTGGACATGAAAACTTCGCGGCTTGCCCTACTTCTTCAGGAACGGCACAGGCTTCAGTTCAATCTGCTTGATCGACTGCAGGTAATCGAGCACCGGCTTTGCTTCGTCACCACCAACCTGAGCATGGAAGTGCAGGCTGAAACCATGCGGACCTTTGGCGTCGATCAGCGTTGGCTGCAGTGTGAGAAACGTCTTGATGACTTCGAGCTGGCCCAGCATAGCCGCACAGAAGATGTCAATGCGGGCACCACGTTCCAGCAACAGCGTCACGATGTCGCGGCGGCCCATGTGAGATGCTCCGCCGAGAGCCGTTTCAAAATCGCCAGCACCCCAGTCCACGGCACCGTTCAGCAAGCCTGGTTCACGATCCAGCAGCTTCTTGGTCATCTCGAGTTCAGAGTGTGCGAAGATCACAAAGTCCTGAAGCATCTGACGATTCAGCTGCTCCTTCTTCCACGACGGCTTAAACTTCGGAGCGTCATAGTCGCGTTCAAACGCCGCTTCGACCGGACCAGCGGGTTTCGCATCCTGAGGGCTCTTTGCAGGCTCAGCAGGCTTTGTGCCTTCCTGACCAAACAGTGAAGAATGAACGCCGGCCAGCAGAGAACTTCCGGCCGCAACGGAAACAAAACCCCGACGGTTTACAAAGCGAGATGACATCAGCAGTGTCCTCAGAAATGATTTGAGGGAAAGAATGAGCCCGGAACATACCGCCTGCAACGGCTCGCTGCCATTCACCCATCAGTCCCAGTTCAGCTGTTTGGCGAGCAGAATCGCATAGTGCAGTCGTGATTTCACGGTGCCCAAAGGAAGATCGAGAGCCGCTGAAATCTCTGGCAGTGACATCCCGTCGACAAACCGCATGAGCAACACTTCCTGATGTTCCTCGGACAACGAAGCAAATCTGGATCGCCAGTCATCGCGTTCGAGCTGCGACTGAGACGCCGTGGAATCGCCGGCTTCCGGAATCAGCGGCAGCAGGTCATCGCCGCCGGTCGAGCGAAGTCGCTTCCGACGCAAAGCGAGCGAGTGATTTCGAACGGCCGGATAAAGAAATGTTGTCAGCGCGGCTGTCAGCACGAAGCCCGGGAACTTTCGCGCGAGATAGGCGAAGGTCTCCTGAAGAACATCGAGCGCATCATCGTGGTGGCCTGTGAATCGCAGCGCCAGCCGCATCGTCCAGTCGCGATGGCGAAAGTACAGAACTTCAAACGCGCTCATCTCTCCCTGGTTGATCGCCTCGACCAACTGCTGATCAGATCTGTTGTCGATCGGTGCTGGTGACATGCAGAAAGCCACAGGGGAAAGTTCGTTCAACCCGAACGGGTGAAGGGAATGTAAGCGAACGAAGCATGCGTCGGCAAAGGTAGGTGCCGCTTGCCGAGCGGCACTTTGCGGCCTCGCCGCAACCAGCGACCGAACGAGGTACCACAGGATCGCAGGTCGACGGGGAAAAGCGGTACCGCCATGTTTGTTCGTTTGGGCCAAATGGCTTTGGC
>CAZIGZ010000142.1:0-16362 GCA_964538835.1 uncultured Chitinophaga sp. | reverse complement strand
AACCACCTCAAGAACCTGACACTGGCTGCAATCAACTACGCGGAAGCCCACCGTGGTCAGCTGCCGGCGTCCGGAACCTATCCGGGGTCTAATGTTGATGCTAGCATGGATGGATCAAGAGAAGCTGTGTTCGCCGGTTACAGCTGGGTGCTTGAGATTCTTCCACACCTGGATCAGCAAGCCATTTACGAGCGTTGGACGAAGACGACATCGTTCAGCACGGGTGGCAACCCAAGTGTCGCTGTGACTAATGTCGCCGTGCTGACTTGTCCAAACGATGACACCTCCGATGGAAAAGATGGTGGTCTGAGTTATGTCGCAAATTGTGGCGTCGGTGATATCAGTTTTGATGTGGGGGCTGCGACGATTGCAAGTGGGAGTACAGTTGCTGCTCCGTCGGCGTTCGGACAACTTGCGGCGGCTGAGCCGTTCGTTTGGGCTGGTGGTACAGCTGGAAGTGCTCAGAATGTCGAGTTGACTGGACAATTGTCCGTATTCGCTCCTTCAATCACCTGCGATACCGCTCCCTTGGCGTCTGGCGTCACAGCTGCAAATTCCGGCGGAAGCGTCAACATCGGACGCATCTATGATGGGGCTGGTAACACCATCATGCTGACCGAGAATGTCAATGCTGGCAAAGATTCCGTGACCGGTGCATCGACCTGGGCGAATCCGTCCATTCGCAGTTGTGGATTCATTGTCCCAGTCGCGACTGGTGCAGGATTGAGTTTCCATAACATTAACAATTTTGTGGATACGTCGCTTGGTTCGCCTTACATCAACGGCCAGAAGAACGGCATTGACGGCAGCGCTCCGTTTCCAAACAGCCGCCATATTGGTGTGATCGTCGTTTCATTCTGTGACGGCGGAGTCAAGACACTGAATGAGACTCTTGATCGAGATGTCTATGTTCGACTGGTAACTCCCAATGCTGCTCGTCCTCGCAGTATCAGCGGATTCACACCAGAAGAACCACTTGCAGGTAACGACTTCTAAGATTGAATCAGTTCTCAAGTTCGCAGAAAGCCCGGTCTGGCCTGAGACCGGGCTTTTTTTGTGTACCGGGGGAGACGCGAATGCTGGCAGGGGAAATGGTTAACGGTTATTGGAGATTGAAAAATGCGAAGAGAGAAGGCCCGGAGATGCAATGGGGTTGAGGTCGTAGTGGGTCGAGGAAGGCAGAAGAATGAGGTCAGGAGAATGGTCTCTGGATCAGCGCTCGCCCTTCTGAGTTCATTCTTTTGCCCGCATTCTCCTGCCTGTCCGTCCGCCGCACGCAGTCCAATCGCAATTAGCACCTTCCATTGTTCACTAACCAATAATCATTGGCCTATATCAACAGGCCTCGACCGGAAGCACTCGGCATGCGGGGGGAGAGAGAAATGGTCAGTGGTTATTGGAGACTAAGAAATGCAAAGTGCTGGGTTCGGGTCGGACAGAAAATGTGTGACAGAAAATGATCGCAATGAGCGATGTGGATGCCCCTGAAGGTTCTTCGATCTTCCGCTTTAATGCACTTTGGTTGGCACAGAAACCGGAGGGCTTGCGCCCTTCCGCTATTTGTCAGTTTCAATTTGACGGCAATGAGTGACCAATTCCGGGGCCGGCACGGTAACTGAAATTGGCAGGACCGATGTGGCCGGCGGTGATGGGATGAGTCACCACGGTTTTCTGTCCCTGCCCTTGCCACTCATACATGCTTGTGCCCTGAGCTTTCCGCAGGTCGGCCAAAAGCGTGTGGTAGTCGGACAGGGTCGAACCAACATCGCCAACGGCGTCCACATACGATCGCATGGCGGACTGCAGATCCGACAAGGCCAGCAGCAGACCATCCTGACTGGAGCCGGCCGCGGGCGGCTGGTGGTAACGAATCTGTGACACGCGGAGCCATTCCTGAGTCTGTTCGGCCTGCCGGCGAGCAATCTGGACGCGCTCCCATTGGGCCTGCAGATCGGAAACCACCTGAGTCACTTCGAAGGCCACCTTCTTTTCATTCGCAGCCAGCAGAATCTGGCTCTTCATCAGTTCTTCTTCGGCCACGTTCCTGCGGCTTAGCTGAGTCTTATTGCCCAGAGGAATCTCAACGCCGACACCCAGAGTCCAGCTGGTGTAGTCAGATGTGTTGGCCTGATCAAACGCACTGCCGAGCTGGTCATCAATTCCGCTGCTTCGATATTCGCCTCGAAGATCCACCTGAGGCAGCACGCCGTTCTTGGCAACGGTCAGCTGAACTCTTCGCTCCGCTATCTCGGTTCGAAGCTCATTCAGCAGCGGACGCTGCGAAAAGGCCGTGGCCACACAGGCACCAATGTCCATCGGTGGAGGAATCTCCGGCGGCTGCTCGGATGGCAGCAGCAGCGGTTCCAGAAACGCATCGCCGCCCATCAGCTGACGAAGCTCAAGGACTCGACGACGCACCGTGGCACGCAGCGCCTGTTCTGTATTCCGAAACCCTTCCAGCTGGAACTTTGCACGAGCCACGTCGGCCAGGATCGAGCGCTCCGCCTGCATGCGAAGCTCCTGCACTCGAACACTTTCTTCCGCCACCGGTATGATGGCTCGCACAGCTTCCAGCTGAATATGTGCCGCGTACAGTCTCCAATACGCCTGCTCAACGCTTCGAACCTGATCGTTCAAAGCTTCTTCAAGTTCCCAGCGAGTCTGATCGGTTCTTAGCTGAGCAATGCGAATGGGAGCCAGCGCGACATCAGTGCCCGCGTTTCGAAGAACCGGCTGACTCACACGAAACACATAGTCCGCCGAATAGGTCGGATTGAATTGTCCGGGTGTGACACCATTGGGAAGATACAGATAGGCCAACGGAGGCTCGATGCCCACGCTCAGCGAACCGCCCGTCGGAAGCGGTTGCGTCACCCGAGCACTCGCGTCGGTAATGTCTCGCCGAGTACTTGCGGAAATACCAGGGCCGAAGAACGCATTCGGCGGAAGATCGATATCGCTCTGTTCAAACGTGCCTGTCAGCCTCGGATAGAACCTCCCCTTTTCCACTTCGACTCGCTGCTTAGCAATCTCGACATCCATTGGCGTGATCGACGCGATGTTGACACCACCGCTCAGGACTCGAATGGCCGGGGAGCTGGACAGAGCTGAGGAAATCGCTTCGCGCAAAGTAACGGAAAGATACGTGCTGGCAGGAGTGGTCGGAGTCTGGATCCGCGAACCATTCCCGATTCCCGTATGCCCCGTTGCCGGATTGTTCGCGGAAGGATTCACGAGCCCCGAATTCGCAAAGCCATCGGCCCCGTTCGGGGACTGACCACGGAACAAACTCCCGTCGTTCGTCGCGCGCAGCGCGTGCCCGCATCCTGCCATCAGCAGGAACATCCAGCCACACAATCGCTTTCGGTAGCGCGGGAAGGTCAACGCCGTGTCCTGGTTACGCACAGTCAAAATCAGGCTCGTTGGCGAAGGGTAGCGGGGATGCCGGGGTTTAGCGGCGCTTTGTCGGCATGATCGGGGGATGAATAGGAGGCATGGGGATAATGGGAGGCATGGGAATAATGAGGCTGGGAGTTTTTCGGCAGGAATGACATTCCGGTTCACAAGTTCGGCAGGTTCTGGTAAATCTCACAATCAGGGGAACTCTGGAATACTTGCTGATGCATGGACGTTGACGTATGGCATCAACCTTACTCTTCTTATTCGGCTGCCTGCTGTGCCTGATCTTTCTGGGCATGTTGTATGGCGAGCGGCTGAGTCTGACCGGACTGATCGATGGCGAATGGTTCAGCCCGGTCGGTGATCTGCTGGATCGCGCATGGAATGGCGTCTGTGAAGTTGTCGAAGGCTCGATTGAGTTTGTTCTGAGCCACCTGTCGTGGGTTGTTGCGACGGCCTCAGGAGCTGCGGGCCTTTTGCTGATTCTGTTTATCATGGGCGGCGGTCTTGCGCGCGATGCGGAAGCATTTCATCGCGATACTCAGAAGCCGCTTCACGCTGGCGGCGTGCTTGATCATATGACGGCGCTTCGGAGTCATGCGGATTCGACGGCGTTGATGGCGACGAACATTGACTGGGATGCAGCCAATCCGGGCAGCGGCGTGAATCCTCGCTGGGCCGTGATGACAAAGAACCTTGATGTGACTCAGAAGCCAGTCAATTCTTATCTTGTCTTCGGTCGCCCTGAATACTCACCTCGCTGGCCAAAGCCTCGTCGCCCGATTGAAGGCGGGACGATTGACTATCCTGTCTCTCGACCCGTCAACGAACGTCCGATGCTGGGTCTGACGTTTCGGCGTCTGGGATCCAGCGTCCTTGAGTCAGCCTTCAATCCGGAGGTCAGTGTCCGCGGTGTGCTGGAAGAATCACTTCCGGACCCGGACTACGTCGACCGCGCGCTTCGACAGTTGCTGCGAGACGACTGGCAGGAACATTTCGTGGGCGTGAACGACAGCCCGCTTCTTCCCCAGGATCTGTATCCGGAATCACGTCCGTCGGAACTGCGCGATCTTGAAGATCAGCTGGAACGTGAGCGCATTCGCATCGTGCCGGGGAACCTTGTTTCGACTCAGGATCTGCGAGTGGAAAAGTCCAGCCCTGCTCAGTCGGCCACGGGCGAGATTACCTTGCAGGTGACTCTCAGGAACATGGGCTCGGAAACGATCAGTGGTTTGCTGGTGCGTGAGATTTTGCCGTACGGAACTCGAGTTCGTTCGGTTGAACCACTGGCCGTGTTTCGCCCCGACACGCTCACATGGCTGCTGGATGATTTGCGTCCCGGTGAAGAGCAACTGCTGCGATTCACCGTGCTTCCTCCGTCTGACGACCTGGGTTCATTGCCGAGCGAACCTGACATGTTTGATCTCCGCAATCGCAGCAATGACGGTCGGTCCAACAGCCGCGATGATCGTGATAATCGAGCAGATCCGT
Organism: uncultured Chitinophaga sp.; assembly: GCA_964538835.1. Lineage (GTDB taxonomy): Bacteria > Planctomycetota > Planctomycetia > Planctomycetales > Planctomycetaceae > SXXK01. The sequence continues at coordinate 11,472 of CAZIGZ010000142.1, read as the reverse complement.
GGGCGGAGCCGTCCAGCGGCAGCTTCGTGGACCGTGACCAGAACCCGCAGAATGCTCAGGACGACGGGCTGTTCCAGGAAGATCCGATTCCGGGGCTGGGCGGGAGTCGTGACGAAACGCCACGAGGCCCTCTGACGCGAGACCGACTGGCAACGGATACCGATGGCCGAGGTTCGCTGGCGGATGATCCACTGGACATTGATCCGCTGGACAGAAACTCTTCGGATCGCAGCTGGATGAGTCGTCGACGTTCGGAGGAGACTCAGCCGGCAGGATCGCTGGTTCGCCGAGATCGACGGAACGATCGCAGGCTGAATGATCGCGACACGATCTTTGAGTCCGTCACGGAAGTTTCCGCATTGGCCGCGGTCACCAGTCCGACGACGGTGGATTCCGATTCTGTGCCATCGCCTCTGCCGGATCCGTTTCCGATGGACCGTCGGCGTCCGCCTCGCAGTACCGCACCGATTCCGCAAGTCGCCGGCGCACCGGATGTGCGGTTGTCGATGGATCGTCGCCCCGTGACTGCCAGAGTGGGCGAATGGACGGGCGTGATGTTCACGCTGACCAATGAAGGGAATGCACCGGCCACCAACGTGAAGCTGCGACTGACGCTCGATGATACACTCGAACATTCCAAGCTGATCGGACCTGCGGAACGTCAGGTCTATGCAGAGGTTCGAGAACTTGCTCCTGGTGAGTCGCGGGAGTTTCGCCTGGAAGTTCGTCCGACCGCTGTGGGCCGAAGCTTCTCCACCGCAGAGCTGCTTTACGGCGGCGCACAGATCGATCTGGAGGAGTTTCAGCTGGTGACTCAGGATCCGGTGGCTCGTCCAAACACACTTCAGTAAAGCGCCGCAGGTTCGTCGGACGCATCTGGCCTGATCGTCCGAACGATTTCGGCTGATCCCCCTGCTGTTCTGGCGGAGCATTCACGCGGCAGCTCAGTTCTCCCGTCGCCTTCATTCTTCGAATTCCTCTCTTCGTTTTACGGTCGTCCAGGGTCTACATCCATGATTGACTTCGAAAAGCTTGGGCAGTTCTATCTGGGATGTCAGCATGATCTGAAGAGCGGCACGAGCGCTATGGATCAACTGGTGATGTACGATGCGAAGGACCTGACGACTCACGCGGTCTGCGTTGGCATGACCGGCAGCGGTAAAACCGGACTTTGCCTGGCTCTGCTTGAGGAAGCCGCGATCGATGGAATACCAGCCATCTGTATCGACCCGAAAGGTGACCTCGGCAACCTGATGCTGACTTTTCCCGGCCTTGCCCCGGAAGACTTCCAACCGTGGATCGATCCGCAGGAAGCCGCGCGCAACGGCATGTCCGTCCCCGAGTACTCGAAGAAGACGGCCGATCAGTGGCGAAAGGGGCTGGCGGAATGGGGCCAGCAGCCGGATCGAATTCAGCGGCTTCGGAATGCGGCGGAGGTCGCCATCTACACGCCTGCCAGCAACGCAGGTCGCCCGATCACGGTTCTGAAGTCCTTCGATGCCCCGAGCGACCAGGTTCGCGCGGATTCTGATGCACTGCGCAGCCGCATTCTGTCGGCGGTTTCCGGCTTGCTGGCTTTGCTGCAGATTGATGCCGATCCGATCAGCAGTCGCGAGCACATTTTACTTTCGACGATCTTTGATCAGCTCTGGCGAAGCGGTCAGGGGATCGACATGGGAACACTGATCCGTTCGATTCAGGCACCGCCGTTCAGCAAAGTCGGCTTTCTTGATCTGGAATCGTTCTATCCGCAGGCCGATCGATTCAAGCTGGCGATGACCCTGAACAACCTGCTGGCATCGCCGAGTTTCGCGGCGTGGATGGAAGGCGAATCGCTCGACATTCAGAAGCTGCTTTACACGACTGAGGGCAAGCCTCGCCTGGCCATCATCTCGATCGCTCACTTGTCGGATCAGGAACGAATGTTCTTCGTCACGATCCTGCTGAATGAAATGCTGGCATGGATGAGAACTCAGACGGGCACTTCCAGCCTGCGTGCTCTGCTGTACATGGACGAAGTGTTCGGCTACTTCCCGCCGACCGCCAATCCGCCATCGAAGCTTCCGATGCTGACGCTTCTGAAGCAGGCGCGAGCATTTGGGCTGGGCGTCGTTCTGGCAACGCAGAACCCGGTGGACCTGGACTACAAAGGACTGTCCAACTGTGGCACATGGTTCCTCGGTCGACTGCAGACAGAACGAGACAAATTGCGAGTCCTCGAAGGGCTTGAAGGTGCAGCGGCCACAACCGGCACGGCGTTTGATCGTCAGCAGATGGAACAGATTCTGGCGGGACTTGGAAGCCGTGTCTTCCTGATGAACAACGTGCACGATAACGGGCCCGTTGTGTTCAGAACTCGCTGGGCACTGTCGTATCTTCGGGGCCCGATCAGTCGCCAGCAGATTGAAGTGCTGATGAGTTCCATGAAGACGGCTTTGCCTTCACAGCCTGGAGCGTCGGCCATCGCTGGTACGCCAGGTGTCGCTGAGTCTCCTGCGAAGTTTGCTGCGCCTCAGTCCGAACTTCCTGGTCAGGCATCGCGACCTGTTCTGCCGCCTGGCATTCCGGAGTTCTTCCTTCCGGCTCATGTGCAGGGCGAGAAGTATGTGTATCGTCCCGCATTGCTGGGGCAGGCTCGAGTTCACTTCTCCGATCTTCGCAAAGGAATTGACGCGTGGGATCCAGTGACGCTGATTCGCCTTGCCGGTGATTCCGTTCCGTCTGATCCGTGGCTCGATGCCGATGAATGGGACGAAGCGGATCTGCAGCTGGAGACCCAGCCTGCATTCTCCAGCGCGATGTATCGTGATCTGCCGACCGAGATGACGCAGAAGAAGTCCTTTACGACGTGGGGGACGGCTCTGAAGAATCACATGTATCGAGACCGCAAGATGTCGGTGTTCACCTGCGAGGAACTCGGTCAGACATCAAAGCCAGGAGAATCCGAAGCAGACTTCCGCGTTCGCCTGCGTCAGTCGGCTCGCGAAGAACGTGACATCCAGGTCGAAAAGCTGCGTCGCAAGTACGCAACAAAGTTCAAGACGCTGGAGGACAAGCTGCGTCGCGCGGAGCAGAAGATCGAGAAGGAGAAGACTCAGAAATCCGGCAAGACACTATCGGCCGCTGTGAATCTGGGAACCAGCGTGCTCGGTGCCCTGTTCGGTCGCAAGACGCTGTCGTCCACGAACATTTCCCGTGCCGGTTCTGTCATTCGCAGTGCCAGTTCGGTCGCCTCAGAATCGACAGACATCCGATTGGCGGAAGAACAGTACGCAGCATTGGTGCAGGAACGTGATGACCTGACCGCAACCGTGGACGCGGAAGCTCAGCAGATCAGCGACCAGCTGGACACGGAACTGATGAAGCTGGAGACCCTGGATCTGGCTCCGAAGAAGACCGACACGGTTGTCGACCAGGTCGCGATTCTGTGGCTGCCCTATCTTGAAGATGCCGCCGGCAATGTCCAGCGCGCGTTTTGACCATTGTAAAGCGACTGTCCTCAGTCGCTTCTGGAATCGATCATCGCTTCTGAGTACCGGTCTCACTTTGCAATTTTCAATCTCCAATCATCATTAACCATTTCCCCTGTCGCGCTCCGCCCATTCGCCCAGCTCCTTGAAGCGATTGGGGACAATCGCTCTACAATGGGGAGCGATTGAGGACACTCGGTTTATATTGGTTGCTTGCCTTGCGGCTGAATTGGCCCCAGAATCAGAGCCTGATTCCTGGCCTCCTGCCTGATCCCAGACTAGAGCATTCCCATGAGCTGTCGATTGGCCTGCCTTTTTGCCGCGTTCGTCATTGGTATTCTCTCTTCTCACGGCACTGCGTCCGCGAGTGGCGATGAATCGAAGGACAAGTCTCAGAATCCTGCGACGATCGTCTATTCCAAACAAATCGCACCGCTGCTTCGCACCTATTGCGTTGGATGTCACAGTCGAGTCAGTTCGGAGGGCGGTGTTTCGCTTCAGGCGCCGGACGATATTCTTCGAGGCGGCGAGCACGGTGATCTGCTCGACCGGCAGAAACCCTCGGACAGTCGACTGCTGGCAGTGATGCTCAGTTCTGACGACGATCACATGCCTCCGAAAGATGAGCCTCAGCCGACCGCCGAAGAGCTCGGCATCCTGAAGGCCTGGATCCTGGCCGGTGCACCGTTTGATACTCGGGCTGCCATCTTGCCGGAACTTCCGAAAGTCGCTCCAGCCAAAGCCGGCAAGTCGTCCGTCTTCGCCATGCAGATTGATTCACAGCATCGAAGGCTGATGGGTCGATTTCGTCGTGCAGAGCTTCAGAGTGACGGCGGAGAAATTCTGTGGTCGATCGATCTGCCCGATGGCAAAGTGAACGACGTTGTCTTTTCCAAAGACGGCAGCAAAGCACTGCTCGCGACGGGAACGCCAGGGTTGAGTGGCCGTGCCGTAGAGGTGTCCCTGTCGTCGCAGAAGATCCTTCGCGAGTATGCCGGGCATGCGGACATCCTTTATGCCGTCGCGTGGTCGCCGGACGAATCGATTGTGGCCACGGCCGGTTACGATCGTCGCATTCGATTGTTCAATTCCGCCAGCGGCGAATTGCTTCGCGAGTTGAACGGACACAACGGAGCCGTGTTCGATCTTCAGTTCAATGCGGACGGAAGCCTTCTCGCCTCCGCCAGCGCAGATGCGACGGTCAAGATCTGGCATGTTTCCACAGGCGAACGGCTCGATACGCTCAGTCAGCCTCAGGCGGAACAGTATGCCGTGGCGTTCAGTCCGGATGATCGATTCATCTACGCGGCCGGAGCGGACAGTCGCATTCGCCAATGGAAGCTGGTCTCTCGCACGACCCCGCAGATCAATCCGATTGTCATCTCGCGATTTGCTCAGGAAGGAACAATCTCCCTGATGAAGCTGTCTGCGGACGGTCGTTACCTGGTGACGTCTTCGGATCTTGGTACGCTGAAGACGTGGGATGCTGTCTCTGTCAATGAGCTGTCTGCAGTGACGCTCACCGATGAAATGGCCACGGCGCTGGCGATTGATTCAGAGGCTCGCGCGGTGCGTTATGCGACCACAAAAGAACAACTCGAAACGCTGGAACTGCCGCCAATCCCGGACCCTGAACCATCTGCAACGTCAGACTCTGCAATGACCGAAGCGGCTGCCGAAGTCAAAGCGGCCGTCGATGTCGCTGACACGGAGCCAAATGACGACGCTGGGAATGCTCAGAGCGTCACGTTTCCCGCAAAGATCTCCGGCACGATTTTGTCAGCCACCGGTTCGACGGATCAGGACATCTACCGCTTCACTGCCCGCAGGGGACAGTCTGTCATGCTGGAAGTTAAAGCGGCCCGCGATAAATCACCGCTTGATTCACTGGTAGACGTGATGACGATCGACGGTCGGCCCGTTCTGCAGGCTCAGTTGCAGGCGGTGCGAGATTCTTACTTCACGTTTCGAGGAAAAGACTCCGACACCAGCGACGACTTTCGTGTCTTCAACTGGCAGGAAATGGAACTCAACGAATACCTCTATGCGGATGGCGAAGTCGTCAAGCTGTGGCTGTACCCGCGAGGCCCCGACTCCGGCTTCAAGGTGTATCCAGGGTTTGGACTACGACAGACATACTTTTCCACGACGCCCACATCTCATCCATTGCAGGGCCCGGCCTTCATTGTTGTGCCGCATCCTCCGGAAGCGAAGTTGAAGGATACGGGGCTGCCCGTGTTTCCGGTCTACTATGAAAACGATGACGACCCGATGCGTCAGTGGGGACGAGATTCGCGACTGATCTTTGTTCCTCCGGCGGACGGCGAATATCTCGTTCGTATTCGCGACAGCCGCGGCTTCCAGGGAGCGGATTATCGCTACGAACTTTCGCTGCGAGCTCCGATGCCAGACTTCACCGTAGAGAAGAATGCGAACGATCTCAAGATTCATCCGGGAACAGGCCGTGAGATCGGTTTCACGGCGACTCGACTGGATGGCTATGACGGGCCCATCGAAATTTTTGCAGAGGGCCTTCCAAAGGGATTTGCCCTGTCAGACCCGGTGGAGATTCAAAGCGAGCAGCGCCAGGCCTTTGCCACGCTGATTGCTGCAGCGGACGTCACTGCGCCAACGCCAGAAGACGTGGCGAAGATTCAGTTCAAGGCCAGAGCGACAATCAACGGAAAGCCGATCGTGCATGATCTTGGCGGACTCAAGACGCTGGAGGTTCCGCAGAATCCTAAAGTCACCGTACGGATTCACACGGATGAACAGCATGCTGCAGGACAGCGTGAACATACCCCGGAACTGACAGTCTACGCGGGGGAAACCATCAAGGCCTGGCTGACCGTCGAGCGAAAAGATCACAACGGGCTTGTTGAGTTTGGTAAGGAAGACGCGGGTCGCAATCTGCCGCATGGAGTGTTTGTTGACAACATCGGTCTGAACGGACTGATGCTGCTGGACGGACAGAATGAACGCGAGTTCTTCATCACCACGGCCAAATGGGTTCCCGAAGGCAGTCGACCGTTCTATCTGAAGTCGAGTGTTGATGGCGGAATCACCACATTGCCAGTGATGATTCACGTCCGTCACCGAACCACGGACACCAATGCCACGGCGTCAACGATGCCTGTGACGGAGTAGAAGTGGCACAAGCGGCTTCGGGAGAATCATCGGTCGCACAAAGTGGGCGTTGTGATATTCAACAGTCTGTCGCTATTGGCGATTTTCAGGACGCATACGGAGGATTCGGTCGAGGGTCGCGTTCGCTAATTCTTCCCTCAACTTCGACCCAATCGACCAGCGTGGTGTAGGCTGGAGAATAAAACACTCTGTTCCAGTCCATCAGCGCAACACCAACGGCAGCTACTACGGCTCCCAGAATCCCCGGAACCAATGCGAACAGAAACTCTGTGGCACTGAATCTTGATGCGCCGAACAACAAAAATGTGGAGCCAAACCCAGTGACCGCTCCACACACGGCGGCAGCCAGAACGGCTCGCCATGTCGTGACTCCATGAGGGTGAGTGAGTTGAAGGGCCACAAATGACACCGTGGCAACGGGAATCGCGGAGATGAATGCCACAAAGAGACCAAACGCAGCCCCAAAGAACCCGAAGATGAAAAAGCCAAAGATTCCCCCGGCTATTCCCGTCGCCACCCAGGCTCGCAGTCCAATAGACAAAGCAGATCGCGTACCCTGCGTCATCATATGTTCGCGCGCCGGAGGTTCACTCAGCATGTTCTCCTGAGGCAGATAAGGGTTGAATTCGCGAGGACCTGCTGGCTCAGACATTTCAGAACTCACTCGTATTTGACTTCCCGGCCGCACACTGATGGCGACGCGTCTCGATCAAACCGCGTGTGACTGGTCTGAAATAACAGCTTCTTCCCGAAAACCACCTCAATTACCGCGACATAGCGCTGCGATGAACAACGTACGCTCTGATCCGCCTGAGCGGAATATTACGCGTTTTCAGAAGGTGGCGTGATTCCGAAATCCTGAATCGTCAGCAGGGCGGAGAAGGGAATGCCGCGAGCCTTGAATGCGGCAGCTCCACCCTGAAGACGGTCGACGATTCCCACAGCATGAACCACGGTGCAGCCAAACTCCTGGACTCGATCCACGGCCTGCAGGGCACTTCCACCGGTTGTGACCACGTCATCGACGATGACCACTTTGTCGCCAGGCTGAATCGGTCCTTCAATGAATCGCTGAGTCCCGTGTCCCTTGGCTTCTTTGCGAACCATGAAGCCCTGGATCGATCGCCCCTGGGAAGCGGCGGCAACAAGAACACCACCAACAATCGGATCAGCGCCGATGGACATTCCGCCAAAGCCGGAGAACTCAATCCCCTTCATCAGCTCCAGCAGCCCGTACGAAATCTGCATCAGTCCTTCAGCACTGAGAGTCACCTGCTTGCCGTCGAGGTAGTAAGTGCTTTTCTTGCCGGAAGCGAGCGTGAAGTCACCAAACTTCAATGCACGTTCACGAATCAGTTCCATCAGTCTGGCACGGTTGAACATTGAGCAGAGCTTTCCAAATTTCAGGGACGTCAAAGGACCACAGTCGGACCGCGCGGAAGTATCTCAGACACCGGGCCGACATCAAACGAAGACACCTGGCATCGACCTCCCTCTGCAGGGATGAGAATCTCGACGAAGCCCTTTGCCGGGATTCTGCTACTTCTTCGTTTCGCGAGCCACCCGATAGGCATTCAGGTCGGACACTATCGCTTCAATGTCCGCGTCGGTCAGTCGATTCTTTGTCGCCTTCAGCATACTCGCGAAGTGCTCAATTTCTTCCGGCTGATACGGGTACCCGATATTGCCGCCGGGACCAATGGAGGTCGCCAGAGTATTGCCGGAGGAATCCAGAATCACCATCCATGGAATGCCTCCCGCGCCGTTCGGTTCCAGGCGGCTGGCCACCTGTTCGCCATTCGTCATTCTCATCGTGTCGATCTTCAGGTCCACATAGTCCGTGGCGAAGACGGCCTGATGGTCCTGCATGAATTGAGACAGAATCGTGCACCATCCGCAGTAAGGCGAACCGACTCGCACAAGCACCGCTTTCTTCTCATTGCCTGCGGTTGTCAGAGCATTCGTCAGCAGTTGTTCCGCATCCTGTTTCTCCGGCATCCACTTCTGCAGAAACTCAGCCACCAGTTTGGGATCGTGCTTTGGACCAATTTCCAGCGATCCGGTTTCCTGATTCGTCAGCACCGCTCCGCTGGCATCCACGACCGTCAGGTGCGGGAAACTGTACTGTCGATCCGCGCCGCCGTATTCCAGCATCAGTTCATTGTTCTTACCCTGGTCAATCAGCACCAATTCATATTCTTCATGGATGATCGGGTGCACGGTGGAATCCTTATGGAAGACATCGTGCAGCTTGTAACACCAACCGCACCAGTTTCCTCCCCACTCGATCAGCACATGTTTGTGGTCTCGCTGAGCACGCTTGAGAGCGGCCGCGATAAGTTCCTTTCCATTCGACTCTTCGATGTAGATCGGTTCACGCGCAGCCTTTGTAGCTTTGGGAGCATCCGACGCCGCTGCTGACTCCACAAGTGCAGAAGCAGACGTAGACGCAGGCTGTGAGGCAGCGGGTTCCGATCCGCCAGCGGAATTCGCTGTGCTTGCAGATGTTGATTGCTCGTCCGACACTGCCATGTCAGCGGGTTGCGGTGAGGCCGAAGTACTGGCAGTCGCAGCTGGCTTGTCGACCGTTGATTCGGGAGCATCCGAGCAGCCAGCCGCGAATAATGTCGCGCTGGCCATCACAGGAACACTCAGCAACCGGAAAATGCCAGTCGATGTCAACGCACTGCGCGAGATTGTCATTTCGGTGCTCCTGAGATAGTGAAGGCCATGAACCGTGACGCAGATGATAGAGGTCCCGCAGGGAATGTCAGCTCTCCCGCGAACCGCTGGCTGAGAACTGACGGAAACGAGGCTTCGGAAGGTCGGGCTCGCCAAACAAAAACGCCATCCGTTTTTTGCGGATGGCGTAAGGCAGAGGTTTGTACACCGGACAAGCGGCGGGCAAGGCTGGCTCAGGCTGTCATGGATCCTTCAGCATGTTTTCCATCAGCTGGATCGCGGCGGGTCCTACTAGAACCACGAAGATCCCGGGGAAAATGAACAGTACGAGCGGGAAGATCATCTTCACGGCGGTCTGCTGAGCCTTTTCTTCCGCCATCTGGCGCCGTTTGATTCGCATGCTGTCAGATTGAACACGCAGGGCCTGAGCGATCGACGAACCGAATCGGTCGGCCTGAATCAGGATCGCGGCCAGGGCTCGCATATCATCCACACCCGTTCGAATACCGAGTTCGTGCAGAACTTCACGACGAGGCTTGCCCATCTGAAGCTGCATATTGGCCGTTGAGAGTTCTCCGCAGACTTCAGGTGCCCCCGTGGCCAGCTCTTCGGAGACTCGACGCATTCCCGCATCGAGACCAAGACCTGCTTCCACACAGACCACCAGAAGGTCCAGCGCGTCAGGCAGCTGAAGAAAGATCTTCTGCTGACGGGACATCTTCAGAAAGGACAGGGCCAGCTCCGGAATATAGAAGCCAAGGCCTCCGCCGATCACAATCGACATCCATGAATCGCGAGTGATACCTGTTTTGATCAGGCCATAAGCACCACCGAAGAACAGTCCGACACCCAGACAGATGACTTTGATGGCAAGGAAGTTACGAACGGCACTGGGCTTGGCAAAGCCCGCGTTCGCCAGTCGAATCTTCAGGTTACTCTGTTCCAGTTCGGTCTTAGGCTCAAGAGCTTTGGACAGTGCCGGAGCAGCCTTCTCCAGCATGTTGCCCATCGTTGAACCGCTGCCATTGGTCAGGGTTCCTTCGCGTTTCTGGCGAGCGAACGGGTCGCGCCATTCCTCAAGTCGTTCGGAAGCCCGCGTCGACTTGCGGGAGAACATGCTGATGACGCCCCAGATGCCGGCTGTAATGGCAATGAAGGCTGTCACTGGCAGCAGGGTTTCAATATCCATAGGAATCTCTCAGTCAGCAGACAAACATCTGCAGCAGGAACTCAGAAAGATGCTGTCAAACTTTGATGTCAACAATCTTCTTGATCACAACCGCCCCGATAATCTGCGCGACAACGGCCGCGGTAATCATCTGACGTCCGATTTCTCGATTGAACAGCAGCATCACGTAGTCAGGGTTCAGGTAATAGACGGCGAAGAACAGAGCAATCGGCAGACCCATCAGCACGACACCGCTGATTCGACCTTCGCCGGTCAGAGCCTTGACCTGACCAAGAATCTTGAATCGTTCACGAACGATGTAGCTGATCTTGTTCAGAATCTCAGCAAGGTCACCGCCGGCCTGACGCTGAATCGATACGGCTGTCACGAAGAACTGAAGGTCCATGTTTGGAATTCGCCCCAGCATGTTTCGCAGGGCCTGTTCGATCGGAATCCCCAGGTTCTGTTCGTCATAGACGATACGGAATTCCACAGAGATCGGGGCCGGCATTTCACTGGCCACCACATTCAGACCGGATGCAAGACTGTGACCTGATCGCAGTGCACGTGACATGAGTTCCAGAGCATCCGGCAGCTGCTTCTCAAACCGTCCCAGTCGGCTCTTGCGGCGAAACATCATCCATACCCAGGGCAGACCAAATCCCACAATGCCGCCAACCGGAACCATCGGGCCAGGTGCTCGAGTAATAATGGTGATCAGTCCGCCAAGAGCAGCCATCCCGCCACACAGCAGCAGGAAGTGTTCAATTTTCAGAGGTGAATCGGCCTGTCGGAAGAACAACGGCAGATTTTCAAAGCGCTGAACAACGCCGCCCAGCACACCCTGAGCCGTCGTCATCCCTTCACGCAGAATGCTCTCTGCCGCTTCCTTGCTTCCCTTCGCTCCGTTGCCGGTAAACGCCGCGAGACGCGCTTCAAGATCTGTGTCCGAGCGTCCTTTGAAGGCAAAACCAACGCCAAACACCAGCGCGAGAACGCCGACGA
>CAZIGZ010000141.1:0-16385 GCA_964538835.1 uncultured Chitinophaga sp. | reverse complement strand
GCCCATGAAAGCCCTCGCAGTCGAAAGATTGTCGAGGGCTTTTCTTTTGCGCCCCAGCGCAAAACGATTGTCCTCAATCGTGCCGCAGACACAGCCCAAAACCGCGGCGCGCGGAGGATGTCCTCTGATCCACCACGGAGTCATCGCGATGCCCGCTCGAATCGGATTCAGGTCCACATACTGCAGCCCCCCGGTGGTCTCCAGTGCACGGCTCAATTATGTGCGGCGCGCGTACGTTCGACGGGTAGTGCCGCTTTCTGGAAAAGAAACGTAGTGTTTCCAATATTGTCAATCACTGCGTTTGGCGGACGCCCGTTCTTAATCGCATCGCCTTGCATAAAGCCCTGTGTGACGACGCTTGGCCCCCACAACAGATTGTCACTGATGACCCAGGTCCAGTAGTTGATGTTCGAAACCGGATGCCGCAACTCGTCTGCGTTCGATAAGGTTTCAAGTTTGCGTGGAGACCGGATCTGGTGAATAAGAAACCAGGTCTTCACCTCGTCGGACAGTTGGGGCATCGATTTCGAAAGTTGAGTCGAATCGAATGACGCACCCCACGAGCACGAAGTAAGAACTGTGATCGGATTCGTTCCCCAGGGAAAGAACTCGGGATAGATGCGAAGTGCAGCGATGGCAAGAACGATTGCGACTGCCCAACGGACCCGAGTGCGCTTGGCTGACTTCACGGCGACCACAGAGTGGCCTCCTTTTCTCGCGAATAACTGAGAGGATGACTATCAGGGATTCTATCATTACGTCCATTTGCAGCATACCCCGCCCTGTCCGCCGGACAAGGCCGCTATCTGGGCTGATGTGGAGACCGAGCACAGGACTCAAAATACTGGTGTCGGGTGGGGCGATTCCCCCTTCTGCCGTGACGTTGCCGCGGTTACTTCGCGTCGGGTGATTGAGTTGTGAGATGGCACTGGTGCACTGTGCCGGGGGCGAAAACATGGTTGGAAGAAGGTGATGATCTGGATCCAGTCCATGAGCGCAGGGTGCACTTCGTTTCTTTCAGCTCACTCCGGGCACGATCGCTGAGAAGTTCAAGAAGGCAGCGGTTCAGAGCCTTCCCGAAACGGGAGCGTAGAGAGAATGGAGTTCGTTAAGGGGACGATATCGCAGTTTGTCATCGCAGGAAGGGGAACCATGAATTCACGCGAATCGGCGCGAAGAGTCGCAGAGGGATTCGCCCAGAGACGCCTAGAGACGCCTGTGATACAGCAATTGACCTGACGTGCACTTCTTTAGTGCCTGATTCGCGTCCATTCGTGTCGATTTGCGGTTCAATTCCGTCCCCGACAGCGTCAGCATCTCGTTTCTCTTCACGATGATTTGGGTCGGGTTCCCTGATCGCGAATCTGAAAGCGATCCAGCTGGAAATCGTGCAGAAGTTCCATCAAATGGGAGACTCGTTCGTCGAGTGTACTTCCGTTCTTGATGCCAACGGCGATGGTCCCGGCGATCAGGGTGGCGACGCGGGCGACGGAAATCGGAAGTGAGAACGGCTTGAGGTCTGCGAAGAACTCTTCATCACTGCACACCTCCCCAAATTTCTCGCCCTTAAAGGTGAACTCAATACCGTGCAGGTCACCGCTCCATTGGTAATGAAAAGGCCCGAATAGATCGTTTCGGAAAACGATCCAGAAGGCATCATCATCAAGAATGATCTCGTTTGCAGCGGGACGACGCACGCAGGAAGCTCCGCGGTTCCGAATGTATCAGGGAGTCAGAGTCACTTCTGAAATTCGAACGGTGTGCGAATTTCGACTTGCAGTAGATTGGCGTTTCGGACGAAAAGAAGACAGCCCATTTCCGACCCTTGAAAACCCGTGAATTTTGTGGAACTCGATGGTTTGCACGGGGTTGACAAGGGATTCAGTGTGTGGTTATCAAACGCGTGATTGGCGGCTCCCCGGTCGCTCACCCACTCCAGGAACAGGACTAAAGAAGAGGTTGATGGTCATGGTGTTGACACTGGTTGCGGACGATCTCGAAACCACGGAAACATTGTTGGCAGGTGTCGGTCTGCTGGACGGATCTGACATCGCAGTCAGTCCTGAACTGCGTGGTGACGACGACGAAGGCTTCGATGAAGATTTCGGCGATGACGACATAGAAGATGAAGACGACGACTTCGACGACGATGACGACGATGAAGATGATGAGTTCGAAGCCGAAGACGAAGAAGAGTTCTAGTCTCAATGTCGCGTGAAAAATCGTATTGACGCCCCGCAAATTGAGTTCACGAACACACTTCAGTAGACTCGCAAGGCACTTCAGCGATGAAGTGCCTTTTTTATTGATCGGAGAGGAAGAGCGCTATGCAGGGACTTTGGGAAGAGATTCAGGAAGCGACGTCGTTTCTGAAACAGCACTGGTCTCAGCCACCAGCTGTCGGACTCATCCTGGGTACGGGGCTCGGCGGCCTGGCACGGCAGATCAAGGCCGAAGCAGAGATTCCGTACGGCAGCATTCCCCACTTCCCGAAATCCACCGCTCCTTCTCATGCCGGCAAACTTCTCTGCGGCACGCTCGAAGGTGTTCCTGTTATGGCGATGGAAGGTCGCTTCCATTACTACGAAGGATATTCGCTGAGGCAGGTCACGTTTCCCATTCGCGTGATGAAGGCGATGGGGGCGAAGTTTCTTTTTCTGACGAGCGCGGTGGGAGGCATGAATCCTCAGTATTCCCTGGCGGATCTGATCATCATTGAAGACCACATCAACCTGATGCCGGACAATCCTCTGCGTGGCATCAACGATGATCGTCTGGGACCTCGCTTCCCGGACATGAGTCAGCCGTACGATCGCGAACTGGTCGAGATCGCGAGGAAGACGGCTTTGCAGCTTGCGATTTCGGCTCACAAAGGAGTGCTTGTGGCGGTTCCCGGGCCAAACCTGGAAACTCGCGCGGAGTATCGGATGCTGCGTCAGATGGGAGCAGACATTGTGGGCATGTCCACGGTTCCCGAATGTATCGCAGCGGTTCACGCGGGACTCCGCACGGTCGCGTTTTCCATTGTGACCGACATGTGCCTTCCGGACGCTCTGGAACCTGCGGAGATCGAGAAGATCCTGAGGGTTGCGGCAGAAGGAGGAGCGAGGCTCGAACAGTTGCTTCTGCAGATCTTCCGCGAAAACAAACCGATGCTGACAATCTGACAGCCGGACTCAGCGTCCTGGGCATTTTCTTCTGACAGCAATATCCACTCCACATTCTGGTGAACCATGCAGCGTCCTCAACACACCGCGCCGCTTCCTGAACCAACCGTCCTGATGAAGGAAGGCTGGCACTGTCTGCACATTTACTACAAGATTAACCAGAGTGCTCTTCAGGCGATTTCGCCCGAAGACCGTGCCTTCGGCCGGGCTGAAGTCATCGAGATTCTGAATCCGGCGGCTGAGAACGCGCCGGCTCGACTCCTGACATCCGTCGTTTCGGGACATCGAGCGGATCTGGGCCTGATGATCATGGATCCCGATCCACTCCGTATTGATTCGATCGTGCAGCGACTTCGAGCAAGTCGACTGGGTACGGCTCTTGAATCGACATGGTCCTTCGTGTCGATCACGGAAGTCAGCGAGTATGTTCCGACGGTGGAACAGTACGCGGAACGCCTTCAGCGAGAAGGCACGAGCCCTTCCGATCCTGCTTACCAGGCCAAGATCAATGCCTATCAGCAGCGACTGCCCGCGATGAACCAGCAGCGGCTGTACCCGGACATTCCTCCGTTCCCCGTGATGACGTTCTACCCGATGAACAAGATTCGTCATCCGCTGGCGAACTGGTACACGGAGCCGTTCAGTGTCCGAAGTGAGCTGATGGCGGAACACGCAACTTCCGGGATCAAGTTTGCCGGCCGAGTCTCACAGCTGATCACAGCATCCACCGGCTTTGACGAATGGGAATGGGGCGTGACGCTCTGGAGCCGCGCCCCGGAACACGTTAAGGACATTGTGTACTCCATGCGATTTGACCGGGCATCAGCAAAGTACGCTGAGTTCGGTCTGTTCTTCGTGAGCTATGTGATGTCAGCCGAAGACGCGCTGAAGCACGTCATGGTCTGACGTAGGCGAGTCATTCTATGACTCGAGCCTCTGTCCCTGCATGTGGGAATGACCAGTCGACCCGGATTGACGGGCGTTGTTTGTTTTGGCGACGGGAACAGTCCACGCCGCAAGCGGCGTGGTGAGCTCTCAGTCATGGAATGACTGAGCTACGTAGGCGAGTCATTCCATGACTCGAACCTCCGCCCTGCATGTCGTAATGACCAGTCGACGCGGATTGACGGGCGTTGTTTGTTTTGGCAACGGGAACAGTCTTCGCCGCGGATGTGGCTTGATGAGCTCTCAGTCATGGAATGACTGAGCTACGGAACGCTGAACAACGCAGGCGAGTCATTCCATGACTCCAACCTCTGTCCCTGCATGTTGTATTGATCAGGCGACAACGATTGACGGCCGATGTTGTTCTGGAAGGAAGCACGGGGCGAGGGCACAGAGACCGTTTGGCGGGCCGGGATGACGGGGAATCGGCGGCGCTGGGATTCGGAGAGATGTTCCAGCAGGATGCGGCGAATCTCCGAGACGGTTTCCGAGTGACGCACGACTTCACTGTGACCCGCGTTGACGACTTTCTCGCTCGTCACGTCTTCTCGATGAGCACTCGCAAAGGTCACTACGCCGTCCGTCCAGTTTCGCTGGTCCTTGCCTCTCCACACGGCCACGATATTGTGGTGCCGGACTTCCGGCGGTACACGAGATTCTCGAATCATCTTCAGGACACCGGACTTTCGTGTCAGTGAATCGATACTCGTTCGAGGCGCCGCGACGCGGTCCCAGAGACTGACTTCATTCTGCTCGAAAACGATTTTGCTGAGCTCCATCGTGCGGCTTGGGAGCCAGATCAGAGAACCGCTGAGCCAGCGAGTAAACCTGTTGGAAAGCGTGCTTCCTCCATAAGGACTGGCGATCGTGACAATGCGACTGACAGATGGGTTCGACTTGAAGAAAAAGACCTTGCGGATCTCCGTCTTCACTTCATCCGAGGTCTTCAGTTCTTCCACAGGCTTTCGGCTGACACTGTTCCAGAACTTGTCACCGCTGTCGATCGTGAGCATATGCGACAGCAGACCTCCCATGCTGTGTCCGACAACAACCATCTCATCCAGCTTGGAGTTTCGATACTCCGGATCACAGGCTCGACGAACTTCCTGAAGTTCTTCACGCAGTTTGGCCGCGGAGAATGCCACCGGTTCGCCCGTCGGGTACAGGTAGAACCAGAACTGATACTTTCGACGAATCTCCGGGTCCGCCTGGAGATCATTGAACATCTCCATCCACGTCATGGGACTCGACCAGAACCCATGAACCATCAGCACCGGGATACGATCCGGATCGTAAGGCTGCACCATATACAAGCCCTCCACTTTGTCCGCCAGGTCCGGGCGAATCAGTCCCCAGGTATCGAGCAGGCTCAGGTCAGGATTGCTGAGGAACCTGGCCAGAGGCGTACTGACATCCGTTTCCAGCGGAACCAGTGTTGATCCAACTACCAGGCCATCTGATTCACGAGGATCGAAGATCTGTAGCCGGACATGAGACACACCGTTCGACGATTCCTGTTCGTCAAATCGGAGGACCATTGTCGCGGCAAGGCTCATTCCCTGCGTGTAGTACTTCTCCAGAGGATCGCGGCCCATCGTTGCGGGCCGGATGGCAATAATGGGAACTCCGAGCCCGGCTGATACATGACGATGCTGCAGATTCTTCAGTTGATAGTCCGAGACGAACTCAAACTCCCCGAAGTGCTCCATCGACATCATGCGGGACGGAAACGGGATTTCAAAGTTCAGCCGCCGGCCAGTCAGTGGCATTCGCAGGGACTGACCCAACTGCAGTTTTCCCACAGACTTCGCCAGCCTCAAAAGCTTCTCGGAACTTGTGTTGTACAATTCGGCCGTGCTGCGGTGCTGCGGATCTGCAGGATTCAGCGCGAGACCCTGCTCGTTCGGTGCAGCAAAGTAACTCCACGAGGTTTTGGCTGAATCCAGATAGAGTTCCATCGCCAGCTGAGGATCGCGGGCCTTGATGGATTCGCCAGTCAGATACTGCAGCTCCGCAAGAGCATGTTTTGCTTCCAGATTGTCCGAAGTCATTGGCTGCTTCAGACAGAACTGCAGCAGTGACTTCACATCACCCTCGCCTCGGTAACCCGCCTGCCGCAGGAAGGAATCCGTCCTCTTCGAATGGCGAACGTAGCCGAATGAAGACGCCTTGAGACGATCGGTCACAGGATTATGCGGTCGCTGACGCACCTGAACGAACTCGGTCGTCGCGCAGCCCGAAAGCAAAACCATCACGCCGGCCAAAACCAGCGCGGGCCCGATCCTTCGGACAACGGCCAAATCCCGCATCATCGACGTTGAATCACAACATAACGATCTGCAACATCGGACATCCCTCGTCAGTGGCTGGACCATCCATGGTCTTCTGACGGGACTCACCTGCGTAGAGTCATTCTTTTCGTAAACTCAGTCAATATCATGTTTTGGGAAGACACGATGCCCCCTGGCAGTTGTGATTCGGGGCGCCTTGGGGACAGTCCGAGGGACGGCGTTCAAACCTGAACTTCGTCGAAATCTTCGGCCAGACTGGCGTGCGGAAAGATCTCTCGTATTCCCTCGAGCCCGATGGGATCGTCGTCCGGCCTTTGCGGGTCTGCGTGAACGAGAATGAGCCTCTTCACGCCCGAAGACTGGGCAATCTGGGCTACCGGAGTCGAATGGCTGTGTCCGGTTTTGGGAGCCCATTCCGCCATATCGTCCGGGAAGTAACATTCATGAACCAGGAGGTCGACCCCGGCGATGAATCGACCATAGTTCCCCGGGGCTGTTGTATCGGTGATGTACGCCAGCGATTTGGCCCCAAATTGAACTCGATAGCCGGTCGATCCGCCTGGGTGTTCGAGTTCGATCCATGTGACAATGGCCCCGCTCGAAAGCAAGACGCTCGGTTCCTGCAAGGGACACCAATCAAAGTCCGGCAACACGGGAAACAACGACGTCGCGAAAAGGTGCTCCTGAACCGCGTTCAGCGTGGAAGCCGAACCATGGACTCGGACCTTCGTGATTTCGCCCTTCAGCATCGGAACCAGCAGAAACGTCAGACCAACGATGTGATCCAGGTGGGCATGAGTCAGAAACAGATTGAGTTCGGAAGTTTTGAGCCTGGAAGGAAGGCGATAGATGCCGGTTCCAGCATCGAATGCAATTCCAAGGTCGGGCAAAAGCAAGCTGGCGGTTTGTCGTCGCTCGTTGGGGTGATATCCACCCGTCCCAAGAAAGATCAGACGCATTTTGGCCGCCACTGAAGAGAGAATTTCACACCCCGATGATGTTCGAATTGTGGCACATCTCTCGATTCAGGCAAGCTAGAGCGACTGGATTCACTGCCGCAATGCGATCATGTCGGCGGCCAGTTCAATCGCGGTGTCATTGATCCTGCAGGGTTAGTTTTGCAGCTTCTTCATTTTGCCTTTGATGTCTTCCACTGACGCCCGCAACCGATCGACCGCAGCCTCCGTGGGAATGCCATCCTTGTCACAGGGAACATCGGTCGCGGTCGTCTCAAACGTCTCACCACCGTAACTCACGGAGATTTGAAAATCCGCCACATACTCCTGAGCACCATCGGTGATTTTTCGAACGTCTCCCGATTTCCTGACGGACACTTCGCTCTTGTTCAGCAGCCAACCAGTTCCTTCATGCAAACAAACAATGACCTGGTTGACCGCCGAGGGAATGCCGAGCCACGCGGAGGAATCTGACGTTGATCCCGGAGTCGCAGCGGCCGGTGGCTTGTTACAGCCCGCACCGCCAACAGCGATCAAAAACATCAGAACCAGAATCGTCTGCGGGTTCACTCGCATAGTTGTGTCAATTGAGGTGAAGAGAGAGTAGCAACTTGAGGTTCGATCGTTTGCGAAGGTACAACGCAGACTTTGAGCTGACAAGTGCCATGGGCGAATCCAACGAGATTCCGATTAGCCCTCGGATTCGACAGCCACGCCTGTCGTTCCTTTCGCAAGATAGAACATCAGCACGGCGATGTCGGCCGGAGTAATGCCGCTGATCCGGCTTGCCTGACCCACGGTCGATGGCTTGTGGCGAGACAGCTTGTCGCGGGCTTCCATGCGAAGCTGACTCAGAGATCGGAAATCAAACGGGTCCGGAATGCGAATGGAATCCACCTTCTGAAGTCGTGCGATCTCTGTCTCCTGTCGTCGCACATACCCGGCGTACTGCGCTTCGATTTCCATTTGCCTGCGAACCGCGGCGCTCAGTTCCATCGCGGCCAGATCCGGAAACGCTTCATAGATCTGTTCCCATGGCGGGTCGCGACGCAACCACTCTTCCAGAGTTGCCCCCTGAGCACGAAGCTTCTTCATCGCCGTAAACGCGCGGGTGAGCTGTTCGTCGTAGGCTCTGAACCGAGCAGCTCGTTCGGGGCACACAAGACCGAGTTCCATTCCCACGGGCGTCAGCCGGCGGTCGGCATTATCCTGCCGCAGCAACAGACGATACTCGGCTCGCGATGTGAACATTCGATAGGGTTCATCGACCCCCTTGGTCACCAGATCGTCGACCAGAACACCGAGATATGCCTGGCTTCGGTCCAGCACAAACGGGTTCTTACCGGCGACCTTGAGTGCCGCGTTAATTCCCGCGATCAACCCCTGCCCCGCGGCTTCTTCATATCCCGTTGTGCCGTTGATCTGGCCAGCAAAGTACAAGCCTTCGACAAGGCGAGTCTCGAGGGTCGGATGCAACTGAGTCGGCGGCGCGAAGTCGTATTCGACTGCGTAGCCGTATCGCATGATCTGTGCGTTTTCGCAGCCCGGGATTCGCCGAATGATCTGATCCTGAACATCGCGCGGAAGGCTGGTAGAGATTCCGTTGCAGTAAACCTCCTGTGTATTGCGGCCCTCAGGTTCCAGAAAGATCTGGTGCGTTTCTTTCTCGGCAAATCTCACAACCTTGTCTTCGATCGACGGACAATATCGTGGTCCGGTCGACTGGATCTGCCCGGAATACATCGGAGCACGATGCAGATTGGCTCGGATGATTTCGTGAATCTCGGGAGTCGTGGACGTCAGGTAGCAGTGAATCTGAGGTTGTGAGATTCGATCGGTCATGTACGAAAACGGCTCAGGATTGTCATCGCCTGGCTGAGGTTCGCAGCGAGCAAAGTCGATCGTTCTTCCGTTCAGCCTCGCCGGAGTTCCCGTCTTGAACCGTCGCAGTTCAATCCCCAGTTCCTTGAGAGACGCTGACATTCCGTGAGCCGCTTTGTCCCCGGCTCGGCCGCCTTCCGCCTTCTGTTCCCCTGTGTGCATGATGGCCTTCAGGAACGTGCCCGTCGTCAGCACAACCGCGCGAGCACGGTAGAGTGCGTCACCGGCCACGCGAATGCCGGCCACTCGGTTCCCTTCGGTCACCAGTGACTCGACCATCTCCTGGCAAAGCGTCAGGTTCGGTTGCTGCTCCACCCGGTTCTTCATTTCGAACTGATAGGCCTTCTTGTCCGCCTGAGCTCGCGGACTATGCATCGCGGGACCTTTGCTGGCATTCAGCATGCGAAAGTGAATGCCGGTCGCGTCAATGACACGTCCCATTTCCCCGCCGAGCGCATCGATTTCACGAACGATCTGGCCTTTGGCCACTCCGCCGATCGCCGGATTGCAGCTCATCTGAGCCACAGTGTCGCAATTCATGGTGAGCAGCGCTGTTTTCGCGCCAATGCGAGCCGATGCCAGTGCGGCTTCGACACCCGCGTGACCGGCTCCGACAACCACCACATCAAAGTCATAAACACAGGAAACGGACATGGAAAGGCCACTTGTAGACAGGTTCATTCAGCCAAAATTCTGGCGGAAGCTTAACAATGGAACCTGTTGAACTACAGAAGCAAGCCACTTTTGGAATTCGACCAGTGCCGTTTTGTTGAAACAGGAACGATAGGGACAATGCGAGATGTGGGGTGACTATCGGCGATTTGAGGCTTATTGGAGTGCCAAGGGTTCGATTGTGCAAAAAGTGCCGCCGGAGCGTAGTCAGTCTCGCGAGGTGAATGTCGGATCCTGTATCGTTTCGAGCGGTTCTTCCAGATTGCCGGATTGTGCGAGAGCTGCTGCTCGTCAATCCCCCGGGAACTGGTCGATAACGTCTGCAGCGAAGTTCTCGCTGCTTATCTGAAGTTACTGAGATTTGCCTGACCGCGATTTTCCGGTCGGGAGTTTGGCTGGAGTTGGTTCCATGGCGGGGTCTGTTCGACTGGTGCTGACGTTTCATAACCATCAGCCGGTCGGCAATTTTGACGGTGTCTTTGAGCAGGCGTATCGGGACAGCTACCAGCCGTTCCTTGATGTGATGCAGGATTATCCGGAGATCCCGTTCGGCCTGCATACGTCGGGCAGTCTGCTGGAATGGCTTGAGCGTCATCGGCCGGAGTACATTGAGCGGCTGAGGAAGATGGTGGCATCGTCGCAGGTGGAAATCATCGGCGGCGCGTTCTACGAGCCGATCCTGGCGAATATTCCGCGGCGTGATCGCATCGGGCAGATTCAGTCCTACACACAGCATCTGAATCAGCTCTTCCGGACTCAGGTTCGAGGCATGTGGCTTCCGGAACGAGTTTGGGAACAGTCCTTTGCGGCGGACATTGCCACCGCAGGAATCCAGTACACGATTATTGATGACTATCACTTCCGCTGTGCCGGGATTGCTCAGCCGGATCTGTACGGTTACTACGTGACGGAAGACGAAGGCCAGTTGCTGTTCGTGTTCCCGGACAGCGAGCGACTTCGA
Organism: uncultured Chitinophaga sp.; assembly: GCA_964538835.1. Taxonomy (GTDB): domain Bacteria; phylum Planctomycetota; class Planctomycetia; order Planctomycetales; family Planctomycetaceae; genus SXXK01. Next base: position 5,512 of record CAZIGZ010000141.1, on the reverse strand, counting down.
TACTTGATTCCGTTCTCGGAGCCGGAGCAGGTCATCGAGTACCTTCAGGAGATCGCGGAGAAGTACGACAACCCGGTTCTGGTGTTCGGCGACGACGGTGAGAAGTTTGGTTCATGGCCGGAGACGTTCAAGCACGTGTATGAAGACCGTTGGCTGCGAAGGTTTCTGGATCTGCTGCGAGCCAACGAGTCATGGATTCAGATCACGACGCCCTCCGGTGTGCTCGATCAGGTTCCTCCTTACGGGCGCTGTTATCTGCCGGACGCGAGCTACCGTGAGATGACCGAGTGGGTTCTTCCTCCGGCGACTCAGAAGGAATTCGTTTCGCTGACTCGTCAGCATCCGGACGACGAAGAATGGCAGCGTCTGGTGCGGTTTACTCGCGGAGGCTTCTGGCGCAATTTCCGGACCCGATATCCGGAAAGCAACGAGATGTATTCTCGCATGATCAGCGTCAGCAACCGTCTCGCTCAGATCGAAGCGAAGGGAGGACTGACGGAAGATCAGCAGGAGATGCTCTCCGAAGCACAGATGCACCTGTACCGCAGCCAGTGCAACTGCAGTTACTGGCACGGAGCATTCGGCGGACTCTATCTGCCTCATCTTCGTAACGCAGTGTTTTCCGAACTGATCAAGGCCGACACACTGCTGGAGCGAATCAGTCGGAAAGAGACGACGTGGGTCGATGTGTCAGTGGAAGATTTCAATCTCGACGCGCGTCCGGATGTGAAACTTGCGAACCATCGAATGGCCGCTTTTGTTTCGCCTTCGACCGGCGGCCATCTGTATGAACTGGACATTCGCACAAACTCCGTCAATCTGCTCGCGACACTGAATCGTCGTCCGGAGCCTTACCATCAGCGGATTCTGGATCACGCCAGGAACATCGCAGGCGACGACGCGGATCTCGCGGCGATCTCCAAAGATGTCAAATTCAAGCAGCCGGATCTGGATCAAAAGATTATCTACGACACATGGCCTCGAAAGAGTCTGGTCGATCTGTTTCTTCAGCCTCAACTGACCTTTGAAGAGTTTCAGAAGGGCTTTGGAGTCCTCGGAGATTTCTCTACGGGAGTCTACGAAGCCAACATCCGCAAGGGCGATCAGAAGATTGCTCTGGAACTTCGGCGACGCGGTCGTGTGAATGAATTGACCGGAGAAGTTCGCAAGGTCATCGTGATTTCATCCGATCGACCGAACGAACTGCTGATCCAGTATCAGGTGTCTGGATTTCCTACAGACGTGCCACTGCACCTTGGCGTAGAACTCAACTTTGCCGCCATGCCCGGTGGTGCCAGCGATCGTTACTTCTACGATGGTACTGGCCAGCGACTTGGCACACTGGACTCGCGACTGTCGCTTGAGAACTGCGATCGAGTCAGTCTGGTGGACGAGTGGCTGGGCATGGACGTCAGTCTCGAATCTTCTCGCCCCGCCGGAATCTGGGCGATGCCGATTGAGACCATTAGTCAGTCCGAAGGCGGATTTGAAGCCGTCCATCAGAGCGTCTGCCTCGTGCCTCACTGGGAATTCACAATGCCGGCACAAGGTCCATGGATTGTGGATCTCCGCATCGTTCTGGACACCAGCATTGCACTCGCACGAAAGCTTGCCGAAGCCCCGGCGCGAGTTCACCGCGACGTGAACGAAGAAGAGAAGCTCGCGGTGACGGGGAATCTGTAGGCGGTTCGACGCGTGTTCAATCGTCAGACCGGCTCGGGACAGCGATGATGGAGTGATCGCACAGTGACAGGAGAGCTTGCGCTCTTCCGCTACTTGTCTTTACGGGGTCTTGTAGGCGCCGACGTCGTATCGCTTCCAGAAGTCTTCGGCGGATTGTTCTTCTTCGATCGTTGTCTGGATCAGAGCGAGGCTCTTCATCTGACGAAGCACGTCCATTCCCGACACGATCCGTTCAGGAGTCAGCACGATACGCTGAAGCCGAAGCCCCTTGAGTGGAGTCAGGTCGGTGACTTCTGTTTTCGCGATGTTCAGCCGTTCCAGTGATGTGGCGGTCGAAAGAACATCCAGCGCGCTGACCTTTGTGTTTTCGACATCAAGGCTCTTCAGCTTTCGTGTTGGAAGTCCGGTCAGATCCGTCACCTGGGTTCCCGCCAGCCACAGAATCTCCAGCGGGGCATCGGCCAGCAGGGGCAGATGTTCGTTGGAGAATGGCACGTTCAGAAGATTCAGCTGCTCAAGAGGCATTCCCTGTAACACGGAGAAATCGGTCACTTTCGTGTTCTGAAGCTTCAGCATTGACAGCTTCATCCCCTTCAGCACCGTCAGGTCACTCACCTGAGTATTCTCAAGGTCCAGAGTCTCCAGCGGCATTCCCTGAATGACCGAAATGTCAGAAACGCGAGTCATTCCCAGATCAAGTCCTCGGAGCGGAAGCCCTTTCAGCGCCGCGATGTCGCGAATACCGGACTGGAAGAAACTGGCTTCAACGATGTCGTTGCCTTCGACGAGGAACTTTGCCTGATAGCAATTCAGCTTCTTCTTCAGTTCGTCGGGGGAAACCTTCAGAGTTGTGGAATCATCCTTCGCGGCTGCTCGCGCGACTTCGGCAGGATCAATCTCGGCGGCAGAATCATCACATCCAGCGAGGCTCAACGGCAACACAAGAAACAGGGACAGGAAGAGCCTGTGAGCGATCTTTCGTGTGCTGCAAGCCGCTGCTCGGATTTCGAAATCCTGCTCGCTCGCGGCAAACATAACGTTGAGAAACGATCTAAGCGCGTTCACTGCCATTGCTGATACTCCATTCTCTGGCCATTGATTCAAACTGCTCGCCGCGTTCACGAAAATCGGTGAACCAGCCATAGCTTGCACATCCGGGCGACAGCAGGACGATATCACCACGGCGAGTAAGTTCAACCGCCTGCCGAAACGCTTCCTGAAAGTCGCTGGCAATCACACACGCCGAGTGAGCCGAGTTGCCAGCGAGTTCCGTCAGATTCTTCGCCAGCATTGGCGCGGTCTGTCCCATCAGCACGATCCCTTTAGCATGCTGGTGCAGTGTTCGAGCAAACTCGTGCAAATCCTGCCCTTTGTCATAGCCCCCAGCAAGCACAACACAGCGCCCGGAGAAATGACGTACGGCGAGAATCGCAGACTCCGGAGTCGTCGCAATGCTGTCATTCCAGAATTGAACACCAGCGGCTTCTGCGACGCACTGAAGTCGATGCGGCAACGGCCGAAACGATCGCAGAGCATCCGCAAATGTCTCCGGCTGCCCACCGACGAGCCATGCGGCAAGACACGCGGCAGCGACGTTCTCGTGATTGTGATGGCCTGGCAATTGTGGTGGCACTGACAGCCGAACAGCTTCCTCCAGAGTTCCGCGCTCGCGTCGAAGAATCAGCTGCCCTTCTGAAATCACAGCGCCGTCATTACCAGAATCTTCGAGGCCAAATTCCAGCAACTTTCCTCGAATCCGCCAATCACTTCGTCCCACCGATGACGGCAGGATGGAAAAGTCCGTTGACCGCTGAGCCGCAAAGATTCCCTGCTTGGCGGTTCGATAGTGTTCGAGACTGCCATGCCAGTCCAGATGATTGGGCGAGAAGTTCGTCAGCAAAGCCACGTGCGGACGAAACCGTTTGCGGCGAAGAAGTTCCAGCTGGAAACTGCTGAGTTCCAGAACAACGATGTCGGTCGATTGAATGTCATTCACGTCACGAAGCAGGCTGATTCCGATGTTCCCGCCGAGCCAGATACGGTGATCCGGCCTGGACTTGACCAGCAAATGATGAATCAGCGCGGTGGTTGTGGATTTCCCATTGCTGCCCGTCACAGCCACCACGGTTCCTTTCTGGTGCTGCAGGAACACATCAATCTCTGTCGTCAGTTCTGCACCGTGTTCCGTGGCCAGACGGACCCACGAATCATCCGGCTTCACGGCAGGATTCACGACCAGCAATCGGCAATCGCGAAAGCAGTCTTCCGTGTGCTGGCCGAACACCATGCGTTCGATCGGTACGTTCGCGAGTTCTGCAACGGAATCTGCCAGGGAAGATTCCGAACGCAGGTCAGTGACCGTGACTTTCGCTCCGCGTTCCGCAAAGAAGCGTGCCACCGCGACGCCCCCGGAGAATCGCCCGAGTCCCATGACGGTCACAGGCAAGCCGCTGTAGTCGGATTCAGGAGAAAGGAGCGTCACGCAGCGGTCTCGATGTCAGTACACCTGAAGCAAACAAACCTGTCGGCCATCAGATCGAGATCTTGCGATTTCGACTGGTGACCTCCCAGAACTCAGTCACTCTGCCGTCATCGACGATCGCCACCTTGTCGTACAGCGCGCTGGTCGGACAGATATGGACCGGGATGGCCAGCAAAGTATCCCCTGGCTGGTATTTTGCGGCATCAGGCGTCACAAGCACCAGATGTTCTTCGCTGTGAATATCCTGCACGGCTTCGGGAAGGTCCGGAATGAACACTCGATTGCCCTTCGGAGGATCCGCGGCGACGGCTTTGTTGCCAAGGTCCAGCGTCAGGCGATCTGCCGCCGGACGGCTGACAACTCGAGTGACAACCGCGACGGCTGGCTGAAACGGCAGGTCCGGAAACGATTTTCCATACCCGGCGTCATGGAACACGCACGTTCCCGGGCAGAGTTCAATGCGAGGATCCGACATGGCGGCATAGCAGGGAAATGTCGGCGTTCCACCGCAGGCAAACGCTGGGACATCTGAACCCAGAAGTTCTACGGAAGATCGCAGCTTCTGGACTCGCGGCCATTGTTCAGCAACCGCAACTTTTCGTTCGGTCAGGTCCATTTGACGCTGATGACCATCATACACGTGAAATCCCGCCTGAATGAGCCCCGGCAGCGACTTCACGGAATGATACAATTCTGCCGCCCCGGGCGTTTCCGGAGTAATGCCGGTTCTGTCCATCCCGACATTCACATCCAGCATGATGCCGATTCGAACGCCTTTGGCAGCCGCGGCCGCTGACAGCTCGGCGAGTGGCTTTGGATGATCGTTCGTGACGACGAAGCGGCACGAAGGAAACCGAGCCGCCAGTTCGGTGATTCGCTGAATATTCGGTCCCACCGGGTTATACGCGAAGAGTACATCTGTCGCGCCCGCAGCTGCGAGCATTTCACATTCTGCGATGGTCGCCGCCTTATGCTTCGTGACGCCTCGTTCAATCCAAAGCCGAATAATCTGCTCCATCTTGTGCGTCTTGCAATGCGGCCGCAATCGCCCCGGTGACTTCGCGACCGTCAGCATCGACTGAAGGTTGTCGATCAATCGCTGACGAAAAATCACCAGGGACGGACTGTTGAGACGCTGCAGTTCCGCAGCTTCAATCGGCGGGACATTCAATGACATGGACACTTCCTGGACAGAACGGACTGACTATCAGAGCGCGGCAGTTTAGGAGATTCGCCACAAGGTCGTCGAGTCGTAGGCGAGTCATTCCATGACTCAAGCCTGGTTCCCTGCACGGCGTAATGAAGAATCGACGCGGAATGGCGACCGATGCGGCTCAAAAAGGCAAC
>CAZIGZ010000140.1:5344-16510 GCA_964538835.1 uncultured Chitinophaga sp. | reverse complement strand
ATATGTCTCGATCAATCAGTCGTTCATAGCGTCCCACATACACCTGCCCGTGCCGGTGCAGCTCCCCGATGTAAAACCGGTTGTTCAGAATGTAGGCCAGTGCTGAGCGGTGAAAGCGATGCTGGCTGGGGCGAAACGTATGACCTTCCTGATGCAGTTTCTCACCGAGACTTTTTGTTCAGCAGGGGCTGCTTTCGCAACTTGTCACCCTAAGTCTGACTTCAAAGCCACCAATGTGCCTGATGCACGAAAACTCTAAGTGTGTTCTCCAAGATCCGGAGAAACATCAGAAACTGAATGCGACGTTTGAAATGGTTATCGGATGGGCATCTGACGGAATTGTCAGGGAGGGTGTCCTGAATTCTGGGATCCAAGGAAAGCTGGGCGAACGAGTCTCATTTGGCGCAGTCAATGTCCCTGGTCAATACCTATTGCACGGTAACGGCGAGATGCGACTTCAAAAGGTCGGCGACGATGCGGCAGCGATGGCAAATGGTACCTTCAAAGTTCATAAGGGCCTGTATCGCTCCAGCGCGATTTCGCTGGAGGCATTCAACCTTCCGGATCATTTCTTTCAGTCAAGCCCGACGGAACCGTTTATGTGCTCAAGCGCAACGCATCCGCGGAATTTGCCCGTTCAGCGACCTTTTCGATCGGTGCTCCAAAATTTCGCCTCTGGAAAGATGTGAAGTAGCTCTGCCGTTCCCGGTGAAGCCATGGTATGGCCCATCCGTCGGCGGAATCCTCCCGGCCACCATCGGATGGTTTGTCCGCCGGAAATAGGGTCCAGCGAGAATCCTCCACCTCTTCGCACGCACGAAGAACTACGAACTAGAAACCGGTTTCCGCCAGGGTAAACTCGGTGGCGGAGGTTTTTGGTTTTGGGGGCGACTTCCGAAAGAAGGAAATCGCAGACGGACGAGGGCGTCCATTCTACGGCCAGGTTTCCTGTCGAGTCACAACTCACAATTCACCAGGAACGCCCCTGCCGTCACGCTGGCTTTGGTGCGAGTTTGATCATCCGAAGGTTGCGATCATGGTGGGCCGTCACGACAGTGATGCCATCTGGGGCAAGGTCCATGTCGCGGGCGATGTTGGGGAGTTGGAAACGATGGTAGTCCTTTTCGGCTTCCGGCTTCCAGAAGAACAGCCATCCGCCGCTCGATCCGCCTGAGACGCCCATCAGCGATCCATCAGCCAGCCACTTCAGGCGCCAGATGACGCCGCCGGTGATTCCTTCTGCGATCAGCTGTCGCTCCACCGCGCCGGTTTCGAGATTGACAAGAATGATCAGGGGCTCGTGCACAGCACCCAGAGGATTCGTGGCCTTGTGAAGTCCTCCGGCGGCCAGCCATTTTCCATCCGCACTGACCGCAAGTGCTCGCACGCCCCCAAAGTCGACCTGCTGGCCGCCGTTGAAGGAATAAAGCGGCGTCGCATCAAACTTCTTCACTTCCGCTCCCGATGCAATATCCCACTGGCGAACGTTGCCGGCGAGATCTCCCGAGAACAGTGTCGTTCCATTCGGATGAAACAGCACGGAGTACACATGTTTCTCATGGCCGTTGAATTCCTTCACCAACGTTCCGTCAGCCGGATTCCAGAGCCTCACAACACGATCGTTTCCGCCGCTGGCCAGCAGTGCCCCATCAGGACTGGTGACGACCGAACGGACCCATTGTGTTCCATGAGCGGCGATGGAACGAATGGGAGCAGGATTGTCGCCTTCCACCGGCCACCAGGTCAGTTTCCCGTCACAGCCGCCACTGATAACGGTCTTCCCATCATTCGTGAACGCAAACGTATTGACCCATGTCGTATGACCGCCCGTATAAAGCGTGCGAGCACCATCGGGCAACTTGAATCGTCCGACCAGCGCGTCTTCGGCACCGGCATAAACCAGCTGTCCGCTTGGATCAAAACGACAGGCGATCAGCGGCCGATCGTGTCCCCAGTTTGTCACAACGTAGGCTGACTTCGGGTCTGGTGTTTCAGCGGCGGGACGGATCATCGGAAACTCCTGACGAAAGCGTGGCAGGGAAGCTGGAACAGGCGGGAGTATCGCTCTCCTGAGATTCGTGCAGTCACGATCAGGCCCAGCGAGTACCGAAATGTCTGGAAGGACCTGGAGTGTATCCGCGGCCGAACGACGGCAGAGCCTCATTCCGAACGGTTCCTGTCCGCCGGCCTCGATTTCTCTGACCAAGGAATCCGCGACAAAATCGACATAACCGGAACGGCGACACCGAACCCAGTCGGGAATCTACTGAGTGAGGACGACCCGCCAGGACCCAGAGCCTTCCTGTGAGCTAGCTTTCGCCAGTGGGTTGATATCGGATTGGTCAACCCCGATGCACGGTTTACTGATCAATTGGGTCAGAGGAACCGCGTTACGGATCGAACTGTTCTCCTCAGAGTTTCCACGCTATGTCACGCCGCCCCAAGAACAATAAGAAGAATCAAAAGGCTCCACAGACGGCACCTCAGGTTCCGCCTGTCGCTGAAAACGCGCGCCTTGCAGAAGCGGTTCAGCTGTTTGAAGAGTACACGAATCCGCTGACGACAATTGACAACGCCGAGAAATCGATCCAGGCGGCCATCAGTCCGGCACCGGTCGCCAAACCTGCGACCGCACCAGTCATGGAGGCGACGCTTAAGCAGGAAACCGTAGCACCTTCCAAAACCGTTTCTCCATCCAATGCAGTGGGCGACGAATCCGAATGGGATGACTTCGGCGACTTCATTTTTGATGAAGACGTCACAACGACGATCGAACCGCAGACCGAGGCACACGCGGACTTTGCTGACGCAGTCGTCACAGACTCTGATGCTTCAGAATCGGACGCAGACGAACAGACGGACTTCGAGTTCGAACAGCGAACGTCTCAACCTGACGCCTCTGCCTCCGCGGATTCTCTGCCGTCCTGTGCGCCCGCAGCCATCACTATTCAGCCCCAGATCGATACTCGGCAAATTGCCGACGTTGTGGGTCAGCAGGTTACTTCACTGGCGGAAACTCTGCGAACCGAACTTCGTTCTTCCATTTCCGAGCTGCAGGCCAGTCAGGCCGCCGCTGCGAGTGCTCAGAGCGAAGTGCTGAAGACTCTGTCCGAGATCATCTTCCAGACGGCTGCCGCGCGTGAACCTTCCGGTGATGCCGTGGAGCGAGCTGTCGCGGGCATGGAAGATCGCCTGTTTGCTCGACTTAGTTCCGCGGGAATCAGCTCCGCCCCGGCCGACAACGGTGCGGCTGTTGCGAGTGAAAGGGCCAAAGAGAAACATGCGGGGTTCGCGGCAAAGCTCCCGAAACCTTCTCAAAACGCCGTAAGATCCTGGGATGAAATCCGCACGGAACTGATGTCGCACTCGGATCTCTCCGACGCCACCGTTTCCATTCACGCGGCTGGACATTCAGGCTCGGCAGACAGCGACGCGGCGATGGCCGCTGCCGCGCTGATCGAAGCGACTCAGCTGTCATCGGATCGCCACTTCCGTCTTCCCGAGCAGGATCCTCTGCTGGAAGTTCCGAATGCGGTCGATCCTGAATCGCTGGATGAAGCTCAGCTTCGTGAGGCGTTCCGCGAACGGGAAGCGTTCATCTCGACGCTGATCTCGCGAATTCGCCGTCAGCATGAGAATATGACAGGGCTGCTGTCAGCGGATCAACTGAGGGCACTGCAGACGGAGATGCCGGAGGACCTGGGCAATCTGATTCGAGTGACTCTGCGACGCATGGACGACCTGGCTCGCATGGGCGAACTCGAAATGGCACTTGAGCGTGCTCGCATCGCACGTCAGCTCAACCAGCTTCAGCACTCGCGACAGATCATTGAACACAATGCTCGCCAGCTGGGAATGACGTTGAGCCCCGATGGTTCAATCTCATCCAGCGGCGGTCCTCAGCGAACCAGCAACTCGCGCCGCTGGCTTGGCAAGCTCGGCTTTGGCCAATAGGCTGGCCGGTCTCTTCCCGGATTTGTCATAGCACGACGTTGGGGTGCGTGGACGTTGCGCGGGAGTTTTTGAAGCCTTGCAGACCAGATGGCTTGCGCCGTTCCGCTCAATGGGCACAAGATCACTCGCGCCGTTACACCTGGCCCCTGGCCACGGGCCTGTGTTCGCTATTGCTGAGACTCGGCGAGCACTTCCTGAGCTGCTTCGACGGTGTCGGCCGGGTCAGCGAGAAATTCCCGCATGTTGGCTTCACTCGCAAACAGCCAGACTCGCTTCCTGAACACGGCGGCAAACTGCAGTTCGCCGGCCACATGTTCTTCATCGTTGGCGAGAGATACAGCACAGTCACCATCCAGCATCGGCCAGTACTTGTTCGGGTTGGCCTGAAACGCTGCCTTCTCTTCTTCTGACTGGAAGTACAGAAGCTGATTGCGGTAGGTCAGCTGGTGCTTTGATGATCCCGGCAGAATTTCGTGGCCGTCAACAGCGGCGACCAGGGACGATCCTCCGAATGCGGCACTGGACTTCGACGCATGAGAGACGGGTCGAGCCACTGGCTTCTTCTCTGAAGCCTGCAGAGACTCAAAGAACCGACTGTCGTCTTCACTGGCAACCGTTTCCTTTGCCGCGCCCTTTGAAGCCTGGACGGTCTTCTTGTCGTTTCCACCAGCTGGCCCGGTCATGGTCTGACGACTGGGTGTTCGATCGGCAACCGCTGGAACATTGACGGGACGACCAGCCACCTGGGCAGGCTTGCGTCGTGATGTGTCAGCAGCTTCACCTTCCGTCAGTGCATCAAAGCCAGCATCTCGACGCGTTGCTGAAGGATTCACGGTCTGTCGTCGAGGCTGCGGCGTAGTGACGGCCGGCTGCATTTCTTCACTCTGAGCCACCGACGGTCCTTCGGCCTGCTGAGGGACCTTGTTCAATTCCGCCAGCAGAGCATTCGCCGTCTGGAACCCTTTAATGCGATGAATGATCTTAAGGTCCGGAGAGACGATCAGAATGGCCGGAAGCCCTTCGATCTCCAGGTCCTTCACGAGGTCTTTGTGCTTGTCCGCGTCAACTCGCACGGCAACGAACTGCTCCTGAATCTGAGCAGCAACGCGAGGATCCGTGAATGTCGACTTCTCCATGCGTTTACAGTACACGCACCATGACGCTGTGAACTCCATCAGCACGGGCTTGCCTGACTGCGAAGCGGATTGCAGTGACTGTTCAATGTCCGTTGACCAGCGGATCTCATCGGCGGACGAAATCGACGCAGAACCAATTGCCAGCCCGACTGTCGCCGACAAAAACACGATGGCACGAAGAGCAGTTCGCATGTCAAAACCTGTTCGAAAAGCAAACCCGGAAAAGGCAGCATCAGGTTTATCGGAATGCTCGACCGGGGGACGTGCGAGGTAAGTTTTCAAAACAACGCAGGAACGGAAAAATCGGAACAACCGGACCTGTGGCTCAACCGGCGAAAACTGCCGCCGTCGGGAATCATTCGCTTTGTTCGCCGAAACAGAGGGCGGCGCTGTTGTGTTGAGTATCCCTGCACTACTCTGAACCCGTCAGAATTCTCCTGCTGGCATTGACAGCCTGCGATGACAATTCTGCACTGGATCGCAGAGGACTCGTGTCGTTTCGTCCGTCAGCATCGACGGCGACGACGAGGCTCGATCCGGTCATACCTTTGGGATCAGGGGCGACAGGCACGTGCAGATTCTTGGGCTCGACATTGGCGGTGCAAACATTAAAGCGGCCACGTTCGATGGCGTGTCTGAGTGTGTTCCGTTTGCGATGTGGAAAAATCCGGAAGGCCTGACGGAAGCTCTCCGTGGCCTGACACTGCTGGACGGACAGGCTCCGGATCTCGTGGGCCTGACGATGACTGCCGAACTCGCGGACTGCTTTGAGACTCGTGCTCAGGGTGTGGAGTTCATCATTCGCAGGGTAATTGAGGTCTTTCCGAATTGTCCGGTTCGAGTCTGGATGACGTCTGGTGAGTTTGCAGAGCCAGATGATGCGATTGATCTCTGGACGCTGACAGCCGCCGCCAACTGGCATGCTCTTGCGACATGGGCCGCACGAGCCGTGCCCAAAGGGCCTGCTCTGCTGATCGATATCGGTTCGACTACGACGGACGTGATTGCTCTTGTGGATGGCCTTCCGATGCCCGATGGCCTGAATGATCTTCAGCGTCTGGCGAACAATGAACTGGTTTACACGGGAGTCCGCCGGACTCCCGTTTGCGCGATTGTTCCCTGTGTGCCTCTGGAAGACGCAACGATCGGGCTCAAGGAAGTCCATGTGCCGCTCGCTGCGGAGTTTTTCGCAACGTCCGCCGACGTGCACATCATCAACGGCGACCTCCAGGAAGACTCCGAGGACACAGACACCGCTGACGGGCGTCCGCTGACTCGCCTGCACAGCATGAATCGACTCGCTCACCAGCTTTGCTGTGACAGCACGGACCTGTCCGATTCCCAGCTGAAGAGCATCGCCGCGTACATCGGCGAACAGCAGCTTCAGCAGATTCAAACGGCCATCGAAAATCGACTGACGGCTGTTCGAAGGAAGTGTGACGTTCCGAAAAACGAACCAGTCCGTATTCTGATCAGCGGCAGTGGCAGCTGGCTGGCGGAGCGAGCGTTTTCACAGATGGATTCGGACGGCATTCATTCCGTTTCCGACCTTTCCGCCATGTTCGTCCGAAATGTCAGTACCAGCGCTGCAGCGTTTGCCGTCGCTCGACTTGCAAGTGAACGTTGTTCGGATGATCTGCTACCATGGAGCCAGCTGTAGACTACGTCAGACGACTTCGGATGACAGTCTGAGATGATTCAGGCTGAAATTGGATCCACCAAAACCGCAGGAGGAAGCACGATCATGAAAACTTACGGCTTCCAGACACGACGAGACGTGATTCAGTCGGCAGTGGCCGGCTCACTGCTGATGCCGGGCTTGCTCAGTGAACTGCTGGCGGAAGACCTTCCGGTCGAAGATCCGCTGGCTCCACGAGCCTCGCATTTTCCCGGCAAAGCAAAACATGTGATCTTCCTGTTCATGACGGGCGGAGTTTCGCATGTGGACACGTTCGATCCCAAGCCGCGGCTGTCGCAGGACGTGGGTCGCGAGGTGAAGCTGGATCATCCGGAAATTCGTAACCGCCCCGGATACGAACGGATCTTCCTCAAGAGTCCTCAATGGGCGTTCCGGCATCGAGGAGAATGCGGCATCGAAGTGAGCGATCTGTTTCCCCATATCAGCGGCTGCATGGATGACATCGCTCTGATTCGATCCATGCATACGGACCATTCGAATCACTATAACGCAACGCTCGGAATGCACACTGGCTCCTTCGCGTTTGCTCGTCCCAGCATCGGTGCGTGGGTGAGTTATGGGCTCGGTACCGAAAACCGAAACCTCCCGTCGTTCATTACCATTGCTCCCGCACAGACGTACGCAGGGACACAGGTCTATGCGAGCGACTTTCTTCCAGGCGCTCATCAGGGAACACTGGTGGTGCCTGGCACCGAACCGGTGGCCAACGTCACTCCTGCGACCGCTCAGACACAGCAGCGAAAAGAGCTGGAGCTGCTGGAACGTCGGAACCGCCGGCATCTGGCTTCGCGAGCCTCCGACCCGCAGCTGACGGCACGCATTCGAACCTTCGAAACGGCGTTCGGAATGCAGACAGAAGTGCCGGAAGTCTTTGACCTGTCGAAGGAGTCCGAGTCTGTGCTGAAGTTGTATGGTCTTCAGCCCGGCCAGACCACAGGCTTCGGATGGCAGTGCCTGATGGCTCGGCGTCTGGTCGAACAGGGCGTTCGGTTTGTCGAACTGATCGACACGGGATCGTCAGGCAACTGGGATTCTCACGGCGACATGATGGACCATGCCAGACTGGCTCTGAACGTGGATCAGGCCATCGCCGGACTGCTGCGAGACTTAAAGGAGCGAGGACTGCTGGAAGAAACGCTCGTCGTGTGGACAACAGAATTCGGTCGAACCCCGTTCAATAACAGCGCGGATGCGAAAGGACGTGAACATCATCCCTGGGCCTTCAGTTCGTGGATGGCAGGAGCCGGCGTGAAGGGCGGCGTTGCGTGGGGAGCCACGGATGAATACGGGATGCGAGCAGAAGTCGACAAGGTGCACGTGCACGACTTCCATGCCACGATTCTGCATCTGATGGGGCTCAACCATGAGAAACTGACGTGGCGGCACAGCGGACGTGATTATCGCCTGACCGATGTTTACGGAAACGTCGTCAACGGAATTCTCTCCTGACAATGGCGACGCCTTCTGATCTATGGAGACGTTCTGATTCATCCCTGAGCGGCATGAACATCGTGAAGACAATTCAGCAAGACTTAATGTTCTGCGGAACCTGACAGGCTCACCTGTAATGCAATCCCGACACCTGACAGTCACTTCTCACCGACGTTATCTGGCTTCGTTTCATCCGAAGCGAGTTCCTCATTTGTTCACCGACGTGCTGGTGATCGGCGGCGGCATTGCGGGCATTCGAGCCGCTCTGGCCGTTGATCCGCGGCTTCGCACAGTTGTCGTCACCAAGGACACGCTACAGCATTCGAACAGCGCCTATGCTCAGGGAGGCATCGCCGGAGTTCTGGATCCGCTGGATGATTTTGCGAACCATGTTTCCGACACAATGGCTGCGGGCAAGGGACTTTGCCATGCCGATGTCGTGGAGCTGGTGATTCGAGAAGCTCCGGCTCGCATCCAGGAACTAGTGTCCTTCGGAGCCAACTTTGATCGCGTCGACGGTGAACTCGCTCTGACCCTGGAAGGCGGTCACAGCCATCCGCGAGTCGCTCATGCTCTGGGTGATGCGACCGGACAGGAAGTCATGAGGGCGATGAATCGACGAGCAACGGAGCAGCCGAATATCGACCTCTGGCCTCAGACCTTCACGCTCGACCTGCTGACTCAGGACAACGTCTGCCGAGGTGCTCTGGTCTGGAATGCCAATCACGGACGAACATTTGTGTGGGCCAAGCAGACAATTCTCTGCACCGGTGGCGCAGGGGCGTTATACCGCGAAACAACCAATCCGCCGATTGCCACGGCCGATGGTCATGCCACGGCACTGCGAGCTGGCTGCGAACTGCGCGACATGGAGTTTATGCAGTTCCATCCGACCGTGCTTTACATCGCCGGAAGCTCGCGTCATCTGATTACCGAAGCAGTCCGCGGCGAAGGCGCTCATCTGGTCGACTGTCACGGCCATCGGTTCATGCACGATTACAATCCCGCCGGTGAACTGGCCCCCCGCGATGTTGTCAGTCAGGCGATCACCGAACAGATGGCTCGGACCGCTCACCCTTGTGTTTACCTGGATCTGTCGCCCATCGGTCCTGACAAGGTTCGCGCGAGATTCCCGCACATCGGCAAGGTATGCGCCGACTTTGGGCTCGATCTGACACGTGACAGAGTTCCCGTTCGTCCCGGCGCGCATTACATGATTGGCGGAGTCACGACAGATCACGAAGGGCGCACATCACTCACGAATCTGTGGGCGGCCGGGGAAGTCACATCCACCGGACTGCATGGAGCCAATCGACTCGCCAGCAACAGTCTTCTGGAAGGCGTCGTGTTCGGACTGCGCTGCGGCCAGAACGCCTCGGAAGCCGCGGCTTCGATGAGTGACAGTTATGCCGCACCGGACATTGAGTGGCATTCGGAAAGTGATGTTCAGAAACCGAACGAGCAGCTGGACCTGACCGACATTCGAAACTCACTCCGCAGTCTGATGGGACGCAGCGTTGGGATTGTGCGAAACGAAACGGACCTGAAGGCCGCCTGTGCCCAGCTGGACTTCTGGGCCAATTATGTCTGCCGACGAGAACTCTCGGAGCCGGCTGGCTGGGAACTTCAGAACATGATGCTGGTCGCCCGCGCCATGGCCTCCGCAGCACTCGAACGCCGCGAAAGCCGCGGCGTCCATGCTCGCAGCGACTACCCCGAAGCCCTCGACTCCCAGCGCAACCATATCTGTGTTTCAACTCGTCTGTAGTCCAGGAGAACGACGCAAAAGACAAGAGGCCTTACACGGCCATCGGGTTCATCCCGGTGGGCACAGGTTGCAGCACGACCACGGCCTCAATGCCCACGGCCAGACCACCATTTCGAATCGGCAGCCACAGTTTGCTCTGCGTTCCTTTGCCCATAAATTCTGTCATCCATTGAATCAGCCGAATGACGACACTTCGATACCAACGTTCACGCTTGCGCACGATCGCTGGCCTTACCGTGTTTCTGCTTTCGATTGGCCCGTTCCTGTACTGGTTGGCGTCAATGGCGGAATTCCGGGGTGCGACGCTCTGGGTTTCGATCGTATTGTTCGTGGGGAACTTTAGTCTTGGTTCATACGAGTTATGGACGACCGTTCGACAGCCTCGGGATTTCGAATGTGAACTGACTGACTCTGCGATCCGATGCGTCTGCCCCGCGGCACATCTGGGTTCCACATTCGACATCCCGCTCGATGATCTGGTGGCGATTGAAGTCAGCAGCGACGATTCGCCCCGGACCGAATTGTTGACTCGCAGCGGAAATCGCTACTGGCTGACGTCAAATTTTGGTAATCCTGTGGGACGATTTGTGACGCAGCTGCGGACACTTCAGCCGCAGCTGTCGTACATCACGAGATAAGGAGACAGATGATGAAATTCAAGCCAGACAGTTACACATCCGTCGCTCCGTATCTCACAGTGAACGGAGCACAAGGCACGATTGAGTTCCTTGTTCGCGTGTTTAAGGCGACTCCGTTGCGGATGATCCATGGCACCGACGGAAGAATTGCTCACGGAGAGATTCGCATTGACGATACGGTCATTATGCTCACTGATGCAGTGGAAGGATGGCCAGCGACCCCAAGCCACGTACATGTTTATGTCGAAGATGTTGACAAGACCTTTGAACGCGCCGTAGCGGCTGGTGCTTCGGTGGTGCAGCAACCTGTGCAGGAAGGTGATACCGACAAACGTGGCGGATTCACCGATAATGGCGGAACGACATGGTGGGTGAGCACTCAAGTCGAGCCGGGATGAACGGAGACCAGAACTTCCGGGCGACCACCGTGAGGACATGATGAGCGGTTGATCGCTGAGATCGCTGAGATACCTAAGCGAGTTTGGGCGAGGATCAGAGGACGCGAGAGCGAGAGCACAACGAATCGCAGGGTCGCATCAG
>CAZIGZ010000140.1:0-5334 GCA_964538835.1 uncultured Chitinophaga sp. | reverse complement strand
CGGATTGACATTCGTCGCTCGCTGTTGTTTGCAGGGTGACTGTGATGTTGAGAAACAAGAAGCACTGCGTCGCGACCGATTCAGCTACTTCAGAACGCTGGCACCAAGCAGGTTCTGAAGGCCCAGTCGAAAGATCACCCAGACGGCGGAGTAACATTCGCGGAGATTGATCTTGGTGACGCCGTGACGTCGATCTTCAAACATGAACGGGACTTCCGTCATTCGGCCGCCCGCTTTGCGACAACGGTAGAGTACTTCTTCCTGGAAGGCGTATCCGGTGGCAATGGTCTTTGACCAGTCAATGCGACTCAGCAGCGACACGCGATAGCATCGAAAGCTGCCGCTGTTATCCATCGAATCAAGTCGCAGCAGCAGCCTGGCCCAGACGTTGATCATCTGGCTCATCAGTTTGCGGCCGCGAGTCCAGCCCACGACACCTCCGCCGGGCATGTAGCGCGAGGCGATAGCGACGTCGCAGCTTGTCATGCTGGCGATCAGTTCCGGGATGTACCGTGGGTTGTGACTGAAGTCTGCATCCAGATTTACCAGGAAGTCATACTGGTGTTCGATGCCGTACATGAAACCCGACAAGGTGGCTGTTCCAAGCCCCTGCTTGCCTGGTCGATGCAGCAATCGAACATGTTCATCCTGCAGAGCCAGACTGCGAACAAAGTCGCTGGTGCCATCCGGTGAATTGTCATCGATCACCAGAATGTCTGCATCCGGAACAAGATTGCGGAGTACCGGAATGAGCTCCTGCAGATTTTCCTTTTCGTTGTAGGTGCAGAGCGTAATCAGAGTTTTCATCTGTCGCTCCCGGCTGCCGTATCACGCCCAACTGCCGTATCACGAATCAGTTGAAACTGACGCAGGCGCTGCTCCAGAGTCATCTCAGGCAGGTTCATCAACCGCCGCAATGACTGAATATCCTGCATCGCACTGGTCGCCGATGCGGACGAGGGATTGCGTCGAGTACACCGCAGCAGCAGATTCTTCGGGGTGTGCTCCATGTCGATGAATTCCAGCACCTGCGACTGATATCCTGCGACTTCCATAAGCTTCGCACGCAGCGTATCTGTGGCCATCGAACAGAAACGTTCGCGAGTCAGCCCGAAGCTTGTGACCGGCGGAATCGGATCACCGCTCAGCACTCGATTCATTTCCTTCTGGCAACATGGGACGGCCAGAATCACTCGGCTTTCCCATTTCGCAGCCTGCGCCAGTGCTTCATCGGTCGCGGTGTCACAGGCATGCAGCGAAATGACGAGGTCCGGTGGAGATTTTGGCTGAAACCCCGCAATCTCGCCTGTTTCGAACGATAATCCCTCAAGTTTCAGCTTCGACTGAATTGCCTGACAGGTTCTCACAACATCATCGCGACGATCGAGCCCAATGATCTCGCAGCTGCGTTTCAGAACCGATGTCAGAAGAAAATGCGTGGCGAACGTCAGATAGCTCTTTCCACAACCAAAGTCGACGACTCGCACAACCCCCGTCGATGGCAGGGAACCGGCGACATCATGAATGAACTCAAGGTATCTGTTGATCTGACGGAACTTCCGAAAGTGCGCCGCCTTCACTTTTCCGTCTGCGGTCATCACCCCCGTCTCGATCAGAAACGGACAAGGCACACCTTCAGGAATCAGATAATTCCTTGTTCGGTTGTGGTCAGGCAGGTCCACATCAGCTGCGGAGGCATCCTCCTGCCGGCTTCGCTGACTGGTGGCCTCCACCTTTAATCGCCATGCACCCTTCGGCTTTCTTGAACCTTCGCACGCAATGTCATGGGTCTCAAGCCACACTCGTGAAAACTCATCGGCCAGTCGCAGAAGCTCCGCCTTCGCCGGCGCGGGTTCAAGATTCCGGTGAAACTCCTGAGTCTTCGTGCGTGAAGCAAACTGCAGGCAGTCGATGCCACGAATTCGTACGCGCCGAACATCGACTCGACGAATCTCGCTGTCGCGGCTGGAAGGTTCTGAAAACACGGCCCGCACGATCGACTCGGTCGCGAGCGATGTTAAGAGCGTTTTCAAATCCTGAGGCGCGGGGTTCATTCGAACCATGACACCGCGTTACGGAAGATTCGAATACCATCACCTTCGCCTCGAAGCCCCTTGCGTGTCCACTGCGGATGCTGAGTGGCGAACAGGTAGCGTTCCGGATGCGGCATCAGCCCGAGGACTCGGCCGGTGACATCACAAAGCCCGGCGATGTTGGCGAGCGATCCATTCGGATTTTCAGGTTCGGGCAGCAGGCCGATGCGAGTCGGATCGCCGGATGCTTTGACAGCCTCGGCTGCCTTCTCTGACCAGTAACACAGGGCCAGCTGGGAATTGCTGCGAAGAGTTTCCAGGAGTGCTGGATCCTTCAGCACGATTCGTCCTTCGGCATGAGCCATCGGGACATCGAACTCATCGATACCTCGCAGGAAGACACTGTTGGATGACGTGACTTTCAGCCGCACCCAGCGATCGGTGTAGCGACCGTTGCTGTTCCATGTCAGCGTGACCTGGTCTTCCCAATTCTTCTCCGCTGGGTTTTCGATCCCGCGTCGCATCAGCAGACCGGCCTTCAGGATCGTCTGGAAACCGTTGCAGATTCCGAGGATCAGCTTTTCTGCCATCAGAAACTGACGCATCGCTTCGTTCAACTGACCACGAAGCTGGCGAGAAAAGATGATTCCCGCACCAAGGTCGTCACCGTAACTGAATCCGCCGGGAACGCACAGAATCTGGTACTGAGCCAGGCGATCCGGATCTTCCAGAAGGCGGTACAGGTGGACGCGGTCAGCGGTGGCTCCCGCGAGTTCAAACGCGTGTGCAGTTTCCACATCGCAGTTTGTGCCCGGTGCTCGAAGAACACATACTCTGGGAGTCGCCATAACCTTTTCGCCGTGATTCAGAACAGATCCATCGTTTATTCGCGGACACGTTGCCGTCGAAGTCAGGGCGAGTTTTAGCAGTCAGGAAACCAGTTTTCATCCGGACGGCATCCGCTTCCCGGATTTCCCGAAGCATGACCTACTCAACCGTTTTCGGCCGTGGCGGCTGGTTCGAGCCAACCAGACTCGGGGATGGCGGGAACGCCAAAAGCCTGAAAAACCGGGTCTTCGCCAGCCGCGAGAGTCACCAAATCGGCTGGCGTGACCGCTTGAAAGTACAGGGGGTTTGCCACAAAATGATGAAGGCTTGGGTCCAGAGGCAGTCGACGCTTCCGGACTGTCGACAGGCCGCCCATGCGGCACTTCATACAGGGAATGTCACGTGTCACTGATCGATCGCGCTGAACGGCTCAAGAAGGAACTCACCGACAAATGGGTCGTTGTTTCCTCGACCGCTCCGGAACTCAAACGCTTTGCGAGTCTCACTGGTAAAGTGAAGACCGTCAACATGAACTGTCGCGCGCTGGTGGAATTCGATAACGGGATCGACATTGGCTGGTACGACATCGACCCAGGCTACCTGACCGTTGTGGACAGTCCAAAGCCAAAGAAGCCCGCGGCCGAAGCAAAGCCGGCGAAGGCTGCTCCTGCGGCCGACAAACCCGCCGCGGCCGCAGCACCCGCTGGTGGCGGTTCACCATTGGACAAAATTCGAGCTGCTGGCGCGAAACCAGCAGGAGCTGCTCCGGCTGCACCGGCCGCTGGTGGTTCACCACTCGATAAGATCCGAGCTGCAGCTGGCGGTGCTAAACCCGCGGCGGCTCCGGCACCAGCTGCTGGCGGTTCTCCGCTCGACAAGATTCGTGCGGCTCAGGCAAAACCCGCCGCAGCCCCAGCACCAGCCGCAGCGGAAACTCCGGCAGCGGAAGCACCGGCTGCTGAAGCCCCAAAGCCTAAAGCACCAGCCGCTCCTATGACTGGCTCACCATTGGATCGCATCAGAGCCCAGGGCGCCGCAAAGAAGGAATAGTGTAGAACGGCTGTCCTCAGCCGTTACCTGTTCACCCACTGCCAAGAACCTTGAATCACAAATTCCTAAGCCCGGCTTTCTCGGAAGCCGGGCTTCTTTTTCGAATGCCTCTTCGAATCGAAGGCCACTGCTATGAAGACCGCGTGGATTGAGTGTGCAACCGGCATCAGTGGCGACATGACTCTGGCGGCGCTGATTGATGCCGGCGCGGATGTCGCGGTCATTCGCAAAGCCATTGATTCACTGGGCTTGCCGGACGTGCGCCTTCGTGTCGAAACCGTGATCAAGGGTGGCTTTCGATCACTTCACGTTCTGGTCGATCATCCCGAACAGCACGCTCATCGCCACTTCAGTGATATTCGCAAACTTCTGGAACAGTCTTCTGTCCTCACGGAACGCCAGAAACATCTCGCGCTGCAGATGTTTCGAGTCATCGCGGAAGCGGAGGCTCGCGTTCATGGTTCGACCATTGACAAGGTCCATTTCCACGAAGTCGGCGCGATTGATTCGATTGTGGACATTGTTGGAGTAGCGGTCGCCTTTGATCTGCTGAAGATTGATCGAGTCGTCTGCAATACGGTTCCTCCTGGACGAGGATTCGTCAGAATTGATCACGGCATTTGCCCCGTGCCGGCTCCGGGTACCGCCGAAATTCTAAAGGGAATACCGCTTCGGGATGTGCCGGTGGATGCGGAGCTGACGACACCGACCGGCGCGGCCATTGTCAAGACGCTCGCTCATTCGTTTGGTCCGCTGCCTGCGATGACGATTGAATCCATCGGATGCGGCTGTGGAACCATGGAGTTTGCTCAGCGAGCCAACGTACTCCGCATCTTCATCGGACAACACGCCTCAGCGGCCGATTCTGAAACTGTTGTGCTGCTCGAAACAAACCTTGACGACGTCACCGGAGAAGTGATCGGCTACACGCGTGAACGGCTGATGGCACGCGGTGCCCTGGATGTGTTTGCAATTCCGGTGCAGATGAAGAAGGACCGGCCCGGGACAATCCTGAGTGTGCTCTGCCGTCCGGATCTTGCGAACACGATGGAAGACATCCTGTTTCGTGAAACTTCGACACTGGGAATTCGCCGGATGATGCTCGACCGAACCGTCCGGCAGCGCTCCGCAGTGACACTACAGACTCCCTGGGGCACTGTGCGAGCCAAGATGGCGTGGAGATCAGGCGAACCCGCGATCATCTCCCCCGAATTCGAAGACTGTGCTGCTATTGCCCGCCAGCACGGAATTCCTCTGACCGACGTCTATCGAGCCGCCGAAGCCAGCCAACCCGTGACTCACGATCACGATCACCACGGACACGATCACGATCACCACGGACACGATCACGATCACCACGGACATGACCACGATCACCACGGACATGACCACGATCACCACGGACATGACCACGATCACCACG
>CAZIGZ010000139.1:0-16828 GCA_964538835.1 uncultured Chitinophaga sp. | reverse complement strand
ATTCAAAAGTCGAGCTTTTTTTGAGAGGCCGACTCGATTCCGGAAACCGGACGCCCCGATTCTTGTACTCCACTTCCGACCGTGAAATACTCCGTGCCGCAATTCGCCGGACAATCGCTGAAGAGGCCTTTCGCCAGTGCAGCGGAGTGAATTGAGACCTGTCAGCAACTCTCATCGGATCGGTGTTCATCATGTTGTGGGAAGTGGAAATTCAGCCTGTCGCCAGTGAAAAGGACTATGAAGGCCAGCGAGTACTCGCGAGTGCCCGAAGTCAGGGGATTTCCGGGCTGAAGTCCGTCAAAGCTGCCCGAACGTTTTTGCTGCAGGGGAACCTGACCGAACAGGATGCTCGCCGGGCCGCTGAACAGCTGCTGGTTGATCCCGTCACGGAAACGTATCAGGTCCACGAGCTCGGCAAGAACGGTGCCGTCGGAAGCGCTGCGGCTGGATCTTCCGTCTGTCTGAACGTGCTGTTTCATCCCGGCGTGACCGACTCCGTCGCCGAGAATGCTGCTCAGGCGCTGAACAGGCTGAACATCCATGTGACGAATGCAGCCACCTGCCGTCGCTACTGGGTGACCGGTGATCTTGCGGCTGCTCAGATGACTCAGCTGACCAAGAAGGTTCTGGCCAACGACGCCATTGAGTATGTCGTCAAGGGCGACCTGCCGATCCGCGATCTTTCGCTGGGCAGTGAATACAAGTTCAAGCTGACCACTGTGTCGATTCGTCAGATGAACGACGAAGAACTGATGGTGCTCAGCAAAAAAGGCCAGTTGTACCTGAGCATTGCGGAGATGAAGACCGTACAGGCTCATTATCAGAGCCTCCAGCGGGATCCCACCGACATTGAGCTTGAGACGATTGCTCAGACGTGGAGCGAACACTGTTCCCACAAGACTCTGGGCGGACGAATTCACTACGTGGAAACCTCGGGCGGCAAGGTCGTTCGTGACATTCACTTCAAGAGCATGCTCAAGGAAACCATCTTTGCTGCGACCGTGGAGATTCGGCAGAAGCTGGGCGTCCACGACTGGTGCGTCAGTGTGTTTAAGGACAACGCTGGCATCGTGAAGTTTGATGACCGTCAGAACGTTTGCATCAAGGTGGAGACTCACAACCATCCCTCAGCCATTGAGCCTTATGGCGGGGCGAATACCGGACTGGGTGGCGTGATTCGCGATCCGCTCGGAACGGGTCTGGGAGCCAAGCCCGTCTGCAACACGGACGTCTTCTGTTTTGCTCGACCGGATTATCCGGCCGATCAGCTGCCGCCAGGCGTGCTGCATCCTCAGGCGGTTATGCAGGGCGTTGTTTCCGGAGTTCGCGACTACGGAAATCGCATGGGAATTCCCACAGTGAACGGCGCCGTCTGCTTTGACGATCGCTACCTGGGAAATCCACTGGTTTATTGCGGCAATGTCGCCATGATCCCGGTCGACAAGTGCGACAAACACGTCAGTCCTGGTGACCTGATCGTTGCGGTTGGTGGACGCACGGGCCGTGATGGAATTCATGGCGCCACGTTTTCTTCAGTCGAGTTGACCGAGGAGAGCGAGCATATCTCGGGCGGCGCCGTGCAGATCGGAAATCCGGTCACTGAAAAGATGATGATGGACGTGATCCTGGCGGCTCGTGATCGCGGGCTTTACTCCGCGATTACCGACTGCGGGGCCGGAGGCTTCAGCAGTGCTGTGGGCGAAATGGGTGAAGAGACCGGTGCGGAAGTCTGGCTCGACAAGGCGCCGCTCAAGTATTCCGGCTTGTCGTATACGGAGATCTGGATCTCTGAAGCCCAGGAGCGAATGGTACTCGCTGTGCCGCCGAAGAACTGGGAAGAATTTCGGGCTCTGTGTGCGTCCGAAGGCGTAGAAGCAACTGCGATTGGTCAGTTCACGAACACAAAGCAGCTGGTTTTGAAGTATGGCGATAACGAAGTCGGAACACTCAGCATGGACTTTCTCCATGATGGGCGACCGCCGGTGATTCGCGAAGCCGTTTATGAGATCAAGGCCTCCACGTCCCCGCTCCCCCGTGCGGGAGAAGGCCAGGGTGAGGGGGCCAGGGCGGAAAGCCAGGATTTTACCGAGGACTTGAAGAAGATCCTGGGCTCGCTGAATGTGGCCAGCAAAGAATGGATCATTCGTCAGTATGACCATGAGGTCCAGGCAGGCAGTGTGATCAAGCCACTGGTTGGGATCAACAATGATGGCCCCTCAGATGCAGCGGTGGTCCGACCGGATCTGAAGTCGAAGCGAGGCCTGGTAGTTTCCTGCGGCATCAATCCTCACTTCGGCGACTACGACCCATACTGGATGGCCGCCTCGGCGATTGATGAATCCGTGCGAAATTGTGTGGCTGTCGGGGCCAATCCGGATCGCATCGCAATTCTGGATAACTTCTGCTGGGGAAATACCGAGCGTCCGGAAACGCTGGGAACACTGGTCCGTGCCGCAGTCGGTTGCCAGGACATTGCCGTCGCGTACGGAACGCCGTTCGTCAGCGGCAAGGACAGTTTGAATAACGAATTCAGCTACGAAGATTCGGCTTCAGGCCGACGCACGGTGGCCATTCCGTCCACGCTGCTGATCACCGCTCTGGGCCAGGTGGATGACGTGGAGCAGTGCGTCACGATGGACCTGAAGGGGCCGGGAAATCTGCTGTACCTGATCGGAGAGACGAAAAACGAGATGGGAGGCAGCCACTTCCATCTAGTCAACGGTCTCAAAGGTGGAGCTGTGCCGACGGTTGACAAGGAGAAAGCTCCCGGAGTTTTCCGGGCACTGCATCAGGCCATCAAACAGGGACTCGTTCTGTCATGTCACGACCTGAGCGAAGGTGGTCTCGCAGTGGCCGCCGCGGAAATGGCCTTTGCTGGCGGCGTGGGAGTGGAGCTCCAGCTGCAGACTGGTTCGGCCGTGGAACTGTTTTCTGAGAGCAATACACGGTTTCTCATTGAGGTGACCCCTCAGGCTTCAGCGCAAGTGGAGTGCGTGTTTCGAGGTGTGGCGATTCAGAATGTTGGCAAAACCAACTCGACAGCCACAGTCAGTGCTCAGTCTGCCGGCAAAACACTTTTACAGGCGTCATTGGCGGAACTGAAGGCTTCGTGGCAGCGTCCTTTAAGCTTGTGAGACGATCCAGGCTGGTTGGTGAAGATGACAACGGCTGCCGGTGACGGCAGCCGTTTGCATTTCACGATGAAGCGGAGGGTGAACCCAGGATTGAGGGAGCCGGAGCGAACTCCTGTTGCGAGCCGTGGTGGGTTCAGCGTTGCATTGAGATGTGCATTCTTGTTCATGGAGTGTGTCTCCACGGGCTCGTGTCATTTCGACAACACAACAGTCAAAATGATTCTCCGAACATTTTTGTAATCTCTGCGTCTCTGCTTTACGTAATTACAAAAGGCCCCGCGACCATCCGGCAACTTTCGCCGGAGCACGGCACAATCTGCCGCAAGACGCGATGATCATCCGTGCAGATTCATTGGAAATTCAGGGTCGTACGGGGCCAAAGAACTGCAATTCCTGCTGAACGAAAGAATCGGCCGCCAAGGTTTGCCGCAAAGCCATCGAGTTTTCCGGTGGTGAGGAGTGAGGAAAGCAAAGATCTGCTTGACTTTGGATCGTGTTCCTGGGTGTGGCGCAGCATTTGCGAAACGGGTAGGCATGACACCTGAACTGCCAGAGGCATGATGTTCAGGTGGACAGAGTCAGACATTAACGCCGGTTGGCGAAAGCACTGAAGGAGTAGCAGTCATGGTTAGCGCGAATCTCAAGAAAACGGCACATGGGGAAATGACAGGGCGGTCAGTCTCCATGGCTTCTCGGAGCGATTTTCCTATCGGGCTTCGTCGGGAGTCTCTTCGCTGGGTGAACGAGACGGCTCGAAACGAAGCCATGCTCGACGAATTCCTTGCGGGGACTGGCGTTGCCGACCTTGCCAATCGGTTCTCACTTAGCCGAACAGCTGTTCATGCCGCGTTGGCAACCGCACGGACTCAGCGTTTGCAGTCGATCAATATGGAGTACATCGATAACTCGGAATTCCGCCACCCTGGGGCGGAGCATCGAATTTGTGGTCCTGCGCCGGAGATGAAGGGTTCGGACGCGACACCGCGAATTCCGTCGGGACTGCCGGCATACCTTGGTGAACTTTACCGAGTCCCGCTGCTGACGAAGGAGCAGGAGCAGTATTATTTCCGCCGGATGAACTTTCGAAAGTTTCAGTTTGAAGAGTTGAGGAAGTCGCTGGATGCGGCCAAGCCGTCAGCGCGGCTGCTGAAGCAATTGGAAGAGCTTCTGCAGGACATCACAGATGTGAAAAACCTGTTGATTCGCTCCAATCTGCGCCTTGTGGTCTCGATCGCGAAGAAGTACCTGAAGTCGAATGCTGGGTTTTTCGAGCTGGTCAGCGATGGCAATATTTCTTTGATTCGGGCCGTGGAGAAGTTCGACTATGCCCGTGGAAACAAGTTTTCGACCTACGCCTCCTGGGCGATTTTGAAGAATTTTGCTCGGTCGGTTCCAGCGGAGCACCAGCGTCTGGAGCGATACCGAACAGGGAGCGACGATGTGTTTGCTCAGTCTTCGGATGAAAAGACGGCCTTCCAGACAGACGAACAGGCGAACAAGCTGCAGCGGGACGCCATCCGTGAAATGATGAAGGAGCTGGACGGGCGTGAACAAAAAGTCATTGCTTTCCGCTTTGGTTTGGACGAGGGGGCTGAGCCGGAAACACTTGAACAGGTGGGTACACGCCTTGGGGTGACCAAGGAGCGAGTACGTCAGATTGAGGTCAGGACCCTGGAGAAGCTGCGTAGGATTGCCGAGCGTAAAGCGTTTGAAATTCCCGGGTTCTGAGAAAAATGCTAAAGCCGTCGTGGTGATCCGCCGACTGAATGGGGATCGATTTCGGTAGCGGTTTGGCGAGAGATTGGCGGTTGAGTTTCAGTGAAAACTGATGCTGATTCGCTCGATGTTGGGAGCTTTCGGGGATCTGCCTTGCCTGGAGATTCCTGATTGCTATACTCCGCGGCTCGCCACCGCAGCCGGTCCGCGCTAGTGTAGCTCAATTGGCAGAGCTCCGGTTTTGTAAACCGGCGGTTGTGGGTTCGACTCCCACCGCTAGCTTCAGCGAACCTTTTTCAGGCCTTTGCCACTCATGGTAGGTACTGTCGTTGGTTCCGGAAACTGTGAGGGGATAAGGGTTTAGAAAAAAGCAGGGGAGAATACCTAAGCGGCCAAAAGGGCCAGACTGTAAATCTGGTGGCGTATGCCTTCACAGGTTCGAATCCTGTTTCTCCCAGTGGTTCTGTTCAAGTTTCTCAGGGGTTTGAGCAGGGCAAGTGTTGTTGGGCAAAGGGAAGTCCCGGCATCGCGGGCGTAGTTCAATGGTAGAATTCCAGCCTTCCAAGCTGGCTGTGTGGGTTCGATTCCCATCGCCCGCTCTTCGTCGAATCAGATTGCTGCTGTAGATCCTGTCAGATTGCTGCTGTAGCTCAGTTGGTAGAGTACGTCCTTGGTAAGGACGGGGTCATGGGTTCAAGTCCCATCAGCAGCTTTTCTGCAAGGGAAGAGATTTTTTGATGGTTTGGGTACCTTGTGTTGGGGTGCCAGGGTCTTTGTGGTTGATTTGCCGGGTTGAGATTGGTTCCTGGCGCAGTTTGATCTGGAGTTGGGTTCATGGCAAAGGGTACGTTTGAGCGAACGAAGCCTCACGTCAATGTGGGAACGATTGGGCACATTGACCACGGCAAGACAACCACAACCGCAGCGATTCTGGCGGTTCAGGCTGCAAAGGGTCTTGCGACAGTTAAGGCTTACTCTGATATCGCAAAGGGTGGTACGGTTCGAGACGCCACCAAGACTGTGACGATTGCAGCGAGCCACGTCGAGTACGAAACTCCGAAGCGTCACTATGCACACATTGACTGTCCGGGTCACGCGGACTACATCAAGAACATGATTACCGGTGCCGCCCAGATGGACGGTGCGATTCTGGTGGTGTCAGCCGCTGACGGCCCGATGCCTCAGACTCGCGAGCACATTCTTCTGGCTCGCCAGGTGGACGTGCCTGCTCTGGTTGTCTTTCTGAACAAGTGTGACCTCGTTGACGACTCAGAACTTCTCGACCTGGTCGAAATGGAAGTTCGTGAGCTGCTGACGAAGTACGGCTTCCCAGGCGACGACATTCCGCTTGTTCGCGGCAACGCTCGCGGTGCTCTGGACAATCCAGCTGACGAAAAGTACAGCCAGTGCATTACGAACCTGATGGATGCACTGGATTCCTACATTCCGGAGCCTGAACGAGCTTCTGACAAGCCATTCATGATGGCTGTTGAAGACGTGTTCTCAATCGAAGGTCGTGGTACTGTTGCGACCGGCCGAATTGAGTCCGGCATCGTGAAGGTCGGCGAGAAGATTCAGATCGTTGGTCTGAAAGATACTGTTGAAACCACAGTAACTGGCGTTGAAATGTTCCAGAAGACTCTGGATCAGGGTATTGCCGGTGACAACGTTGGTCTGCTTCTTCGCGGTCTGAAGAAGGAAGACATTCAGCGAGGTCAGGTTCTCGCTGCTCCAAACTCCATTAAGCCGCACGTCAAATTCGAAGCTGAAGTGTACGTTCTGAGCAAGGAAGAAGGCGGACGTCATACCCCGTTCTTCTCCGGCTACCGTCCTCAGTTCTACTTCCGAACAACCGACGTGACTGGTTCTACCAAGCTGCTGGGTGGAGCTGAAATGTGTATGCCAGGTGACAACGTTCGAGTCGAAGTTGAACTTGGCAAGCCGATCGCTCTGGAAGAGCAGAGCCGCTTCGCTATTCGTGAAGGTGGCAAGACTGTTGGTTCCGGGGTCGTTACGAAGATTCTGCAGTAATCTTCTGGCTGGTTAAACGACGCTGCCTGTCGGTTCTGCTGACAGGCAGCTTTGCTTTTTTGTTGGCGTGAGGTTTGTCATGCGAGAGTATGTTTGGCTGGAGTGTACGGAAACCGGTCAGCGAAATTATCGTGTCAACAAGGAAACGCGCGGCACAGAGCGTCTAGAGCTGATGAAGTACTGTCCGAAGCTTCGTCGCCACACGCTGCACAAAGAGTCGCGAAAGAAATAGCCTGAGGTTCTCAGGCTGGCTCGAACGGGCGTAGCTCAATTGGCAGAGCACCGGATTCCAAATCCGGCGGTTGGGAGTTCGACTCTCTCCGCCCGTGCTTGTGATTGAACCGATTCGGGGTTTTTGTTTGTTTCGTCCTTTTGGCTGAGTGTCCCATGTCCGGCAAAAGTGTGGGTGCCGACCTGATACCAGAGCTGTTCCGATTCTCCATTTATAAGGCGAATCAGGGGCGGATGGTTCGGCAGTTCACGTTTTTCGGGATTGCGATTCTCGCCGCCTTCGGCTGTGTCACGCTTGCGAACGGTCCGCTGCTGGGAGCTGCACGTGCAGTTCAGGTAGGTGCATCGACGCTGGTGTGGGTTGCCTGCTGTTGGGTGGCATTCAGGATCGTGAACTACCCGAAATTCGCTGATTTTCTGGTTTCTGTTGAATCTGAGCTCGAACGGGTTACATGGCCGTCAAAGCATGAAGTGATTCAGGCCACGATTGTGGTTCTGGCAACCATGCTGTTTCTGGGCGTGTTCCTGTTTCTCATTGACCTGCTGTGGATTTGGTTGTTCAGTGCGATCGGATTCACTGAATATCGATAGCAAGTGGCAGGTTGGGTAGAGTCTGGTTCAGCAGCTTTCGTTCCTAAGTTCGAATTCCCGTGGATTCCGCGGTTGCAATTCGTGTTTCAGATGGTCACCATACGCGGCTCGTTTTTTTTGGGCCTGGGTGAAGGAGATTTGTCGACATGGCCAAAGACGCAGCAAGCGGCAGTTCTGCGGCCGGCGACATGCATTGGTATGTCCTGAAAGTGCAGACTAATCGCGAACGCACAATTCGCGATGCCCTTCAGAAGAAGATTCGGCTGGAGGGTCTTGAGGACTGCTTCGGCGAAATCGTGATTCCGTCGGAGAAAGTGGTCGACACCAGAAGCGGGTCGCCTCGGGAGCAGGATCGAAAGCTGTTTCCAGGTTACATCATGATTCAGATGATTCTGAATGATGAAACGTGGTATCTGGTTCGGGACACCGGAGGTGTTGGGGATTTTGCCGGAGCTGCAGGCAAGCCACTGCCGATGGAGCAGCATGAGGTGGATCGAATGCTTGGTCGTGCGGAGCAGCAGACAACTGCAGCTCCAAAGGTCAAGATTCAGTTCGCTTCGGGTGATGTGGTCAAGATTCGAGAAGGGACTTTCGAAAACTTCGAAGGAACCGTCGAGGGGATTGACGAACACAGTGGCAAGATTTCGGTCCTGATTGAAATTTTCGGTCGTTCGACACCTGTGGAACTGGATCACTGGCAGGTTGAATCAGTTTAGGTTGTTGGTCGGCTTTTGGTTAGGGTAGGCGGTCATGGGTAAGCAGCGTCAGGTAACGGCTCAGATTAAGGTGCAGGTAACAGGTGGTCAGGCAACGCCTGCTCCGCCAGTGGGTACTGCTCTGGGTCCGCATGGCGTCAACATCGGGCAGTTCGTGTCGCAGTTTAACGAAAAGACTCGCGACATGATGGGTATTACCATTCCGGTGGTGATTACGGTTTACAACGACCGTACCTTTGAATTCATCCTGAAGAGTCCTCCGGCGGCTGTACTTCTCAAGAAGGCGGCTGGAGTCGCGAAGGGTTCTGGCAACCCGCTGAAGAACAAGGTGGGTTCGGTGAGCGCTGCTCAGGTTGAGCAGATTGCGAAGCAGAAGTATGAAGACCTGAATGCCTCGTGTCTTGAGCAGGCCTGCAAGATGATTGCGGGAACAGCTCGAAGCATGGGCATTGAAGTTATTGGCTAATGCCATTTGTGTCTGGCGAGTTTTGGCAGAAACGTCTTTCGGATATGGGTGTTTGAGATGGCTGGTCCGTCAAAGAGAATGAAGGCTCTGTCTAAGAAGGCCTCCGATCTGGGGGTTTTGGCTCTGCCTGAAGCCGTGAAGGCTCTGAAGTCAATGGAAGAGGCTCTTCCAAAAAGCATCAAGCGAGTGAAGTTCGACCAGACGGTTGAAATTGCGATTCGGCTTGGTGTTGATCCTCGACAGGCCGACCAGATTGTTCGTGGTTCAATTGTTCTGCCTCACGGGATTGGTAAGTCTCAGCGAGTTTTGGTGTTCGCTCAGGGAGAGAACGTCAAGACTGCCCAGGCTGCCGGGGCGGACTTTGTTGGTGGCAAAGAGCTGGCTGATAAGATCAAGGAAGGCTGGCTTGATTTTGATGTGTGTATCGCCACTCCGGACATGATGGGTGTGGTTGGACCTCTGGGTCGCGTTCTCGGTCCCCGTGGCTTGATGCCAAGTCCTCGTGCTGGCACTGTGACTCAGGATGTTGCCAACGCGGTACGCGAGTACAAGGCTGGTAAGGTCGAGTTTCGTGTTGACAACGGGGCCAATGTGCACTGTGTTGTCGGGAAGATGTCCTTTGATGTGACGAAGCTGACTGAGAACATTGAGTCTTTGCTGACGTATATTCGCAGCCTGAAGCCAAACACCTCGAAGGGTGTGTACCTGCGAGGTGTGGTGGTGTCTGCGACCATGATGCCGTCGATTGTGGTTGCTGTCTGATACGGCACTCGGCTGGCGGTTTGATTGAATCAATAGTTTTTGTTTGGGTGTGAGCCATGGGTCGGCACGTGAAAGATATGGTGATCTCCGATATCCAGAACCGGATCGGGGACGTCAAGGACTTCCTGGTGGTTGATTGCTCCAAGTTGGATGCACTCAGTGCTAACCGATGGCGTCTGGCTCTGCGTAAGGGCGGAATGAGCGCCCTGACTGTGAAGAACTCCATTGCTTTGAACGCTCTGAAGCGAAAAGGCATTGAGGGTCTGGACAGCGTTCTGGCGGGTCCTTCCACACTGGTGTGGGGCAGCGACGACATTGTTGCTCTGGCCAAGGCTGTTACAAAGTTCGCCAAGGACATTGTAAAGCTTGAGATTAAGGGCGGGACTGTTGAGGGACAGACTCTCAACGCGTCCGCGGTTGAAACACTGAGCAAGAGTGCTGGTCGTCTTGAGACGATTGGCGAGCTTGCAGGTCTGATGCTCGCTCCAGGGCGTCAATTGGCTGGTTGTCTGCAGGGTCCCGGTGGTCAGTTGGCTGGCCAGTTGAAGACTTTGTCCGAGAAAGAGCCAACAGCTTAGTTGTCAGCGGTTTTGTTCGCTGCACGGATTTTTGCTTAACGAGAAGCGTGTTACTGAAAGAGAAAGGTATTGGTCATGTCTGCGGATGCAGCCACTGAGTTCGATGCAAAGACGAAGGAACTGGGCGACAAGATCGTTGGTTTGACCCTGTTGGAAGCCAAGAAGGTCGTCGATTACCTGAAGGAAGTTCACGGTATCGAGCCAGCTGGTGGTGGCGCTGTGATGATGGCTGCTGCTCCGGCTGCAGCTGCAGAAGCCAAGGTTGAGCAGACTGAGTTTTCAGTCGTTCTGACTGGCTTCAATGACGCTGCCAAGATCGCCGTCATTAAGGTCGTTCGAGCAGCAACCGGCCTGGGTCTGAAGGAAGCAAAGGACCTCGTCGAAGGTGCTCCTAAGACTTTGAAGGAAGGTCTGTCGAAGGAAGATGCAGAGAAGCTGAAGGCTGAAGTTGTTGCAGCCGGCGGCGCTTGCGACATTAAGTAATTTGGCTCTTTGCCATTGGTAGCAGAGCTTTTCGTTGGCACTGGCCGGGGCGTCCTGGGACGCCCCGGCGGTGACAAATGGGTCCGGGTCAGGCAAGAAGTTGTCTGGTTCTATTGTGAATGAAGGCTCGGCACTCTGTGTCCAGCGAGCATCTGACGTTTCACAATTTCGTGTATTTGGCTCAAAGAAGCAGGCAGCTGTCGGGTTGATCGACAGGTGCCTTTCGTCGCGCGCTGTGGCGCGAGATTTCGCGAAAGCGGATTGAGTTAGGTCTTTTGTTTTTGCAGCGTTGGTTTCCGGGTGAAGAGCAATCACCTGCTGACCGGCTGCTGTTGCTTTTTCGAGCGAAGGCAGGGTTCGAATGCCGATTCCGTCTGTTCGTACCATCGACCAGGATGCAGTTCGAAGCTTCGGAAAAATCCAGGCTGAGTTTGAGATTTCCGGGCTCACTCAGATCCAGACAGCCTCGTATGCACGTTTTCTGCAGGCTGATCGATCTTCACGCGACCGCCTTGATATTGGTCTCGAGTCGATCTTGCGCGAGGTGTTTCCGATCGAGAGCTTTGACGGGCAGTTTCGCCTTGAGTACATTCGTTATGAACTGGGCAAGCCCCGTTACACTCCGGAAGAGTGCCGTCAGCTGCGTCTGACCTATGGGATGCCATTCCGTGTGTGGCTGCGACTGGTGAAGGAGCAGCCGGTCGAGGAAGAGGTGTATCTCGGCGACATCCCGATCATGATCGGTGGCGGCGAGTTCATCATCAACGGTGCAGAGCGAGTTGTTGTCAGCCAGTTGCATCGTTCGCCAGGTGTGGACTTCGTGATGGCGGAGGAATCTGCCAGCAGCGATCGCAAGACACATTCCTGCCGTATCATTCCGGAACGAGGCAGCTGGATTGAGCTGCTGGTCAGCAAGCGTGACGCGATTGGCGTACGTATTGACCAGAGCGGTAAGTTCTCCGCATTGACGCTCCTGCGAGCGATGTCTCGTGACTATTCCACGGACGCGGCGATCATCCGGTTGTTCTACCCGACTCAGACAGTCAAGATCAGCGCCAAGACGACGGTGGATGAGCTGGAAGGCAAGTTCTCTGTTGAAGACGTTGTGTTTCCGGCAAAGCATGAGCGGGCTGGTGAGATCGTTGTCGATGCAGGCAGCGAGATCAGCGAAGCCATTGCCGAAGAGATGATTGCGTGCGGTCTGAAGAGTGTCGAAATCATCACCGAAGTCCGCGATCCGCTCATTTTGAAGACGCTGGCTGAAGACGGAACGTCCACGCACGAAGAGGCTTTGCTGAAGATCTATCAGCGTCTTCGTCCAGGAAATCCTCCAAATCTCGACAAGGCCAACGACCTGTTCCGAGAGAAGTTCTTTGACGTAAATCGTTACCGTCTGGGTCGAGTCGGTCGATTCCGTATCAACCGTAAGTTCCAGCAGGACATTTCCGATGACGAAATGACGCTGAACCCGCTCGATTACGTCAATGCGATGAAGTACATCGTTCGACTGCGCATTGGTGATGAATCCGCGCAGATTGACGACATCGATAACCTTGGCAATCGTCGTTTGCGAACGATCGACGAGCTGGCGGCGGACGAAATTCGTAAGGGCTTCCTCAAGCTTCGACGCACGGTTCAGGAGCGTATGAGCGTGAAGGAAGTCGACGCGATGACTCCTCGAACGCTTATCAACCCGAAGAGCGTCTCGGCTGCGATCGATTACTTCTACGGACGCAGTGAACTGTCTCAGGTTGTCGACCAGACGAACCCGCTGTCCATGTTGACACACGAGCGCCGTTTGAGTGCTCTGGGTCCTGGTGGTTTGAATCGTAAGCGTGCTGGCTTTGAAGTCCGCGACGTTCACATTTCGCACTACGGCCGAATTTGTCCGGTCGAGACTCCTGAAGGTACAAACATCGGTCTGATCAGCAGTCTGAGTATCTTCTCGCGAGTTGACGACTACGGGTTTCTGATTTCGCCTTATCGCGTGATTCGCAACGCCAAGGTTACGGACGAAGTGGTCTGGCTGCGAGCGGACGAGGAAGCATCGGCGTTCGTTTGTCCGGCTGACACGCTGGTTGAAAACGGTCAGCTTGCGGAAGAGCGCGTGCTGGCTCGAAACAAGAGTGACGTGGTCTGGATTGACCGGGCAGAAGTGCAGTACATCGACGTGGCACCTTGCCAGATGGTTGGTGTATCAGCCGGTCTGATTCCTTTCCTTGAGCACGACGACGCGAACCGAGCTCTCATGGGTTCGAACATGCAGCGTCAGGCGGTGCCGCTTCTGGTTTCAGAGCGACCAGTCGTTGGGACTGGCATGGAGCCCTACGTGGCTCAGAACTCCGGGATGGTTCTGCGAGCCGAGAAGTCGGGCAAGGTGACCTATGTCGACGCGAACGTGATCGAGATCGACGGTCGTCGATACCCGCTTCGCAAGTTCGTGCGTCTGAACGAGCGAACCTGTCTGAATCAGAAACCAATCGTGAGTGTTGGCGACAAGGTTAAGGCCGGACAGGTTCTTTGCGACAGTGCTGCGACCAAAGATGGCTCGCTGGCACTCGGTCGTAACGTGCTTGTCGCGTTCATGTCATGGGAAGGTTACAACTTCGAAGACGCCATCATTCTGTCTGAGCGTCTGGTGAAGGAAGATGTTTACACCTCCATTCACCTCGACGAATTCGACGTGGAGATTCGCGAGACGAAACTGGGTCGCGAAGAGTTTACTCGCGACATTCCGAACGTCAGCGAGAAGGCACTTCGTCACCTCGACGATTCCGGTATCGTGAAGGTTGGAACTCGAGTCAATCCAGGTGACATTCTGGTCGGCAAGGTTTCTCCGAAGGCCAAGTCTGAACTGACGCCGGAAGAGAAGCTGCTTCATGCGATTTTCGGTCGTGCCGGCGAAGACGTGAAGAACGAAAGCCTGGAAGTTCCAAGCGGTGTCAGCGGCATCGTGATTCATACAGAGAAGTTCTCTCGCCGTATGAGTCTGTCAGAAGTTGAGCGCAAGCGATTTGAAGACGACCTGAAGAAGGTTGAGAAGGAAGGCGAGACAGCGATTGCCGCAGCCTTCAAGACATTCCTCGTCGAACTCGAAGCGGCCCTGGAACAGCCAGTGACGGATGAAGATGGCCGTTCGCTGACGAAAGTGGATGATCCGAAGATTGTGGCCGAGTTTGCTCGCCGCTTCCACATTCACTTCGAAGAGATGGACATCCGAAGTCCTCAGAAGAAGACAGCGGCTCGCAAAGTTGTGCGAGAAAGCTGGATTCATGTTGAGGACGTGATTGATCGTGAGGACCATCGTCTGAACAGCATGAAGCGTGGCGACGAACTGCCGAGCGGTGTGCTTCAGATGGTCAAGGTCTATGTGGCTTCCAAGCGACAGATCTCTGTCGGTGACAAGATGGCCGGACGTCACGGTAACAAAGGGGTGATCTCCAAAGTGTTGCCGATCGAAGACATGCCTTTCCTTGCGGACGGCACACCGGTCGACATCATTTTGAATCCGCTGGGCGTACCGAGCCGAATGAACGTGGGGCAGATTCTTGAGACTCACCTTGGCTGGGCTGCCGGCAAGCTGGGTTACCGAGCGGTGTGTCCGGTGTTCGATGGTGCTTCGGAAGAGGACGTGCGGGTTGCATTGAGAGAAGCGGGATTGCCGGAAGACGGCAAGACCCATCTGCATGATGGCCGAACCGGTGAGCGTCTCGAGCAGGAGACAACCGTGGGTTACATCTACATGCTGAAGCTGCATCACCTCGTCGACGACAAGGTCCATGCACGAGCCACCGGACCATACTCGTTGATTACCCAGCAGCCGCTCGGAGGAAAGGCTCGCTTCGGCGGTCATCGATTCGGGGAAATGGAAGTCTGGGCACTGGAAGCTTACGGTGCCGCATACATCCTTCAGGAGTTGCTCACAGTGAAGAGCGACGACGTGGAAGGACGTACGAAGATCTACGAAAGCATGGTCAAGGGCGAGAATACGCTGGAGGCTGGAACGCCTGCGAGCTTCGACGTGTTGAACAACGAAATTCGCGGTCTGTGTCTGAACCTGCAGCTGGAGAAAGCCGTCAACTGATTCTTCTGCTGATGGCCGTCTGCTGAAAAGCAGTTCCTGTTGATACATCGCTGTCTGAGTGTCCCTGGCGAACTCCGGCGGCATTTCTGAACCTCCACATGAAGGAGATTCGAGCGTGAGTGTTACTGAAGGTACCTTTGATCGTGTAAATGACTACGCTGCGGTCAAGATCAGTCTTGCGAGCCCGCATGACATTCGCAGCTGGTCGTTTGGTGAAGTGAAGAAGCCGGAAACGATCAACTACCGAACCTATCGTCCGGAACGCGATGGTCTTTTCTGCGAGCGAATTTTCGGACCTGAAAAGGACTGGGAATGCGCGTGCGGCAAGTACCGCGGCATGAAGTACAAGGGAATGATCTGCGACCGCTGCGGCGTGAAGGTGACTCACAGCCGCGTCCGTCGCAAGCGCATGGGGCATATTGAACTGGCTGCGCCGGTTGTGCACATCTGGTTTTTCAAGTCCATGCCAAGCCGCCTCGGCGCGCTGCTGAACATGAAGACCACATCTCTGGAGAAGGTGATCTACTTCCAGGATTATGTGGTGATCGAGCCGGGTGATACTCCGTTGAAGAAATGCCAGATGCTGACGGAAGAAGAAGCCCGTCAGGCACGGCGTGACTACGGCGACGGCACCTTTGAGATTGGCATGGGTGCGGAAGCTGTCAAGAAACTGCTCGCCAGCATGCGACTGGCTGATCTGTCAGGCGAGCTGCGTACTGAGCTGGCCAAGACTGGCAGTCAGCAGAAGAGCAAGGATCTGATCAAGCGACTGAAGATCGTTGAAGCTCTGCGTGACAGCGAGAACCGACCGGAGTGGATGGTACTGGATGTCATCCCCGTCATTCCTCCGGACCTTCGTCCGCTTGTTCTGCTGGACTCCGGCAACTTTGTCACCAGCGACCTGAACGATCTGTATCGTCGAATCATCAACCGCAACAACCGTCTGAAGAAGCTGGTTGACCTCAACGCTCCGGAAGTCATCGTTCGCAACGAAAAGCGAATGCTGCAGCAGTCTGTTGACGCTCTGTTTGACAACAACCGCTGCAAGCGGCCGGTGCTTGGTTCATCGAATCGGCCGCTGAAGTCTTTGACGGACATGATCAAGGGCAAGCAGGGTCGATTCCGCGAAAACCTGCTGGGTAAGCGAGTTGACTATTCAGCGCGATCGGTGATCGTCGTTGGTCCGGAATTGAAGCTGCATCAGTGCGGTCTTCCCAAGAAGATTGCTCTGGAGTTGTTCCAGCCGTTCGTGATTCGTCGACTGAAGGATCTGGGTCACGCTGATACCATCAAGAGCGCGAAGCGAATGCTGGAGCGTCGTGATGAAGATGTGTGGGACATTCTCGACGAAGTGATTCGTAACCATCCGGTCCTTCTGAACCGAGCACCAACGCTGCATCGAATCGGTATTCAGGCGTTCGAGCCGGTTCTGGTGGAAGGCAACGCGATCCGTCTGCATCCGCTGGTCTGTAAGGGATTCAACGCGGACTTCGACGGCGACCAGATGGCGGTGCATCTGCCACTGTCGATGGAAGCTCAGGTCGAAGCCACAACGCTGATGATGTCGACACACAACATCTTCAGCCCGGCCAACGGGGCGCCGATTATCAGTGCGTCTCAGGACATCGTGATGGGTTGCTTCTATCAGACTCTGAAGAAGCCGGATCGTCCTGGTCACGGCATGGTCTTCGCGTCTGCAGAAGAAGTCTTCATGGCCTGGCAGCAGGGCAAGGTGAATCGACATGCAACGATTCGACTGCGTCTGCCTCGTGGCAAGCGAGTGAAGGGCGAAGATGCAGAAAAGTTCCGTTCAGGCGGACTGGTTGAGACATCTCCGGGTCGAGTCTTTTTCAATGACGTTCTGCCCCGCAAGATGGCGTTCTACAACCAGACGCTTGGCAGCAAGGACCTGGCTCGAGTCATTTCCGACTGTTATCTTGAACTGGGACGTCGTGAAACGATTGAGCTTCTGGACCGTATGAAGAGTCTGGGATTCCGAACCTCGACCGAAAGCGGTCTGTCGTTCGGTGTCAGCG
>CAZIGZ010000138.1:0-16866 GCA_964538835.1 uncultured Chitinophaga sp. | reverse complement strand
GGTCGATGCTGGAAGATCTCCTGATGCGCGAACTCCGAAAAAGCCGACGGCCCTGCAATCCACGCGACCGCTCATCGTCAGATTCGTGATCGGATGAATCGATGCACGATCTGACTTGCATTGGTCTGTCGTGCCCCTGACACTGCGACTGCCTCCAAATTCCTTCGCCCCGACGACCGCACCTTGATCATGACAAACGAATTCTGGACACTGCTCAAAAGCCAGCCCGGCGTTGGTATTCTGATTATCGATGAAGATGGGCTTGTGCTTTACTGCAACCCACAGGCTCAGCAG
This sequence comes from uncultured Chitinophaga sp., assembly GCA_964538835.1. Classification (GTDB taxonomy): domain Bacteria; phylum Planctomycetota; class Planctomycetia; order Planctomycetales; family Planctomycetaceae; genus SXXK01. The sequence continues at coordinate 16,572 of CAZIGZ010000138.1, read as the reverse complement.
ATCTACTACGGCAACGACTTCAATCCGGTCGGAAAGACGATCGAAGAGATTGAAGGCCGGGAGTTCGCTTCCGAGCGTATGCCGGTGATTCGACAGGTGATCCAGACACGCAAGCCAGTCCTGATCCGACATATTCGAGGCGGCAAGTGGACGGAAGCGATGATCTGGCCGATGGAATCTGTGCCTGATCGAAAACCTCGCATCATCTCAGTCACTCGGCAGGGCCTTGAAACATCGGAGCCCGGCGTTGCTTACCGTGTGGTCGATTCCAGTCTCGTGGACCTCGGTCCGCTCGATGTCCTGACACCGCGCGAACTGGAAGTGCTTTGCCTCGTCGGGCACGGCGTTCCCCTGAAAACCATCGCCGCAGAACTGGATGTGGCGCAAAGGACCGTCGAACGATATCGATCCGATATTTCCCGCAAGCTGGGAGTCAATTCGATTGCCGAAATTGCACGGCTCGTTCAGCTGGCTGGTCTTGAGATTCCTCATGCCGATATGCCGCGAGTGAATCGCTGGCAGGGTGACGAATAACCCCCAACAACCGAAGGCTGACGCTGGCCCGACGCTGCAAACTCCTGAAGACCGACCTGTCAAAACGACGCGAGTTTGTGGGAATCACCCGCGACTGTCGGAAACCCGCCATGTGGCAGATGTTGGCTGTCCGTATCGTCCTCGTCTCAGTCAGTGACTTCCTGACGATACGAGGCAAACATGCAAACTCCGATTTCCAGCCATGATCTTTCCATCGTTCAGCAGCTCCGTGAAAAACAGCAGGAGGCAAAGCGTCTGTTTACCAATCTGACTCCGTGTGAGCAGCAGATTCTGGAGATGATCTCCAGCGGACTTCCGAACAAAACGATCGCCATGTTTATCGGCCGCAGTATCAAAACAGTGGAAAAACACCGTTCGAAGCTGATGAAGAAACTGGGAATGTCGTCTGTCTGCGAACTCCTGCGATTCTGGTGCCGCCTGCGCTGGGATGAGTTCATTCTAGGGTCGCCAGAACCAGACAATCTCACCGCCACCAACTGGCCTGGTTCCACTGCAATCCGCCGTCACGCCTCGAACACAGACCCGTCGTCCCGAATCGTCGAGTACGTGTGACTGAAGACGAACACCGGATGACGACGCTCCTTATGCCGAAAGACAACGTCACCGTCCTTCATTTGCCGCAGACGATTCGCGATGGCTAATCGCTTTGCCAGACATATCTTCGTTACGCCATCGCTTCTGGCTGCTGGCGGCTTTCGATACCGGCCGCAACGAGGGCTTCAAGGATCAGCAGAGCGAGGCCGGCAAGAAGGCAGTATCGCCAGTATTTCTGCTGAGATTCCAATTCAGTGGCGTCCAGCTGGGCTGCGATGGCCGGGTCAACGGCAGTTTCATCTCCACCGGTCACACGAGTCACTTCCGGGGCCATTCCAAGTGCCTGCAACTGTCCGGCCGGCAGAGGTTCCGTGCGACTTTCCGATGCTGCGACAGTCACCAGTAAACTCGTGTTCTTTGGACCTTCATCGGTTTCCGCCGTCAGGACCCATCGTCCCGGGCGATCCAGTTCGATCATCCGTCGAGCCAGCAATTCGCTTGCTTCATTACTCCCATTCTTCACCTGACTCCCTTCATTCCCATTGCCAGTGACTCCCAATCCATCGTCATCTCTCAAAGTCACAGGCTTGCCTTCCGGATCCTGCAGACTCCACTTTGCCCCGCCAGTCAGTTCGGCCGGATCAATTGTGTCCCCCGCGGCAAACAGAAGATGTCCTGCCGTTCGAGGATACGCGAGTCGCACCAGTCGGGCGATCATGGACGGAAAGCGAGTCGACAGCGCCCACTGACTGTCACTCGGCTGCCAGCCAGCGGCGACCAGATATAAGCGTCCTCCACCAGTCGTGTCGGCTTCCAGAATCGCAGGAGCTCCTTTGTCGAAACGAGCAATCACGCGCGGTGCTCCGACAGCTTTCTCATCGAACGTCAAGACCCGATGATGCCAGAAACGAATTGAAGAGAAGTCCGAAAAACGAGCTTCCGCAAACGGAGCCAGAAGACTGCTGCTGAAGTCCATCTGTCCAAGCATCGCATAGTCGGTCACGGTGGCTTCTGTCGCAGCGATTTCGACATCAAGCAGGCCTCGGACACTCTCAAACATCTCGACCGAGTTTAACGCCACAAAAACCGTGTTGCCCTTTCCCAGAAAGTCCTTCAGCGATGTCGCAAGGCTCGCCGGAATCTTCTCTGTCACAATCGCAAGCCGCGCATCGGCCGGGGGCGGAACGGCGATGTTCTGACTGTTCACAAGGTCCATCAGCTCGATCGGCTCCGACTCATCACCATCCAGGACACGCTGCAGGTAATAGCGCATGGCTTCCGAATTATTGGCATCCAGCGAACCCGCGTGAGCAATACGAAGCACTCTGGGATCTTCGATCGGCAGGTCGACGACATTGTCAAACGGCTGAGCATCTCCAAGAAGCTCAACACCGCTGATCAGCGGTTGCCCAGCCACTTGTTCCGGCATCGAAAATGTCCGTCGCTGCCCAGGAGCAACGTCTGCAACAACTGGAACACCAACAGGCTTTCCGGTCGCGTCGAATGGCTGCAGTGAGTACTTCGTGACGGTCGCGTCGCCGGAATTCGTCACTCGCACTCGAATCACGCCAGTCTTCTGTTCTTCCGCAAGACTGACGCCCGCATTACCGGCCGCAGCAGGTTTGACAATGCGAAGCTCGAGTTTCACGGAATCCGGCCAGTTGCCTGATCGAAGCAGATCCAGATCGCTGCCTTCCTGAAAATCCGTGACCAGAACCACACTGCGTTCAGAGTCATTCGAAGATCCCTTTTCACGGGCCACTTCATCGGCGGCTTCCAGAATAGCCTGAGCAGTGAGAGTCGCCTTCCAGTCCGGTTCCCACGAGTCTATCACCCGGGTCACAAGAGCAGGGCGGGCTCCGGGTTCAGTCTGCATCCACTCGTCGACTGACAGAAGTCGTCGTGTGCCGGTTGAGTAGCTCATGATGCTGAGCATGTCCTGAGGATTCAGGTCCGCGGTCAGCTTCTGAATCTCTGATGTCACTGCGTCACGAATCCCATCCCGTCGCATGCTCGCACTGGCATCCAGAACAATCGCAACATGTCGGCCCACTGCCTGCGCCTGCTCTCTCGCCACTGTGATGCGCTGGAACGGCCGGGCAAAGGCCAGAGCAATCAGCGTTACGGCCAGAATCCGAAGCAGCATCAGAGGCCAGTGTTCCAGTGTCGATCGCTTTGTCGTCTTTGGAAGCGTTGGTGTCAGGAAGCGAACCAGACTGAATGGCGCTTTCACGGCAGGAGTACGTCGAAACATGTGCAGCACGAACGGTGCAGCTGCAACAATGCCTCCGGCAACGGCAAAGATGGGGGCAAGTAGTTCGAACATCATCAAGTCCTGATCTTGCTGTTCACGTCCAACTTTTCGAATCACGCCGGGAAGAACACTATCGGATCTGGCGCCGAGCCTGCAGAAACTCCGCAAGCGCCAGTTCCAGAGGTTCATCAGTGACCAGTTGCCGAAAGGCCGCGCCGACGGAATCGCATTCGGATCGAACGGCCGTATTGTGAGCTTCAAGCCGGTTCATGTACTCGTTCCGAATCAGCTCAGGATCGGCATAAATCTTCTGGTCCGTTTCCAGATCCTCAAACAGTCGTGGCCCGTCAAACGAGAGCCTCTTTTCCGCCGGATCCAGAATCTGAAACACCACCATGTCATGCAGACAGCCTCGAAGAAGCCGAAGCCCGTCACCCAGTTCCTGCACTGGTGCCAGCAGGTCGCTGATCAGAATCACCAGACCTCGCTTTCGAAGCCGCTGAGCCGCATCCTCCAGTGCGATGGCCGGGCGAGTCTGCTTTCCGGATGGCAGTTCTTCCAGCGACACCATCAGGCGTCGAAGCTGTCCAGGGCGATATCGAGCCGGAACAATGGTTCGCACTTCGTCGTCAAACGTTGTCAGCCCGACCGCATCACCCTGCTTGTTTAACAGCCATGCAAGCGATGCGGCAATCGTCCGAGCATACTCGTACTTAGACCATTGCCCGGAACCAAACGACATGGAGCGACTCACGTCCAGGACGATGTAGCACCGAAGATTCGTTTCGTCTTCAAACAGACGGATGTAGCTTCGGTCTGTGCGAGCAAACAGCTTCCAGTCCAGAAATCTTGGATCGTCTCCCTGGGCATACTGGCGGTATTCCGAAAACTCAACGGAGAATCCATGACGCGGACTTTTATTCAAGCCCGTGCGAAATCCGTCGACGACCAGTTTCGCTCGCAGCTCCAGCGACCGAATACTCATCACAACCGAAGGATTCATCAGGTCAGCAGACATGAGACCTCAACAGGTTTCCAGCATCAGAGCATGAACGCACAAACCACGACCAGCCACAATGGATCCTGCAGCCGGTCAGCGGACCGTTTCATTCTTCGGATGTTCCACACATTCCAGCAGTCGCTCGATCAGCGAATCCACCGACACTCCCTGAGCCTCCGCACGGTAATTCGGAAGAATGCGATGTCGAAGAACCGGACGAGCCAGCGACTGGATATCCTTCGTCGACACAAACGTGCGACCATCCAGCAGAGCCTGAGCCTTGCCGCCGAGCACCAGATACTGGCCGGCTCGCAGACCCGCACCCCAGGAGACGAGTTCGTTGATGAAGTCGGGGGTTCCCTTTTGACGAGGACGAGATGCGGCGGCCAGGCGAACGGCATAACGCACGACATCATCCGCAATCGGGACTCGCTGCACGACCTGATGAAACTCACGCACTGTTGCACCCGTGAACAGTGCCTTGATCGGCTGGAAGCTTCGTGATGTCGTCTGCTGCACGACGGCGACTTCTTCATCTTCCGGCAGATAATCAATCAGCACGTTGAACATGAATCGGTCGAGCTGTGCTTCCGGCAGAGGATACGTGCCTTCCATCTCGATGGGATTCTGAGTTGCCAGGACAAAGAACGGTTCTTCCAGTGTGTATCGTCGACCGGCCGCCGTGACCTGATGTTCCTGCATGGCTTCCAGCAAAGCCGACTGAGTCTTGGGAGGCGTTCGGTTGATTTCATCCGCCAGAAGAACGTTGGCAAAGATCGGGCCGGGAATGAACTTCATCGTTCGGTTACCCGCATGATCTTCTTCCAGAACTTCAGTTCCCGTGATGTCTGCAGGCATCAGGTCCGGAGTGAACTGAATTCGATTGAACTTGAGGTCGAACAGCTGAGCAATCGACTTGACCAGCAGCGTCTTTGCAAGTCCCGGGGCTCCCGTGATCAGACAGTTGCCGCCCGCCAGCAGCGAAATCAACAGCTGACGGACCACATCTTTCTGGCCCACGATCACGCGGGAAAGTTCGGCGTCAATCTGGCTGCGAAACTGTCGAAGCTGGCCAATCAGTTCACGCTCTCGTTCCGGGGTCAGTTCGTCCGACATGGAGGATCTTTCAAAAGGTCGTTCAATGAGTCATGGCATAAAAGATGATATTGATTCCCAGAGGATACGCTTTCTTCTCGGAGAACTCCTTGAAGTACCACGGATCCTCCCCTTCGCGCTCCCAGCCGTCACCGAGATCGGTGTTGTGGCAGATCATGGCCATCATCCGGCCGTTGTCATCGTAAAGCGCGCGATAGTGAACTTCTTCCGTTCCGTATCCCTGAGCGGAATAAACTTCCCCGTTCGCCATCTGATGGGCATAACCAATCGCCGGGATCTGCGGACGTTCATTCAGATCGTAGACACAGTGAAAAATTGGATGCTCCAGCGGAACGTCCTGTGGAGTTCGATCGGGAAAGATCTGCACGAGTTCCCTCATGAGACCATCCCATTCATCATCACCCCAGAAGTCATCGATCATCAGGAACCCGCCATTCAGCAGATACGTTCGCAGAGCTTTGCGTTCCTCTTCATCAAGGTAGATATATCCAGGCTCGATCATGTAGATGAACGGGTAGTCAAAGAGGCGAGGATCCGTGAGATCCAGAATGACGCCATCCGGATCTGTGTGGATGGAAGTCAGCTGCTGCAGGCGATAAGAGAAATTCAGGTCGGCATCCGGATAGTCCGTCTGCCAGCCCCAGCGTCCCATGGAGCGATAGCGAACGCGGACAAAAGTGAAGACGTCCTTCTTGAAGTTCTCGTCCAGCTTCCAGTCGGGCACTCCATTTCGGACGACTCGCCCGTCCGCGCCGTACATACTGCGGTATCGTCCTCGCTGTCCAAACTGACCCATTGCAGCCGCTGATACAGTCAGAATGATCAGCGTCACCATGACGATCCAGGGACTTCGTTTCATGGATCTGGTTCCTGTAAGGTCGATCGGCGCATCGACAGGCGGCAGGCCTTAGACTCGAGTTAACTCATTGCGCTTGCTCGAGGCAAGCGAACAACGTGAGACGGGAAATGGCAGTGAGCTGGTTGGCTCCTCTGGCTCAGGGACTCTTCAGTCCACGATGGGATCCGCGTTGTCTCAGATTTTTCACAGGATTGCCACCTTCCCGCGACCTCACAACGTGAGGAAACGAAAACGATGGAAATGTGACCACCAGAATTCATCGTCCCGGTAGTTGCCGTGCCTTGTGCGGAAAGATCGCATCCGGCATCATCCCTTCTTCAAACCCTCCCCGGCCAGCCCCCGTCTGGAAGGGGGCGAGCAAGCGCCAGCATGCTCGGGGCAGGCCGCAAAAATGTCGCCAATTGACGACAGAGAGCGTTCAATCCAGGACATTTCAGACGGACATCTGTCGCGGGATTCGTGAGAATTCCCGCGTGTTTCCAGCACTCTCACGACTTCTGCTACGGCTTTTGAATCCAGTACAACCGGAATCCTCCAACGGCGGAGCCTTCGACAGCGTAATAGTGGTCGGAAAGGTTCTCCAGAATGATCAGAATGTCCGAATCGGACGCCGAAGACCAGTGGATCGAAGCGGCGGATTCGCCAGAAGGTGGCGAAGTTCCGTCTGCGAGCGAGGTACGTCTGGTCCACGCGGCTCGAAACGGAGATCACGACGCCTTTGGCCAGCTGGTGATGCGGTACGAACGACGCGTGATGAAGGTCGTGCGTCGCTTTGTGACAGACCTGGAAGTGGCGACGGATCTGGTTCAGGAATCGTTCATGCGGGCGTACGAACGTCTTGAGCAGTTCGATCCCTCGCGTCGATTCGGGCCGTGGCTGTTCCGCCTCGCGGTGAATCTGACCTACGACCATCTCCGAAAGATTCGCCGTCGCGGTCGCTGGGCGCTGTTCGCCGATGTCAACAGCGAACAATCACCGGATCCGGCCGTCGCTGATCCTCGACAGAACCTTGACCTGGCTCAGGAAGTTCAGCTGGTGCTCGCAGAGGTTCCGGAAGCCTATCGAACGGTCCTTGTCCTGCGAGACCTGGAGGGGTTCTGTACTTCGGAAGTCGCTGCGATCACCGAACGCAGCGAAGCGACGATTCGCTGGAGACTCGCGGAAGCTCGAAAGATGTTTCGTGAAGCGTGGGAGCGTCGGGAACGCAGAGCGGAAAAATCAGGATCTGATCCTTCGGACGAATAACCAGAACCATAGCCCTGACGATGACCTCGCGGATCTGAAGACAAGAATAACGGGAACATGAACATGTTGAATTGTTCTGACGCACGACATCTGATTCATCTGGATGTGGGCAATGACCTGCGAGCTGACGAAGAAAGTCAGCTGGCAACTCACATGAATCAGTGCGCGGACTGCCGAAGCTATCATTCCGGCATGTCACACGCCATGAGTGCTCTGGGGGCTCTGCGCGATTCTTCCGATGATATTCCGATCACAGGCAGCACATCTGTCTGGCCGGCATTGTCCGCAAAGATTCGACGTCAAAACACTTCGCCGGCATCCGTGCGAAAGTTCAACCTTCAGATTGCCGCACTCAGCGTCTGCTCACTGTGCCTGGCAATGGTCACGATTGTGCAGAGCCTGTCAGCATTCCGTTCTTCGCAAGCTGACGGTTCTTACTTTCCGGCTCAGAGTGTTTCTCAACAGTCTTATTCGCCTGTGATGCAGCCAGGCCTGCAGAATACTCAACAGGCTCCGCCACAATTTGTGCGTCCTGGCTCAGATCAGTGGCAGGACAACGCGAACTCGTTCGTGATTCCAACAAACCCGGCGTACGGCCAGCCTCAGTCATTCTGACCCAGCACACAGAACACCGACACACGAAAACGGCAGACCTGGCTGAGACCTGGCTGATCCAATGAAGCTGATCGCCTCTATCGCAACCAGCGTCGGAATCCTTCGATCGTGGATTTTGCCGTCGTAATCGCATCAGGAATCGGAAACGCTTCGGCCGACGCATAACCGGCGTAGCCAATGGAACGCAATGCTCCGGCAATCGGCTCATAGTTCATGTGCCCATGTCCGACCGCCTGACGGTTGGAATCAACGAAGTGCACATGTCCCAGAAATGCACCGGCATCGATCAGACCGCCTTCGATAGTGGCCTCTTCGATGTTCATATGAAACAAGTCCGCCAGGAGCCGAACCGCACGAGTCGCCAGGGGCTTCAGAAGCTCAACACCCTGTTTCATTGTGTTGCACATATTGGTTTCATAGCGATTGAGCGGCTCGTACATCAGCACGGTGCCAAGCACTTCGGCTCGCTGCCCAAGCCGCTGCAAGGCCGCCTGTAAGTACTGAGTGGCCGTGGCCTGCGGAACCTGATCGTCCCAGCGTCCCTGCATGGAACCGATAATCGCAGGTGCACCAAAGCGTGCCCCCGCTTCCATGATCTGGCCGATGAAGGCTTCCGCCTGCTCACGTCGTGTTGCATCCGCGTCAGTCAGAGACAGCTTATGGACCACCATTCCCGCGCCGGTGCCGACTGCTGCCAGCGAGAGACCATACCGAGAAAGCAGGGCGGGCAGAGGCAGAGCATTGATCACTTCTGCCGAAGGTGCAAACAGTTCGATCGCGTCGAACCCAAGCTCAGCAGCCGATCGACATGCAGCCTCCAGATCCCCGTGGAAAACAAAAGGCCCTTTGCGAGCCTGCTCAACAAGACTGACCGTGATAGCAGAACGAATCATGGAAATGGAAAATCCCTCACAAGGATTTCAATGTGCTGGCCTCAGCGGATGCCCGGAATTCCCAGCGTCTGAAGAGGCATCTCTTTGGTTTCTTCGCACAGCGGCGTCACACTTCCCGGCGAAGCCAGCATCTGGGCAACCGTCATCTCCCGAAACATCTTTTCCGCCGTCGCCATGGCATTGTCCAGATTTCGATGCAACGGACACAGCTGGCCACCGTGTGAGCGAATCCCCAGTGGACATGACTTTATCCGCTGGAATGGCTCCAGGACATCCACCACTTCCCACAAAGTCAGCTCGGCCGGGGTCTTCACCAGCTGAAAGCCCCCGTTGGGACCTCGCTGAGCCGTCACGATGCCGCCTCGCACCAGTGACTGCATGAGCTTGGAAAGATAAGGAGCCGGAACCAGCGTTGTGGCAGCAATCTCCTTCGCCGTACAGGCTCGGCCCGGATTCTGCGCAATCGTCACGATTGCCCGCAGTGCATATTCGACAGTTTGTGAGATCATCAGTCGGTCCCAGCAACGTACCATCAGAGTGAAGCCACAGCTTCGGTCTTCTGAGTCGGAGTCGCACTGGTCATGCCAGCGCAATTTCGTCAGAGCCTCGTCCGAGATCGAAGAGTATCGAACGAGCTGCCCCCGCAACAGTGACTCACTCAGATTTCAGGCGAAGCGGAGTGCTCGAGATCGCCGAGCACAGTGCTGTTGAACAGATGTCACCGCGTTTGAATCAGGTCTGGCATCGTCGTATCGAGTTCCTGGCAGACAAAACGCCCGACTTGTCTCAACTGCAGAGATCGATACAGGAGACCTTTTGCTTAGCCCTTCAGCACGTTCATATTCACCGATGATTGTAGTACAAGAAAAAGCTGGCAAGGAATGTCGCGAGTCCCACGATCAACGACAGTGCGATGGCCACAATCAGGCGTGAATTGGCTGGCTGACTTACACTATCCCGTTCGTCACGTGCACGAGGAACGTCGTAGGGGTTCTCAGATGGAATAACGCTGTTCTCTGCCGCCTTTGAATGGGCGCCAGATGACTGTTCACGAATCTCTGTCATCCGTTCTCAGTCCCACTCGCCTTCGACACTCGGGAACGAATCACTGACCGATAGATTTTGTAGATCGTGAAGCCCGCTGCAATGGCACCAACGACAATGGCGAGAAGAATCAAGCCCGAAGGGTCGTCACTATGAATGTTGATTTGGGAAAACTCGAACAGAAGTATCCCTGTCCCAAAGCAGGTCGAGAAAAACACGATCACTCCGGCGACGATCGCAACAATGAACGCCCAGAGGATCTGAAAAGCAGTGGGCTGCTGTTTCAGATCGTCTGACGCGGTCGCGGAAACCTCGTACGGGTTCCCGCCCGATACTCGACCTTGATCATCACGGGGCTCGGTCATGTTCCTGGTCCCGACATCATGATTCATCAACTGACCAGCTGAAAAGCAGCGGAACGGCGCAAGCCGTCCGGTTTCCGCGGCACCAGCCTCAGAGTCTTCTTTCATCAACGTCACGTGCAGTTGGAACGTTGATGGCACCAAACAAAACGCGGTCCTCCCTACGCCTTGCGAACTCCAACCGTCAGCAGCAGATTCGCCCACAACGCCTGATCTCCCGTCTGAATGGTCAGGACGTGGTCGCGAGAATCCACGGCATCATAAAACTGCCAGCGGGAAATCGGCTGAAGCTCAATCGCCAGTCCGGCCGCTGACAGAATCGAACGGTACTCAGCCCACACCGGCGGATCATTCGGCAGCTTATACGGATCATCATCCGGCATGCCCATCGTGTTCACAGCTTCGACCGGGATCGCGGTCAGCAACACCTTTAAAACCTGAGCCACCGTGACCAGCCCTGGTGCCAGATTCAGGCTGATCAGCTGTGCTTTCGGCCCGATCGCAGAACTGGCGGGGTAGTTTCCGTCCGCAATCAACACCTTGGAACTATGGCCCGCGCGAGCCAGAATCTCGGAAATCTGAGGATGAATAAGCTGCGATGTCAGCATCGTCGAATAACCTTATTTTTCAAACCGAATTGAGACAATCAAACTCCGTCAGGTATGCTATCACAGTCAGCCGATGGTTCCGAGCAAGGCCCGCCATGCGGTAACTTTCCCAGAACCGTCATTCCCGCGAAGGCGGGAACCCAGCGATCCACAGTCGCGAACAAGTCCATCATTCCCGCAAGAACGGGAACAGCTGGAACCCACCCATTTGTCGTCATTCTCGCGCAGGCGGGAACCCAGACCTCAACCACCACACAATCCACCCAGCCGAGGATAATCCATGCTGAACGTAGTAAGCCCATTCGCTGGTGGTCGACGTGCAATCCTCAAGGCGGGAACGCTGGGCTTTGCCGGTCTGAGTCTTCCGTTTCACCTCAAAGCCCTCGCAGCTCAGGAATCTGCCGGCACACCTTTGCCGAAAAAGAAAAGCGTCATTCTGATCTGGCTGGATGGCGGTCCAAGTCAGCTGGAATCATATGACCCCAAGCCCGAAGCTCCGGCGGAATTTCGAGGCCCCTTCGGTACGATCGCAACAAATCTCACCGGCGTTCACTTTTCAGAACTGATGGAGAAGCAGGCAAAGTTCGCGGACCGCATATGCGTCATTCGATCAATGCGTCACGGAACCGGCGATCACTTCGCGGGTGCTCACTGGATGCTGACCGGACGCTTCGGAGCTACAACCGCGGCCAAGCAGATTCGCTATCCGTCACTCGGTGCATGTGTCTCAAAACTCTGTGGTCCCAATCAGCCAGGTGTTCCAGCCTACGTCGGTCTGCCATCCGCCGAAAGCGTGTACCTGTTTCCCGGCTACCACGGCGCGGCGTATCTCGGCGGTGCCTATGAACCGTTTGATGTGAACACGGAAGCGAAGTATCTGCATCACACGTACAAGACCAGCGTCGAAAGTCCGCCGTGCTTTCGCATCAATGGACAGATCGATGAAGCAAGAGCCAAAGATCGCAGCTCGCTCATGACGTCGCTCGATCGCCTTCGACGTGACGTGGATCACAGCGGCATCATGAACACCATGGATGCTCATCATCAGTCCGCATTGTCGCTTGTCTTCGGCGGTGCCGCGATGAAAGCATTCGATATGTCGAAAGAAACACCGGAGACGATGGATCGTTACGGTCGCAATCCCTGGGGCCAGTACACGCTGATGGCTCGACGCCTGGTCGAATCCGGAGTCACGTTTGTAACCGTCGACATGCCTCACTGGGATCACCATTCTTCGCTCGTTGATGGCCATGCTCCGAACATGCGAGTCATGGACCAGTGTGTCGCCGCGCTGATGCAGGATCTGATCGATCGGAATCTTCTGGATGATGTGATGGTTCTGGTCATGGGCGAGTTTGGACGCACGCCACGAATCAATGAGGGGCAGCCAGGAATTCCGATCCCCGGCCGCGACCACTGGGGCGATGCATTTTCTGTCATGCTGGCCGGTGGCGGCCTGAAGCAGGGAGTCGTCATCGGCCAGACGAATTCCAAGGCCGAATTCCCCGTCGAACGCGAAGTCGCCCCGCACGACCTTCTCGCGACGATCTATCGAGTCCTCGGGATCGACCCGACGACCCACTTCCCCGACTTCTCCGGCCGCCCTGTCGCCCTCGTCGACAAACCCGAAGGCATCCGGGAATTGCTCTAACGGTGGCGGGGACACCTCCGGACAACATGGGTAGCACGTCTGAAGGACGTGTGCCGCAGGCGCCGGAAGCTAATGCCTGCATGCCGTATTGCCAGAATCCGATGCGATGAAACCACCACGCCGTCTCCTCAGCTTCCGACCGCTGCGCGGCACAGGCTTCACCTGCGCTACCCATCACTTGAATTGGGGAGCCAAAAAAACGAAAGAAGGCAAAAAGAGGACCTTCCTGAGTTTCATCAGTGTTGTTTAGAAGCGAATCGCATAACGGGAAGCTGACGTATCCCGCTCGCCAAGGCAGTTAGTGTTGCACAGAACAAATACCGGCAGCGGTACCGAGTCAACTCACTGGAGCACTTGCCACTTTTCGACTTCTTTCGCTTCTTTCGGCATGCAATCTGGCCGAAGTCACATGCACTGAACCTACCACGCCGTCACTTCAGCTTCCGACCGCTGCGCGGCACAGGCTTTACCTGTGCTACCCATCGTCGCGGTTCGCTCCGCGAACAATGCGTCGTTCAGCAGTGTGGTCCTATCAGTCGGGTAACGGCTGAGGACAGCCGTTCTACACGACGATCCCATTAACCACCTGTCCCGATACATCCGTCAGCCGATGATCGCGGCCGGCGTGGCGGAAGGTGAGTTGTTCGTGGTCCAGTCCGAGCAGGTGAAGGATTGTGGCGTGGAAGTCGGGCATCGTGACTTTGTTCTCGGCGACGTAATAACCAAAGTCGTCAGTGCGTCCCCAGACCGTTCCGCCGCGTACTCCGCCGCCGGCCAGCCAGACACTGAAGGCGTGCGGATGATGATCGCGGCCATCGGTTCCCTGAGCCGCCGGCGTGCGACCAAACTCCGTTCCAAACACAACCAAAGTATCCTCCAGCATGCCCCGAGTCTTCAGGTCTCTCAACAACGCCGCAATCGGCTGATCGACTCGCTGAGCATTCGTCGTGTGGTTGTTGCGAAGGTCTCCGTGAGCATCCCAGTAGTTTCTCGGATAGCTGAAGTTAACCTGCACGAAACGGACGCCTGCTTCCAGGCAGCGGCGAGCCAACAGGCATTGGCGAGCAAACTCGTCAGTCGGCTCCACACCGACTCCGTAGGCCGCCTGCATCGACGGCGTTTCCTGCTCAATCCCCATCACCGCAGGGGCTTCTGCCTGCATACGAAATGCCATCTCAAACGATGCCATTCGAGCTTCAAGCTCGGAATTTCGACCGGCGGTTTCCAGATGCTGCTGATTGCGTCTGGCCAGAAGATCCAGCTGCCGACGCTGCAGCTCCGGTCGATCGCCCGGCGTGAGGCTCGACAACCTGGCGTCCTTGAAGTTCGTGCTGCCGTCGCCCAGGCGAGTTCCCTGGAACGTCGCGGGCAGGAACGCACTGCCGTAGTTTTGAGCACCTCCGTGATACAACGAAGGACTGAGACTGATGAAGCCGGGAAGATTCTGGTTCTCCGTGCCCAGCCCATACAGTGTCCATGCTCCCAGACATGGTCGAGCAAAAACGCCGCTGCCCGTGTTCATGTTCAGCAGAGCAGGGCCGTGTGAAACCTGATCACCGCCGTTCATGGATCGAATGACCGCGATGTCATCGATGCAACCGCCGATCTTCGGAAAGAGATCGCTCACTTCAATGCCGCTGTCTCCGTAGGCTCGAAACTTCCACGGCGATGCCAGCAAATTGCCCGTCGGAGCAAACTCAAACTTTGGTTTCTCGATCGGAAGCGGCTGGCCGTTCATCTCCGTCAGCTTCGGCTTCGGATCGAAGGAATCGACGTGCGAAATTCCGCCATGCATGAACAGAAACAGCACTCGCTTTGCCCGCGCAGGAAAGTGCGCCCTGCGTGGCGCGAGGCTCGATGCGTCTTCACGATCCGATGGACCAGCATTTGCCGACCTCTCCGCCAGCAACGCCGCCATCGCGACGGAACCAAATCCGCAGGCCGACTGCTTCAACCAGGAACGTCGATCAGCCAGCATTCCCTGCGCTTTCTCGCTGGGAGTCTCACGAGGGCCTCTGAATTCATGATTGCATGTTGACATGTCGGCCAACTCCTTTGTCTCAGTCGACATAGATGAATTCGTTGGAGCAGAGAAGCGCCTGACAGAAGCTTTGCCATGCATTCCGATGAGCCTCCGCTTCGGTCAATCCGCCTTTCACTGCCTCCGCCTGATAGTCTCGAAGAAACTGCCCGGCATCATTCAGTTCTGCATTCGTTGCGGAACGCCCAAGAGCCAGCCGATGAGCCTCGTGAATTCGTACGTCATCAGAAGCCGCAAGCGTCAGCAACCGATCCGCGAAGCTCAGTGACTGCTGACGAACGAATGGATGGTTCATCAGAAACAGCGACTGGAGTGAAACAGTTGTTGTATTCCGAGTACTGGTGACGGAGTTCGGATCAGCCGCGTCGAACAGCGTCAGCACATCGGGAACCATGTTGCGAACGATTGGCAGGTAGATCGAACGCTTGCGAAAGTCGGTGTAAAACGGGTCATCGGCTCCCACACGATTGGGGCGAATCTTTGAACTGATGTCTTCAGCTTGCGAGTACAGGAACTCGCCGCTTTCGTTACTGCCGGGAAGGCGATCCAGTTGACCACTGACGCTCAGCATGGCATCACGTAGCTCTTCTGCCGTCAGTCGACGCCGGGAGAATCCGGAAAGCCAGCGAGCCTCATTCCCGTCCGGCGAATGACTCTGCTGCCACGTGTTCGACAGCAAAATCTGGCGATGCAGCCACTGCAGATTCCATCCGTTACGCACAAAATGAAATGCGAGCCAGTCCAGTAATTCTGGATGCGTCGGCGGTTCGCCGCGAGTCCCAAAGTTGTCGCTCGTCGATACAAGTCCTCGTCCGAAATGCTGCTGCCACACCCGATTCACGATGACTCGTGCCGTGAGTGGATTGCGAGCAGACACGACCCATTCTGCAAGTTCCAGTCGACCACTGGTGATCTGATTCGGTTCCACAGAACAATGCATCGACGGCTCTACGTGTTGCAGAACCGACATGGCTCCTCGAGGAACGATCCTGCCCAGCGTAAACCGATTGCCCCGCAGGTGAACTCGCAGATTTCGCGGCACAGAATCCTTCGGAGCCATCACAGTGACTGGTGCTGCACCGTCGGCCTGAGGCACGTCGTATTCCCACCACATTGTGGCGTTGCGAGCTTCGTCCATGAACGGCTCGGTACTTCGAAAGATCCCGGCCAGAGCGTAGTAGTCTGTCGTGCGAATCGCGTCGAACTTGTGATCATGGCAGCGAGCACACGCGAGAGTCATCCCCATGATGGCTCGGCCAAGCACATCAATCTGATCATCGACAATATCCAGGCGAGACTGCTCCTTGTCAGTTTCGGCCAGAGCCTTCGGGCCCACCATGAGAAAGCCGGTCGCTATGGTTCTGCGAGTTTTCTCGGCGGCGTTCTGACTGGGCATCAGGTCGCCAGCCAGCTGCTCTTTGACGAACTGGTCATAAGGCATGTTCGTATTGAACGCATCAATCACATAGTTTCGATAGCGCCAGGCGTAACGCATGACGGCATTGGCGTCGTTGGCGGTTGATTCCGCATAACGCGCCACATCCAGCCAGTGTCGAGCCCAGTGTTCGCCATAATGGGGCGAAGCCAGCAGCCGGTCGATCACTCGCTCAAACGCCTTGGGATTCGTGTCGTTCAGGAACGCATCCATCTCGTCCGGCGACGGCGGCAGGCCCGTGAGATCAAACGTGACTCGACGCAGCAGCGTTCTTTTGTCAGCCGCCGGAGCAGGGCGGAGTTGCTGCTCGTTGAGCGTCGCCAGCACGAATCGATCGATGTCCGTCCTGATCCATGGATC
>CAZIGZ010000137.1:0-16868 GCA_964538835.1 uncultured Chitinophaga sp. | reverse complement strand
AAGGGGACACGCTGGGCAGCTGCCCGGTTCGGTCCTATTCGGCGAGGCGGGAGTCTAGCGGGGCTGCGGATTCATTGCCAGAGTTCATTAACCGTTTGAGTGGCTCTCTTTCAAGGACGGGAGAACTTTTGTTTTTCTCCTGCGTTTTTTCGGCAAAAACTGCCTTTCCGGGATTTCTCAGGAGCCCCCAAAAGGGCTCTGCGGTGGCTGGATTGTCGGGCTGCCGAACATTTTTTTTCGAGGCGGGGGCGCGGGCCAGCTTCATCGGAATGGGTTTCCGAGTAGATTTGAGGTGGTGGTTGAGGGGTGTGTTTTTTCCGGATGATTGAGTTCGAGGGGAGCGATTGAGGACAATCGCTTTACAATCTTTTTGGGAGGGGTGAGATGCGAGTGCTTGTGATGTTGGGCGTTCTGGCCATCGTGGTTCCGGCGGCGGCGGACGATGCGGCGGCGGACGATGCGGCGCCGGGGAAGCAGGTGGAGTTGTCATTGGCGACGTCCGATGGCGGCAACATCGGGTATCTGATGTATCTGCCAAAGAACTATGACCCGGCAAAGGAGGCGATGCCGCTGATGCTGTTTCTTCATGGTCGAGGTGAATCCAATGGGCCACTGTCTCTGGTGGCCAAGTGGGGGCCTCCGATGATCGTTGCCAGCGGGGAAGACTTCCCTTTCATTCTGGTGTCCCCTCAGTGTCCTCGCGAAGACTTCTGGTCCAGCCCGGTTCAGGAAAAGCGGCTGGTCGAACTTCTGGACCATGTGACCTCTTCGTACAAGGTTGATACGACTCGCGTGTATCTGACCGGACTCAGTATGGGCGGCTACGGTTCATGGCGTCTGGCCGCCGATCATCCCGAACGCTTCGCAGCGGTCGTACCCGTGTGCGGTGGCGGCAAGCCGGAAGATGCGGAGAAACTGAAGGCTCTTCCGATCTGGGTCTTCCACGGAGATCAGGACGGCGCGGTGCCTATCAAGAGGTCGATCGAAATGGTCGATGCGATCAATGCGGCCGGAAGCGACAAGATCCGTTTCACGACTCTGGAGCACATTGGTCACAACAGCTGGTCCGCAGCCTATGCGACTCCTGAACTTTACGAATGGATGCTGAAGCACACGAACAAGCGATAGCCAAACGAGACTCCTGGAAGCTCACTGAGGCAGAGTCAACAAAGAAACCCGGCCGAGCTATGCTCTGCCGGGTTTCTTCGCTTCATCAGTCCCATGCGAGGACAGTGACGCCGCGTTCGAGACTACTTGATGTCATCTCGATCGTTGACTCGCAGGGAGAATTCATCGCTGTTGCCGACGAGTTCCGGTGAATACATGCCTTCGATGGTCGCTGGCAGTGCATTCATTCGTCCCGGCGTCTCTGCTCGCAGGCGATAGCTGATGCTGTGCTGACCGCGAGCCAGTGTGTTCAGGAAGAAACTGACTCGTTCATCTCGGAGCTCGCGATAAGCATGCAGACCTTCCCAGACGTAGCCGCTTCGCTGATCATCTGGTTCGAAGCCGCTTGGCTTGTGGTCTTCCAGCAGCAGGTATTCGTAGTCGTTCTTGCTGTCGATCAGCAGTTCGACTTCGACAAGATCGCCGCTGGTCACAGCGTTCAGATCCTCCAGAGGAATTCGCTTGTACTTCGCGACCTTCTGATTCACCAGCTGTCCGCGGTCGCCCTGAACGTTGACCTGTTTGTCGTCACGTTCAAGTAGGTAGAACTTTCGAGTCACCTTGACTTCCAGTCCCGCGGCCTTGATCGCATCTTCTTTGGTGAAGTTCGTCAGGTACGCACTGAAGTAAACAGGGCCTTTTCCGGTGCGTCGAACTTCGATGCTGTGAGCCCCTGAAGTGACCGCATCACCTTCGATGACCAGTGAGTTATCGAAGCTGAAGAGGTTTTCCCGGGAGATTTTGACGGTCTTCTGAACCTGGCCGTCCACAACCACTTCCACGGTCATGTCGGGCTGATCTTCGCCCGTGGCCTTGATGTATTCGGCCATGGCTTCCACGATCATCGCGGTGTCACGAGTACTGTTCCAGTAGGTTGCGTGCTTCCTGTTATTCAGGAGGTACTTGACCAGACGAGGAGCTTTTTCGTCTTCCGGTCGAACAGCGACCAGCAGTCGCAGGTAGACAGCCATGGCTTCGTTATCGCTGCCATACCAGTACCACCAGTATCCTTCCGGCAGACGCAGCCATGCTGTCTGATTCTCTTCGTCCTGCACGAGGAACTGTTCGAGATTCTGAATGACCATGTCTCGACGTTCGACATCCTGCTGATAGTTCAGCACGAGACCGGTCAGAGCCAGTCCGTACGCCGTCAGGGATCCTCGGTCACGATACAGATAATCGGTCATTGCCGGATCGTGAGCATCATGTTCGGTCAGCACCAGAGCAACAAAGGCATCGAGGTTATCAGCACTGAGTTTGTATTCCGCTTTGCCTTTGTACTTATCGTTTTCGCGATGCTTGTCACCTTCACGGAGTTTGTTCAACTCGGCAGCGTGGTAGGTTTTCAGCCATTCGACGCCTCGCTGAATCACGTCCGGCAGAACCGGAACATCATTTTGCTGAGCAATCGTCAGGCCATGAACCACCTGAGCCGTCAGATGGGCGGAAGAGCGTTCGCCGTAGCCGGAGAACCAGCCCCAGCCGCCATCGGTCAGCTGCATTTCGGTCAGGGCCTTCACGCCATCACGAACGATGCGGTTCATTTCGGCATCATCGAAGACCGGATTGAAATCCTTGCCTCGACCCAGCATTGTTTTCGCATCTGCGTCAATGTGTTCCTGAATCCACTTGGCCAGCGTACTGCTTCCCTGGCCAAAGCCGGCCGGCAGTTCGCGCAGGTCACGAGTCTGCACCTGAGGTGGCTGACCCCAGTGAGCCGGATACTTGCCCAGGTAGGTTCGCTGAGCATCCAGGTTCGTTCGCTGCTTCGCAACGTCCGCCAGATTCACTCCCATTTTCTGCAGCGTTCTCTGAGTCAGCACAGCGGGGAGGAATCGGTTCAGCGTCTGTTCGGTACAGCCGTAAGGATACTGAATCAGGTAAGGCAGAGAATCGACCATCGCTCCGGCCAGCGACGGGCTGTAGCGAATTTCGAGTCGAGACTGGGATGGAATCCGGTCTTCGGGGACTCGCACTTCGATGGTCGCCTTGTCGCCGTTCGGACGAATGACACCCGTGAAGCTTTCCGTCTTCAGCATTCCGTGAACCTGAACGGGCAAACGAATTTCGACGGCATCCGATTCTTCGTCGGCCAGGGCCTTCATGCGAATCGTGGTCAATCCGGAAGCCACGACATCCACCAGCCAGTTGACTCGCACTTCGCCACCGGCCGCAATCGTGACTTTCTGAGAAGCCTCATCCAGCAGTTTCAGATGGCCACCTTCGTTTTCGATCACCACCTGCACGGACTTTTCGGACGTGAGGTAATTGTGGACAACCGCTGAAACAACCATCTGGTCGCGTTCAGTGAAGAAGCGAGGCGTCTGAGGTCGAATGATCAGGTTCTTCGAAGAGATGATCTCCGCATCGCCCGAACCGACTCGAGTGCCATTGCCCATCGACCAGACCTTGATCTTCCAGGTCGTCAGGTTATCGGGCACCTTGAACTTCACTTCGACGATCCCGTTGTCGTCGGCATCGGCGGAGGCGACCCACCACGCGGTATCGGCAAAGTTGGAACGCATCGTGGGTTCGGCCGTTTCCCCGGCGTTCCCACCGCCGTCTCCCGGAGGAGCACCAGGCGCCATCGCGTCGGCCATGAATTCGACGCCCCCCGCCGCTGCAGCGGGTGCCGGCATTCCCATGGCAGCCCCTTCGGACATCATGGCGCGGCCCTTCATCATCATGCCGCCACCGAAGCCGCCGCCACCGCCACGCATTGCACCGAACATCATGGGGCCGCCGGGACCGCCGGAGCCTGTCAGCATCGGATCATTCCCGTGCAAAGGCTGCATCGGTGTCTCGTTGTTGAGGAAGACAGGATGGCCATATCTTTGCAGTGTCGAATTCACCGACATGTGATGCATGCGTCGCACTTCCCAGAAGAACTTTCGAATCTCCGGGATACTGCTGGCTGCCACATACTCAAGACTTGCATCATAAACGGACAGCACGGTGTTACCGACAAACGGTTGACCCTGCAGATCGGTCAGGCGGACCTTGACCGTGGCTTCTTCCCCCGGGCGGAACTTCTTTGCCGAAGGAAGTACTTCCACATTGGCAACTCGCTGTTCCGGCGGAACGACGATCTCGCGGACTTCATTGAAGATACGACCATTCGCGATCGTGACTGCTTCCACGAAGATATTGGGCATATCTTCACGAGCAATCTTCAGCTCATGAACTGTGCTCTTGCCATCCAGTCGAATCACCTCGGGCTTTGGACACAGACCGTTCATGGCTCGCACAAACAGCAGAACCGTACCGTTGGCCTTGTTGGTGTTGATCTGCAGACGGACAGTTTCGCCCGGCTGGTATTCACGCTTCTCAGTAATCAGTTCCAGATCATTGAAGCGATAACCGCCGCCGTTCTGATCCTGACCTCGCACGAACAGGACATAGCCGCCTTCCATTTCGTGGCCTTCAGCGTCCTTGATCTTGACGCTGACGCGGAACTGCCCCGCTTCAGGGACCTTGAACCGCAGTGAGCCCGCCCCTTCTGCATTGGTACTGGCATCCCACGACTGAACTTCGGTTTCCTTAGGCAGATCGCCGTCAGGGTAGGTCACCGCATACAGAGTCACCTTTCCGGTGCCCTGAACCGGTTTGCTGTCAGGTGTTCGAGCCTGATAACCAAGCTGAACATCATCGCCCGTCTGGTAGTGTCCTCGATCTGTCCATGTGAAGACCTTGAACGGATCGCGAGCCACGAGCACGCTGCCGTTACCGATGATCGTTCGACGCGACTTGTCGACGACTTCTGCCGTGATCGAATAGTTGTGGTCACTGTCGCTGTGATTGGCGAGCGCGGCGGCCGTGTCGATATCGATCAGGTAGGTTCCATCCGGGCCAATTTCCGCATCACCTTCCACGACGACTTCCGGAGGATCAGGACTCCAGTTCCACCATGGACGAATCGGGCCAACGCAACCCCAGTGACTGAATCGGGGATACCAATGATATTCGGGAGCGAACCACCAATAGCCCGGAGAATACAGCCAGTCCCATCGAGCCACGGGGTACCATCGACTGTCCTTTTTGGTTCGTTCGACTTTGAAGTGAACCCTGGCTTCGGTCACTGGAGCCCCGAAGTAGTAGCGGGCATTGATCTTCGCCTGAATCCTTTCGCCGAGTTTGACCGGCTTCTCAGGAGCATCCACCTTCACTTCAAATTCCGGCTTCCGATATTCCTCGACAACGAACGAGCCACCGCCGATCAGGACTCGCTGCTTTTCAGTCACCGTTTTCGTCTGGCCGTTTTCTTCGACCGTTCGAGCGACCTGAACTTCTTCCGCGATACCGATCTGATAGATGCCAAGAGTTCCGTCGGCTGGAATTTCCCAGACCCCGTCAACGCCGGCCCACTTATCGGACTTGGCCGGAATGTCGAGGACGACATCGCCTTTCGGATTTCGAATCTGAACCCAGGTATCACGATTGGCGTAGCTGTTGTCGTCCGCATCGAAGCGAGGCTTGCGAGTCCAGAGTCGATACTTCACCTGATGTCCGGGTCGATAGACGGGGCGATCGGTGATGGAATAGATCTTCACCGGACTGTACTCGAGGGGCTGCAGTTTCTCCGGATTCCAGATGCCCGTGAATCCGTCGAATGCAAAACGACCGTCTTTCGTCCGAGCAATCGTGAGCCACTGATTCTGAGGAAGCAGATCGTTGCTGGAAGGAACGCACAGTCCGTCCTTATCAGACCGATCGGCAAATCGGTTCGTCAAAACCTGATGATTACGAGGACGTCTCTGCTGGCCGTATTCCATCCGCCAGCCGAAGAACTCCAGATCCGCGTTGGCGACGGGAGCACCAGTCACAGCATCGGCCACGAAATACAGTGTTCCCTCTTCGACTCGCTTGCGAGTAATCGCGGTGTCGGCAACCCAGATGACCATACGGGCCGTATTGCCGTCTTCCATCTTCGCTGTGACCCAGTAGGCTCCTGCCTTCTGAACCGGCGTGGTGACCGTGAGGCCCGCGTCGAAATGATCGGCTGGCGGCGTGAGATCAACGCTCCATTTTGCGACCGACGCTTCCAGGTACTTGTTGAGGTCACTATTGATCAGCGTCCAGCCGATGTTTTCAATCTGAGTCTTCTGCCATTCAAGTTCTGCAGGATCGGATTCCAGGTACTTTCGAACATCGAGCAGCAGCTGTTCGACTCGAATGGGCCGTGCGTCAAAGGAGGCTTTGCTCCCATTGCGATAGCGGATGTTGACCTGAGCTCCATTGCCAGCCGGGAAGACACTGGCGCCTTCAAACTGAATCCAGTTTCCGGTGATCTGCTTCAGTCGATCCTGCTGGAGCGTCTTGTCGTCGCCGGAAGCCATCGCAATGATTTCGCGAATCAGCTCTGCGGCCTGAGGATACTGGTGACGATTCATTCGTTCATTCACCAGCAGTTCAAGAGCCTGGCGTCGCGACGCGTCTTTTCGAGCGATCACGTTCTTCAGTACGACGATCGGATTGAATTCATCAGGCAGCGCGAATCGCTTTACGCCGGTTGTCAGCTTTGCAATCGTTTCCGTGTCGGGTAGCTTGTGAGCATTCCATTCGGTCGCCGATCTTGGAGTCTCAACACCGTCCGCAGCGTCTTTGGCGACTGGCATGATCACCGGTGGTTCACCGATGGCGCGACCGGACACACCGAACTGTGCCTGCAGGAAAGTGGCCCATTCCAGATCCATGTCGCTCTGACGTTTTTCGTTCAGTGCGACGACCTGAGCCATCGCCCATCGCCAGCGTTCGCCGTCCGATTTTGCTGCTTCCCAGGATTCGGGCTTGCGATGGAAGACAGGATTGCCTTCGGCGTCCACGGGCGCCCCTTTATCGTCGTAAGGGTTCCACCCGAATCGGCCACGACCATAGACCTGCTGAATTTCGTGTTCCGGCAAAACCATAAGGTCCGTGAGTTCCTGAAGGCGCCACGCATCAGAAAATCGGGCGGTGGAAATCTGTGATGCAATCATCGCCCAGAGATCCGCCTTCTCGGCGTTCTTCACTGACGCATCACCGCCGGCCAGTTCAACGGCCTTGAGCAGCAGCTGGAGCGAACGGACTCGGTCGCGACCTTCCACTGACGCCCATTGACCGCCGCCGCGATGACCACCGCGTTCAAACTTGCCGCCGATAACGAACCCGTTGCTGTCCAGCTGGCCCGAATAGATTTCTCCGGCCTTGCGAGTCAGTCCGTAATGAGTCGGATGCAGCTCCAGAGCCTGTTCGATCAAGGCATCAGCTTCCTGGACAGTTCCCAGGTTCTGCATGCAGGCAATGGCTTTTGCAAGATCGTCGGCCAGAGCTTTGTCGACCACATCTGCGTTCAGCAGAAGTTCCCGATAGATCTTCAACGCATCGTTGAAGTTGTTCTGCTGAAACAACTGACCTGCATCATCACGCTGATCAGCCGTTGGCTTGTTCATTGTCGTGGCCATTAATCCTGTGGAACCTGCCAGTACAATCGCCGCAAGACACCAAAGTGCAGTGCGCATAGATGACACCCTGAAAACGGAAACGAGGATTCAATGCCTTATTTCGAAAGGGACAAACGACAGAGAAAATCCTGCGATGAGTGACCTGGCCATGTCACCTGGCCGGTTCAAGGTCGCCTCTGTCACTTCCCCCTGCGAAATGCTCCCTGCGTGGCGAATCCGGTAGTTGAAAAGTAACCAAAACCCGCTTCACCGAACAGACGAACTTTCCGTCACTCTCTGACACAACTGGTCCTGAAGATTGACTTCAGATGTTCTGTCCGTTTCCCGGAAACGCGGTCACATGGACTCTGCGACGATCCTGCGGTTGAAAGTGTTCCGGGATTCTGGCGACTCCGTTCGACCGACATTCGTCTTTCCGTCAGTTTTTCAGTCTTTTCACTGTTCAGGCGAGGTTGTCAAAAATATGTCAGTGATGGCCTTCGGAACCTCGCTTTTGGTGAACGGGTCCCGTCTTTCAGGATCCTGGATCAAAGGGAATGCGTCCGCACTCTGGACAGACACGGATTCAGATTCGAAACTGCCCGCGAACTTTTCCCGCCTACGGAGCCCCGCGTGTCCCAGTCGAACGACTCTTCCCGCCTCGACTTTTCGTCCGGCCAAATCGCCTCTGATGTCATGTCGGTCTTCAGTGCGCAGTCTGTCATGCCTCTTGTGGCACGTCTGACATCACATCCTGTGATGATCTCGGGACGAGATGGCAGTACTGTCTGGGTGAATAATGCGTTTGTGCGGGACTGCGGCTGGCAGCTGGAAGAGATTGCGGGACGTCGCCCTGATCAGTTTCTGCACGGTCCGGCCACGGAAAAGGAGAAGGCGGAGGAGATTATACGGCTCACGGCGGCTGGCTTGCCGTTTCAGACCGAGATCGAAAACTACCGCAAGGATGGCAGTCGCTTCTGGATCTCCCTGGATGCACAGCCAATCGTTGACGCCGATGGAACGGTCACGGGCTACTTTTCGGTTCAGAGCGACATCACGGATCGCAAACGCATTGAAGCACAGCTTCGGCGAGAACATCAGCTGCTAAAGACCGTGACACTGGCTCAGTCGCTTTTCATCGCTGGTCAGAATCCCGATGACATGTACCAGTTCCTTCTGACGGAGCTGCTGGGGCTTACGAACAGTGCCTACGGCTTTCTGGGGGAATGTCGATACGACGCGACTGGAACGCCGTACCTGCGGGCCAATGCGATTACCGATATTTCGTGGAACGAGGAAACTCGACGACTGTACGAACAGACTTCCATCAACAGTTTCGAATTCCACAACCTGAAGACTCTGTTCGGGCACATCCTGACGACAGCAAAGCCAGTAATCGCCAATGATCCGTCGTCGGATCTTCGGCGTGGCGGGTTGCCGGCCGGTCACCCGCCGCTGAATCGCTTTCTTGGAATCCCCATCATTCATGCCGGAAGGCTGATTGGAGCCATCGGGCTGGCAAATGCTCCCGAAGAATACACAGAGGCAACGATTGAGTTTCTGGATCCTGTGATTACGTCGATTGGTCTGCTGATGGATGCTCATGAGAAAGACATCAGCCGCCAGGCCACCGAGCGTACACTGCGAGAAACGGAAGACTGGCTGGAAGAAACAGGCAAGGTGGCGGAGGTCGGTGCCTGGCGACTGGAGATACAGACCAGTCATCTTCGCTGGTCAGCACAGACGAAACGCATCCACGAAGTTCCGGATGACTATCAGCCGGTACTTTCCGAGGCGGTTCAGTTCTATGCTCCCGAAGCGCGATCTGTCATTGAACAGGCCGTCCGAGAAGGTATGGAAACAGGCAAGCCCTGGGACCTCGAGCTTCCGTTTGTCACGGCCAAAGGGCGCGCTCGCTGGGTCAGAGCTCTTGGACGCGCTGAACGTCAGGGAAACACCGTGACGGCGATTTACGGCGCGTTTCAGGATGTGACTGACCGACACAATGCAGAACTGGAACGTGAAAAGCTGCACCGTCAGTTCCTGCAGGCTCAGAAGCTCGAATCCATTGGACGACTTGCCGGAGGGATCGCTCATGACTTCAACAACATGCTGGCTGTGATCCTTGGCCATTCCGAGATGGCCCTGCTGAGCAGCGGACTGTCAGAACAGATGACCGCACATCTTCGAGCCATCCAGACCGCCGGGCAGCGCTCCGCCGATCTGACGCATCAGCTGCTGGCATTCGCTCGCCGTCAGCATGCCATTCCGCAGAAGGTTGATCTCAACCGAACGGCTCAGCGGATGCTTCAGCTGCTGCGACGGTCCATCAGCGAGGCTGTGACGGTTGACTGGCGCCCGGGTCGCGACCTCGGGACAGTCAGTATCGACCCGCTTCAACTGGACCAGGTTCTGACCAACTTGTGCCTGAATGCTCGCGATGCACTGACCGAGGAAGGGCGCATCGTCATTTCGACCCATAACGAAACACTGACTCGCGCTACTCAGATGAGATCGTCCGTTCTTCCTTCGGGTGATTATGTGGTACTGACTGTTTCCGATAACGGTACGGGCATCAGTGAAAAAGCGCTCCAGCATTTGTTCGAACCGTTTAATACGACCAAGCCGGTCGGTCAGGGGACCGGGCTTGGGCTGGCGACGGTGTACGGCATCGTTCAGCAGAACGGCGGGGCGATCGATGTGGAAAGTCGGGCCGACCTTGGCACAACGTTCCATGTGTACTTCCCAAGGGCGGCGCAGGTTCGTTCGTTGCCCGAGGAAATTCAGGAAGAGCCAAAGCCGGTTTTGAAGAAACTCTGCATTCTTCTGGTGGAGGATGAACCGGCCCTGCTGAAGACGGGAATGCTGTCTCTGGAACAACTCGGGCATCGAGTCGTGACGGCTCGGAATGCTCAGGACGCCATGCAGAAGCTGCAGGAATTCGGGAAGACGATTGATATTGTGATTTCCGACCTGGTCATGCCTGGAATGAATGGAATTGAACTGGCAAAAGAAATTCGTAATCACATTCCGGAGATTCGGTTCGTTTTCATGTCAGGCTATGGCACAGAAAATGTCGTCCGCGGCATGGCCGAAAAGCAGGCACTGACTATCCTTACCAAACCATTTGATCTGCAGCAGCTCGGT
The DNA here is from genome assembly GCA_964538835.1 of uncultured Chitinophaga sp. Classification (GTDB taxonomy): domain Bacteria; phylum Planctomycetota; class Planctomycetia; order Planctomycetales; family Planctomycetaceae; genus SXXK01. Next base: position 6,135 of record CAZIGZ010000137.1, on the reverse strand, counting down.
CGAGCCATTCACGGTGCACAGAAACTCGCGTCCGGCGGTTTTCAGTGACGACCGGGTGACCTCACCACTTGAGATGGCAAAACACTCAGCGAAAAGTTTGTCGGCGGGAAAGTTTTCATGGCGAAGAATGTGTTTGGTGGTGATCTGCTGGTTTGTTCCTCAGATCCTCTGACAGGCTTTTTTCGTACAGGCCGTTGCGAAACCTGCGGGGAAGACACGGGCATGCATACTGTCTGCGCAGAAATGACGGCTGAGTTCCTCGTGTTTTCAAAGCAGGCGGGAAATGATCTGTCAACACCGATGCCCGCCTATCGATTTCCCGGCCTGCAGCCAGGTGATCGCTGGTGCCTCTGCCTCCCTCGGTGGCTGGAAGCACTCGAAGCAGGAGTCGCGCCGAAGCTGCTGCTGAAGTCCACCCATATCTCCGCGATCGAACATATCCCGATGGAAGTGCTGCTGGAGTACGCTCTGGATGCGGAAGACTACGTTCCAGATCCGCCGATGGAAGATTAGCCGGCAATCAGATGACTCAACGAACGGAAGTGTGACGGCCAATGAACAGCCCGGTCAAAGTTCGACACATTGATCATGTGACGCTCGTCGTCCGTGACGTGGAAGCCAGTCGAAAGTTCTATGTCGGACTTCTGGGAATGGAAGAAGTTCCCAGACCCGCGTTCAGCTTTGGCGGAGCCTGGTTTCGAGCGGGCCGTACGCTGATTCATCTGATCGAGCAGCATAATCTGAGCGGACCGGCCGGTTATCCTGTCGAGGTTCTTGTTCGGTCCAGCCGTAACCATCATTTCGCTTTTGAAGTGGATGATGCGTATGCCGCAGCACAGCGACTCAAAGACATCGGCGTGCCTCTGCTGGACGATGCGAAACGACGCCCGGATGGGGCCATTCAGGTGTTCCTGACGGACCCGGACCATCACGTCGTTGAACTTTGTTCCGGCCCCGGCTGATGTGCTGCCTTTGATGCCCGCTTTGCGACGCCGTTACCGCGTGACTCTTTTACTGGCTTGCCCGGTTCCGAAGAACAAGTGAGTTCGCACCGGATTGCTTCTTTCCGCGACTTAAAAGTTCACCAGCTTAAAGTCGTGCCATGACTTCGCCAAGGTTGAAGTCAGGCTGTTGTGGGGAGATTCATGATTTGATGGTGGTCTGACGGGCCGCTATTCTCTGGCTGTTACCCACATTCTTCCGCCCTGACAGTGAGTTCCCGCCATGCGATCCGCGTTTGTTCCCCTCGTGCTGGTATTGACGTTACTTGCCGCTGATTCTGTGGTCATTGCTCAGGACCATCCGGATCGAGTCGTCCAGGCCGGTGTGCCGCAGGGAAAGGTTACGTCCGGAGTCTTCACGGACAGCCAGATCTTTCCTGGCACTAAGCGAGAGTACAGCGTCTATGTGCCGGCTCAGTACAAGGAGTCCGAACCTGCCAGCCTGATGGTCTTCATGGACGGAACCGGTTACGTGAAGGCTGACGGCGCGTTTCGAACGCCGATCGTGTTCGATAACCTGATTCACCAGAAAGCGATGCCGGTCACGATCGCCGTCTTTGTGAATCCAGGCAATATTCCGGCGACAGCTCCCGGGGCCGCGGATCGCAGCAATCGCTCGTTCGAATATGACTCCATGGGAGACCGCTATTCGAAGTTCCTGATCGATGAATTCCTTCCTGTCGCCCTGAAGGGGCTGAACGTTACGAAAGATCCGGCTCAGCGAGCCGTCTGCGGAATTTCTTCCGGCGCGATCTGTGCGTTCACCGTCGCATGGGAACGTCCGGACCAGTTTGGAAAAGTTCTGAGTCACATTGGGAGCTACACGAATATTCGAGGAGGCTGGGCGTATCCAGGACTCGTGCGAAAGACTCACAAAAGTCCCAAGCCCATCAAGGTGTATCTGCAGGAAGGCAAAGATGACCTCAGTAATCTTCATGGCAACTGGCCGCTTGGCAATCAGGACCTGGCCGCGGCTCTGCAGTTCGCCGGTTACAAGTACAAGTTCGTGATGACCGACGGCGGACACAGCGGCAAATGGGCCGGTGAAGTTTTTCCAGAAGCTCTGAAGTGGCTGTGTGATGAAAATGCCACGTCAGACAATCGACCGGTGGTAGAAACCAAGCCGGAATGGAAGCCGCATCCGGACGCGGTACCTCGCGATAATGTTCCTCATGGCACCGTCACTGACATGCCAGCCTTCGAATCGAGAATCTTCGAAAACACAACACGCGACTGGTCTATCTATGTGCCTGCTCAGTATAAAAAGGATGAGCCTGCGGCCCTGATGATCTTTCAGGATGGCCACAGTTATCGCGACGTCAAGGGACGGTTTCGCGTTCCCGTGGTCTTCGACAATCTGATTGCTCGCGGCGACATGCCCGTCACCATCGCCGTCTTTATCAATCCTGGCCACGACAAATCCAAAGGCAAACCGGACAGCCCGTGGAAGAGTTCCAATCGCAGCTTCGAATACGACAGTCTGGGTGATCGGTATGCTCGCTTCCTGCTGGAAGAAATCGTGCCGGAAGTTCAGAAGTCGTACAACGTTTCGAGTGATCCCAACATGCGAGGCATCTGCGGAGCAAGCTCCGGGGGAATTTGTTCGTGGACGGTCGCGTGGGAACGTCCAGACGCGTTTCGCAAGGTGCTTTCAACAATCGGCAGCTTCACCAATCTGCGAGGCGGTAATGTTTATCCTTCGCTGATTCGCAAGACCGAGCAGAAGCCCATTCGCATCTTCATGGCCGACACCAGTGGTGATATCGATAATCCGTTCGGCAGCTGGTGGTGGTCCAATCAGCAGATGGCCTCGGCTCTGACGTACATGGGTTACGATGTTCGTTTCGACCAGGCTGAAGGATATGCCCACAACGCGGATCATGGCGGAGCCCTGTTCCCGGACGCTCTGAAGTGGCTCTGGCGCAAGGAAACTCATGTTCCGAAGTATGACACGAAAGGCGATCTCGGCGGTGACCTGACGCTGCTTAATCTGCTTGTGCCCGGCGAAGGCTGGAGCGTTGCGGCGGATGGACTTGGATTCGCCGATGCGTTGTGCACCGACAAGGATGGCAATGTCTATTTCTGCGATATGAAGGCTCCGTCCGTCGTTCGCATCAATGCGGCGGATGGTTCGAAGACGGAACTCTGCAAAGAATCTGTGAGCGGCCTCGAATTCAGTCCTGACGGTTCTGTGATGTATGCCTGCCAGGGTTCGAAGAATCGACTTGTCTCCATCCACCCGATATCGGGCGAAGTCAAAGTCATTGCGGAAGGTGTCAAACCGAACGATCTCGCCGTGACCAAAGATGGCTTCATTCTGTTCACCGACACAGGAGCATCACAGGTGAAGCGAGTCGTCCCGAAGACCGGTGAAGTTTCTGTGGCCGACACAGGAATCTCAAAGCCCAACGGAATCGCACTGTCGAACGACGGAGGAACTCTGGCGGTTTCCGACTACGGTGGCGACACGACCTGGACGTTCCGAGTCAGCGCGGGAGGCGTGCTGGACGCGAAGATGCCGACGATGCCCATGCGGCTGGCGATTGATCCGAAAGGGGAGTTCAAGTTCAACGAAGCTCCGCCGTATGTCACTTCGTCGAAGGGCGATGGCATGGCCGTGGACAAGGCTGGTCGATACTACGTCACAAGCGATCTCGGCGTTCAGATCTTTGATCCCACCGGTCGCCCGTGCGGAGTCCTGCCGCGTCCCGATACTACCCAGCCGCTTGTGACCGCGGTGCTCGCCGGCGAGGACCATTCGACACTCTTCGTGGCCAACGGCTCGGCAGTGTATCGACGGAAGCTGACGGTTGTGAAATAGTCACAATGTAGAATGGCTGCCCTCAGCCGTTTGCGATTTTTTCTTGCTGATAGCGATTGAGGACAATCGCTCTGCACTCGTGTAACAGGCCAAAAGTATGAACCATCAAAGCACCCATCGGCGGGAGTTTCTGAGTCGTCTTGGAGACGGCTTCGGACTCGCTGCGCTGGCGGGAATGATGGCGGGGGAAGGGCGAGCGGATCAGGCAGTTAGTACCGCAAACACTCAACATCCCGCGACGGCGACGTCCGTCATTCAGATCTTCTGCCCCGGCGGACTCAGCCACGTCGACACCTGGGATTATCGCCCGGAGCTGGAACGACTGCACGGCACGGCCTTCGACGTGGAGCTCGGAAAGCAGACGTTTGCCGGGATTGCCGGTGAGTATGCTCGAAGCTTCTGGAAGTTTCGTCAGCATGGGGAAAGCGGGCGATGGCTCAGCGACCTGTTTCCTCACATGGCGCTGCATGTGGACGACATGGCGTTCATCTATTCGATGCAGAACAAGTCGGCTCTGCACGGACCGGCGATGTTCATGCAGAACAGCGGCTTCATTCGGCCTGGCTTTCCATGCATGGGTTCGTGGGTGACTTACGGACTGGGATGTGAGACCGACAACCTGCCGTCGTTTGTCGTCCTCCCGGATACTCGAGGATTGCCTCCCGGTGGAGTCATCAACTGGAGCGCGGGTTTTCTTCCGGCGATGCATCAGGGAACGGTGATGGAAACGAGCACCGAACGTCCCGCCATTGCCGACCTGTTTCCTCCAGGAACTGATGCGAGCAAAGAACCTGGGGACGAAACACCAGAACGCGCCTTTCTGCAGACACTGAATCGGATGCACGCAGAAGAACGTCCAAACGACAACCTTCTGGAAGCTCGCATCCGCAGCTACGAACTCGCCGCGCGACTGCAGCTGAGTGCACCTGAAGCGGTGGATTTGTCTCGTGAGAGCCGTTCCACACAGGAAATGTTCGCGCTGAGTGACGAGGATATCGGGCCGTTTGGAAGACAGTGCCTGCTGGCTCGACGTCTTGTCGAACGCGGCGTGCGATTTGTGCAGATCTATTGCGGAGCGGAGAACACGAGTTCGAAAAAGATTCGTCCCAACTGGGATTCTCACGAAGACATCGTGCGAGACCATGGCTACTGGGGCCGAATTCTGGACCGCGGCGTTCATGCTCTGCTGACGGATCTGAAGCAGCGAGGATTGCTGGAAACGACGCTCGTGTTCTGCACCACGGAGTTTGGTCGTCAGCCTTTCATGCAGGGCAAGCAGAAGGGGCGAGATCACAATCCGGGAGTGTTCACCGTCTGGATGGCCGGCGGAGGAATTCGCGGAGGCACATCGTATGGCAGCAGCGATCCGGTCGGATTCAAGGCGGCCGAGAATCCGACGATGTCGTGGGACCTTCATGCCACCGCGCTGCATCTTCTGGGCCTCGATCATACTCAGCTGACCTACTACCACAACGGCATCCAGCGCCGACTGACGGATGTGCACGGAGTTGTCATGAGGGAATTGCTCTGAGTGTAGAACGGCTGGACTCCCAAAGTCGCCGTCACTCTCTGAGTGACGCCTTGCGATTCCTCGATGGTTGGTGAATGGCTGAAGAGGACAATCGCTCTACCCTGGGTAGCACAGGTGAAGACTATGACTCGCAGCGGTCGAAAGCCGAAGTGAAAGCGCCGTTGGTCCAGCGCACCTGCCATTGGAAATACCACGTGCACTCAATGGCTTTCGGCGCCTTCGGCACGCGCCCTGCAGGCGTGCTACCCAGAATGCGACTGCTGAAAACCGAACACTGAAAACTGAAAACCTCTCCGCACCCGCCTACACTGGAATTTCCGGGCCGTGCTGTCCCCCCTCTGCATAGAACTTGCGATCCTGCAGATTCTCACGCTGAAAAGGCGACGTTGGAAAGTGGCACTTTCTGCGTCTTTTTGCTGGATTCGGCAGGAACCATCTGCAGTTTCAACAGGGCGACGAAATCGCACAAACCCTCGCGTGTAAAGCTTTTCCGTTCAGGGAACTTTTACCGATTAAGACGGCAGGATTGTGCTCCGCGTGAGGTTTCCTTGCGCACTGAACAGCATCCGACAAAGGACATAACGATGTGGAACTGGCGACTGAAAAAAGACCGCAGCCGACGCTCGAAGAACGTGAACCTGGATGCTCGGGTCGAGCATCTTGAAAATCGCGCGCTGCTGGCCGGAAACGTGGTCGCCAGTCTGAACGGGACTCATCTGACACTGACCGGTGACACGGCGGACAACGCTGTCGAAATTGCTGTGAACGGCAACCAGGTTCAG
>CAZIGZ010000136.1:0-17080 GCA_964538835.1 uncultured Chitinophaga sp. | reverse complement strand
ATCACCGTACATGACACGCCGCTGGCTGCTGCAGCTTTCTCCAGCCGATCGCCCCATCGAGAAAACTCCGCAGCGAATCGCTCTTCCCCCGGCGCTCCGATGATCAGGATCAGGTGCTGAGAGGCCGCAACCTGCGCCGTCACAGATGACGTGTCCGCAGGCGGTGTGGCGGTTTCCGGAGTCGTCACTTCCACAGTCGCTGCTTTTGGTACGGCCGTTTCCTGAACCGCAGCTTCCTGGGCTGTTGCGATGGATGGAAGCAGCCAGATCGCCGCAACCACACTGCGGAAGGACCCAATCGCTCCGGGTTTTCTGCCGCGTACACTTAACATCATGGCAGGCCGCTCCTTCGTCGCAGAGTCCAGTCGGTGACAAGACAGGCCAGTGCAGTGGCGAAGACCCACCACGAATTCCAGATCGGCCACGACCAGAATTCTGTCAGCGGCGCGGAAGACTGTGGAAGGCTGTCAACGAGTGACTCCAGCTCATCCAGTTCCAGAGTCTTTCCTTTCGTGATCTTTGAAACTTCATGGAGCAGCGTACGATTCACGGCAACAGATCGCATCTCCTTCTGATCCGGCTGATAAGCCCAGCCCAGCGAACCCGTCAGAGTCTCACTGGTCGCTGCTCGATCTGCTGTCGCTTCTTCCGCCACCAGGGCACTCGCGGTTGCTTTCCATGCACCAGCGACAGTCGTCGAGATTGCCGCTTCGAAGACACCTTGTTCGCTGTCCGAAGGTTCGGCCGTCATTTCAAACTGCTGTCCGTCCGGCGAAGTGACCTGAAACTTGACGTCCGCATTCTCGCGAGGCTCAAAGTCGGCACCTCGAACAAACGCCGACAGCTTCACAGCCCCCGAACCCAGAGTCGGATCATCACTGACGTTGACATCCAGTCGTTTTGGAACATCCGCCACCAGCCATCGAATCATCTGCCGACACGCGCGAGCATGATCGCTGAGATCTTCTGTTGGCAGTCCGCCCTCAACCGAATTGACGGGGACTCGTTCGCCGGGATCCATTGAGGACTGCCCTGTGGGAAGTCCCTGAAGCTGACGCAGACCTTCGCTCAATCGCCATCGCCACAAATCACCGACGCACAATGCGGCCGTTCGACCTTTTCCGAAACGCTGAACCACCAGAGCCGGCCACTGAGTTTCCTCTTCGTCTTTCACTTCCGCCATCACAACAGCACCGGGGCGAATAAAGCCGGCCGGATTGACAGTGATGAATTCGGGCATGGACAGAATTCGTTCCTCTTCCGATGTCTCATCAGAACGCAGACGAACCCATGGCTGCAGCCAGCCGTCACGAGTCAGGCTCAGACGGACTCCGGCTTTGGGAAACGGCATGTCCCGACTGACGTCGATCGGCAAAGTCTCACCGATCGGTGTGCGATCAAAGCCGCCCTGGCGGAACGACTCCTGCCCAGCCATCATCAGCAACCCGCCTCCTCGACGCGACACAAAGTCGTAAATCAGCTTCATCTGATCCGCGAGGAAGAAGTCGGCTTCCAGGTCATCGATCACGATCGCGTCATACTGAAACAGGTCTTCGGCCGCCTGAGGAAAGCCGTTGCGAAGCTCCTGATCATCCTTGGTTCCAAGACGGATCAGAACCGGTTCGTCATATTCTTCGACGGTATCCGGATCCGCCTTGTCAAAGCCACGGAACAGCGAATTGGCCTGTTCGCCCTCACGGCCGCGGAAATCGAACTTCGCTTCTTTCTTTGCAATGCGAATCAAAGCCACGATCTGAAGCTGCGGATCAGTTTCCACAGCACGCCTCAAAAACTTGAAGTCCCAGTTCGGCCGGCCGGATACGTACAGAATCCGCCGAGGACTTGTGCTGCGCTGGACGGTTATCAGCTGAGAATTGTTGACCAGCGTTGCTTCCGCCGGCAGCTCTTTTCCGCCATCGTCCTGAAGAGCCGTCTTGATCTGATAGAACACCGCTCCGCCTTCCGTTGGCCGATGCCGGAATTTCAGAGGCGACGAATCGTCAATCGCTCGCGTTTGAGTCTCAAGAGGCAGGCCTGACGCATCACATAGAGTCACGGCAACCATCCCGGACTTCACGTTGGCAACTTCCGGCTGAACCTGAATGGTCACCGGAGCATCATCAAAGGCAGTCTGAGTGACGGAATGAGTCCCCGTTGCGGAATCGGGCAGAGTCAGTCCATTGGGAGGGACCACCGAATAGACCGGAGGCATCCCTGAAAGGTCCGACAGGTCTTCCACGGAATCTGTTGCATTGCCATCCGTCAGAAGGATGACGCCTGCCAGCGGCTGCCCGTCGTAACGCTGTTTGATCTGACGCAGCGCGGTGTGAAGATCGGAGGCCGTGCCGTTGAATTCCACTGGCTCCAGGTTTTCCACCTGCTGCAGACGGTCCGATACGATGTAACGCCGCAGCTCGAAATCCTGACTCAGCCGGTTCAGCCAGCCCACAGGTTCCTTGCTTTCACCCTGCTTCAGCGATTCCTGAAATGCCTGGGCTCGTGACACTTCTTCGGAATCACCCGCGACCAGATGGCTGCGGCTCACATCTGCAACGACAGCAATCACGTTGGCTTGTGATCGAGGACGCGAACTGCTCCAGAGAGGATTCAAAAGACACAACGCCAGCAGCGTCCAGCCAACGATCCGCAGCACGGGACCCGCAGGAGCAGATGTCAGACGGCGACGATTCAGCAGCAATACGAGCACGACGCCCAGAGCCGCAATGCCAACAGACGGCCACAGCCACTGGCGATCGCCAATGACCAGACTGCTGACGTGTATGGCCCTCGAAAATAACTGTGACAACCCGAAATCTCCGGATCTGACAGTGCGAGTTTCTGGATGGAATGTGCCTGCAGGCGGTAGGACTGGCGGTGGATGAACGCAATGTGGGCACTTCCGCCCCGAATGTAAACCGACTCCGGCCTTCGACCCCGGAAAAGGGGGGCTGGTTTTCGGTGTTCGGTTTTCGGTGTTCAGATCTCAGATTTCAGTCCCGCATAAGCGGAGACGGAGTCGCAGGTGGATCAGCGGATTGACATCCGCTGCTCGCCGTGGGTTGGCCCCTTGCGAACTTCGGGGAGATTTTGAACCCGAAACGCTGCTTTTTGACCGTCACTGGAGACTCCTCTGGGAGGAACTCTGAAAACTTGGCCAAAATTGACTCGCCAGTTTTTGAAGCCTGAAGGATAATCCCATACATCCTGTGCCTTTTTCGGGATTCCTTTCGGCTTGGTCGATCGGTCATTCCATTATCGTGTTGTCATGTATTTTCCAGCAGCATCCCAACGCCGCTGAATTGTCCTTGGGTTGTGGAGTTCCATTATGAAACGCCGAGCATTCACGCTGATCGAACTGCTGGTTGTGATCGCGATCATTGCCATCCTGGTGGCTTTGTTGCTTCCTGCTGTGCAGCAGGCTCGCGAAGCCGCAAGAAGGACTCAGTGCAAGAATAACCTGAAGCAGCTTGGCCTGGCGATCCACAACTATCATGACACTCACAAGGTCTATCCGTTTGGCAAAGGTGCCAGTTACACGGGAGCCCCCGTGTATGCTCGCTGGTCCCAGCATGCAATGATTCTGCCGTACATTGAACAGGCCAACCTTTACCAGTCGATCAATTTCAGCGCACCACCAGAAACTCCGGGCATGGGTGGGGTGATCAACTTCATGCCGGCGTATGTGAGCCCGACGGGGATCAACAGCGTTGCCAGCCGGTCGGTCATTCCAGGATTTTTCTGCCCTTCGGATCTCGGTGTCTCAGATCCGTGGGCAGGCCAGAACAACTATGCGGCCAATCAGGGCGGATGGTTGTGCGATCGAAGTGACAGTCCCGGAATTGCGGGTGATACAGCCCCCGCAGAATTGCAGACAGGTGTCTTCTACTTTCTGAGTCGCTGCAGCTCACGCGACATCACAGACGGGATGAGCAACACCGCATTTTTCAGCGAACGAATTCGCGGCCAGGGTCGACCTGATCCGAAGTCGGATCTCTTCGTGATGCCTCATCAGACGACACTCGACGGAACCTATCAGACATGTCGCGCCTTGAATCCACTGACCGCGACTCCTTTGACAAGCAAGTGGGGGTATAGCTGGGTGATGGGGGAGAACTGCTGCACGCAATACAACCACGTCGCAACTCCCAATACAATTTCCTGTGCAGGCACAGGATTCCCCGGATCTATGACCAATATGGCGATGCAGGTTTCCGCCAGCAGTCGCCACACAGGTGGTGTCCAAATCATGATGGGTGATGCGTCGGTACACTTCTGCAGCGAAAATGTTGACCTCGGTGTCTGGCGTGCCCTCGGAACTCGTGGAAGCGGTGAAGTCGTTCAACTGCCGTTTTAGCGAGTCACCATCATGACTTCGGAAGCCCGCTGCTGAATCAACCGGCATTCCGATTATCCAGGATTTCTCTTCTCAACACTGTTCGAATTCGGGCGATCATTGGTTCAAAACATGTTGGGAACGGATGCCATGCTGCACTCATTCCAGTCTCGTTCGCTGTGCCTGCTGGTTCTATTGCTCATATGTGCTGCATTGGGCGGATGCGGCAGCGAACGAACAGACGCGGCGTTCATTCCATCGGAACAGGATGCTCAGAACGCTCTTCGAACGGCTCTGGATGCATGGAAGGCTGGACAGCCGGCGGGGCCGGTTACGGGCAGCACTCCGGTCATTCACGTGACCGATTCCAGCCGCATTGACGGCCGAAAGCTGGATGGCTGGAAGCTGCTTGGGGCAGTTCCCGGAAATGCACCTCGCTGCTATGCCGTATCGCTGCAACTGGCCGATCCTTCCGAAGAACGTCGTGAACGCTATATCGTGATTGGCATCGATCCGTTGTGGGTGTTTCGGCACGAAGATTACGATCTGCTGATGCACTGGGAACATCCAATGCCTGATCCTGCGAAGGAAGAGGGTGCGAAGGGTGATTCCGCTGGCGACGAGGCCTCGATCGAGGGAAACAGTCAGGAGTCTTCGACGCCATGAACGAACGCTCTTCGACGCCTGATTCCGCACCCTCGTCTGACGACGTTTTGCCCTCTCAGTACCCTGTCCACGGCACGTTGTCATCGGCAGCGTCCCGAGGATGGAAGTGGTGGTTTCAGCTGATTCAGGTTCGACTGAGATTCATCGTTATGATTGGCCTTGCCGCCATTTTGATGACTCAGTGGACCACGCTGAAAGAGGCCTGGGACGGACTCATCAGCAAGGCGGCCGGATTTGGTCATTCGCACGAAGTCGCCTCCGGACACGAGTACTTTTGCCCAATGGATCCCGGTGTCCTGTCCGCATGGCCGGCGATTTGCCCGATCTGCAACATGGACCTCGTTCCGCGAAAATCAACGGACGGCCAGATACTGCCGGAAGGTGTTATCGCCCGGATGCAGTTGAGTCCTCATCGGGTTCAGCTGGCAGGGCTTCGGACATCCGTCGTCAAGCCGTGGTCGGGGCTGTATCGAATGGAACTGGAGGCGTACACGGCTCTTGTGAAAGACTCTTCGTCTCACGTCACTCTGTCGATGAATGTCAGCGACCGCGATGCTCGGGCATTTCGGCAACCACTCAAGGTTCGTGTTCTGGTGAACGATCGGGAATTTTCGACCGATGCCATCGCGACACTTCTGCCCAATCGGTTTCCGCAGTTCTCCACAGTCCAGATCGAAGTACCATCTCAGGACGCAGAGAATCCGGAGGGAGAACAGGCCGTCAGAGTCATCGCGGAATTTGATCCTCGACTGCTGCTGACAGAGCAGGAACTCGAACTGCTGGGAGATCATCCGCTTCTTCAGGTGCCTGCCTCAGCCGTTGTCGACCATGGCAGTCAGCAGATTGTCTTCGTGCAGTCGATGCCCGGGATGTTTGATGGTGTTGCCGTGAATCATGGTCCGCGGATGGGGGCCTTCTATCCCGTGTTGAGTGGTCTGAAAGAAGGTCAGGAAGTCGTTACGACCGGGGCATTCCTCGTCGATGCTGAAGCTCGGCTGAATCCTGCACTTGCGACGGGGTACTTCGGAGCTGACCAGCCGGCGAACACCGGCACGTCCGCTCTGGCTCCGGTGAAGACGATCAGGACGGCGTCAAAAGAGCCGTTGTCTGAAGAAGATGTCAAACTTGTTCAGCATCAGAAGATTTGTCCGGTCACTGAACTGTCACTTGATTCGATGGGAGGCCCGGTACCTGTGATGGTGGGAACCCGGAAGGTTTTCATCTGCTGTGCTGGTTGTGAAAAATCTCTGTTGAACAATCCGAAGAAATTTCTGGCCAGGATTCCGCCTGAGCCAGCGACATCTGCCGATGAGAACGAAGGACGGTAGACGTTCATGCTGGATCGCATCATTCGATTCTCCGTGCAGCGTCGGTGGATTGTCGTCGCAGCAGCGATCGTCGTTGCGGTCGGTGGTTTTGTCGCGATCCGGCAGATTCCGGTCGATGCCGTTCCTGACTTGTCCGAAAATCAGGTGATCGTCACGGCTGAATGGCCTGGCCACGGGCCTCCGGAGATTGAATCGCGTATCACCAGCCGAATCTCCCGTTCGCTGCAGTCCATCGAAGGTGTTCGTGCGGTCCGAGGTTCCAGTGACATGGGCTATTGCCTGATCCATGTCATCTTCACTGACGATGTGCCTCTTCCGGAAGCTCGCAGAAGAGTCCAGGAGAGCATAGCCTCGACCACCGCACAATTGCCTCAGAATGTGGTCCCTGTTCTGGCTCCCGATGGAATCGCAACTGGACAGATTTACTGGTACACGGTCGAAGGTACCGGCGTTGATCTGGCAGAACTTCGCCGCTGCCAGGATGAAGAAATCGCTCCGTTGTTGTCTTCTGTCCCCGGCGTTGCCGAAGTGGCATCAGTCGGCGGTTTTAGGTCGGAGCTTCAGATCAATGTCCATCCGGCAGCCCTCATCAGCCACTCCCTGTCTCTGTCTGATCTGATTGAGCAGCTTCAAACTTCTGCACACGGGGGCGGTCAGGTTCTTCAGAAGGAAGGTGCGGAGTTTGTGCTTGAGCTTCAGTCGAAGACTCACGTCGATTCCGAATCTCTGATCAGAGCCTGGCAAACGAGAGTGATTCGATGTCCCGACGGAACTCGTGTGCTGCTTGGCGACCTGTCGACGGTCACAGTTGGCCCGGCTCCTCGACGAGGAACCTTTGAGAAGGACGGCTCAGAATGCGTTGCCGGGATCGTCCATCTGCGCTATGGCCACAACGTCCTGGAAGTGACACAGGCTGTCAGGCTGCGACTTCTGGAAATCGCTGCCAGCCTGCCGCCGGAGATTCGCGTTGTCCCGTGCTATGACCGAACGCCGCTGATCCTTGGAGCTGTCGGCACCGTGTCGCGAACCCTGATTGAAGCTCTGGTCATTGCCGCCGTATGTGTGCTGATTGTCCTGAGACATTTTCGAGCGTGGCTGGTGATTGCACTCACATTGCCGCTGTGTGTGCTGGCCACATTTCTGGCGATTCATTGCCTGAGTCTGTCGGGCATTCTCTCAATCCAGACCAATATCATGTCGCTCGCCGGTATCGTGATTTCCATCGGCGTGCTTGTGGATTCCTCAATCGTCATGACAGAAAACGTCATGCATCGGCTGCGAGTTCGGTTTGGAAATCAACCAGTTATCGGAGATGTCACTGACGACGTAGTGGCGGCCTGTTGTCTCGTCGGGCGCCCCGTGTTCTTTTCCATCGTCGTGATGCTGATCTCGTTCGTTCCGGTGTTTTCACTGCGAGGCATTGACGGGCGGATGTACGGTCCCCTCGCCTGGACCAAGACGCTGGCTCTGATGGCGGCGGCCGTTCTTGCCGTCACGCTTGTACCGGCTTTAAGCAGTCTGCTGGTGCGAGGAAGAATGAGGGACGAATCCGAGAGCGCTGTCGTTCGCAGCCTGTTGACGGTGTATCGGCCATTGCTTCAGCGGCTTCTGGACTTTCCTCTGCCTCTCCTGATCATCCTGTGTATCACCCTGATTCTGGCGGCAGCGCCGCTGGGACAAAACAGCCTGCTTCAGATCGCTGTTCTGCTTTCGATTGGCATCCTGACAGCAGCCACCAGGACATGGAAAGGTGCCATCGCCTGCGGGGCCCTTGCAATGATAGTCGGTCTGACAGCATCCTCTGTGATGAAGCCACTGACGACGGAGCTTCGCATGCCGTTGAATGAAGGCATCGTGATGGACATGCCGATCACCGTGCCGCGAGCCAGCGTGACTCAGTCGACTGACGACATGAAGGCTCGCAACATGGTGCTGTGCCGATTCCCGGAAATCCGCATGGTGACCGGAAAAGCCGGCCGAGCAGCGACCCCGTTCGATCCCGCGCCGCTGGACATGATTGAGTCCATGGTGGAGTTCCATCCGGATTTCTGCTGGCCTCGGCGACGGCTGAATCCGGACGATGCCATTCGGCTCAGCCGCGAATACATCCAGGCACTGACCAGCGCCGGGCTGATCGAGGCTATTCCCGAACAGCAGATCAGCGAACTCTGTGATGCGGCCATGTTCCGATTCGACGCGGTACAGCGGGAAACCGCGTGGCAGCTTCAACAGGTATTCCGGATTTCGCTGAGGGAAACACTCTGCAAGGCCGCCTTGCGCAGTGTTTCAGAACTCTGGCGGAAACGGGGCCAGATCTCTCATGCCCTGACAGATGCCGATGCTGGTCGAGTGCAGAACGAGATCAGTCCTGAGATTCTTCGCGATATGGAGATGACGCCGTCAGATCTGACAGTCGCGGCGTTTTTTCGCCATGCGATCAGGATCCTGAACAGGGATGATCAGACGGAATCGACGACATCCGGACAGGAAGGATTCCGTGAGGATTCCGAGATCGCGTTAAGTGCGATCAGCAGCATCATGGAACGAGAATGGCAACGGGCAACCGGAAACCTGAATGAGACGCTTTCGCGACGCGCTGTCCCCACGTTTCTTCATGTGCTGACGGATGAGATCTTCGCTGCCACGGCGATTCTGGATGATCAGCTTCGCAGCCAGCGCGAGCAGATTCTGGAATTGCGAAAGTCCGGACGCTCGTCGGGATCTCATCATTCCGGAGAACACCTGCATGGCCTTGCTTCCTACGGTGAACTGCCATTTGTGGACCCGAACGAGAAGTTCGATCGAATTCGTCAGGCCATCCAGAATCGCTGGAATCCTGTCGTCAAGCTGGAACGACATACGCCGAATACACTGGCCAGCTTCGGTGGCGAGATGGATCGCGTTCTGCAGATGCCGGGCTGGACAAACGTGTGGACGCGACCAATTCAGAATCGAGTTGACATGCTGGCAACGGGAGTCAACAGCGAAGTGGGTGTTCGGGTGCTGGGCAAATCACTGAATGACGTCGTTGATGTGTCTGAAGAAATTGCTGCGATCCTTCGCGATGTTCCGGGAGCTGCAGATGTGGTGGCAGATCCGATCCGCGGCAAGGGCACGATTCGCATTCGTCCAGACACGGACAAAGCGGCGAAACTTGGCGTTGCCATGGATGATCTGGTTTCGACGATCGACCATGCGTTCAGCGGACGAGTGATCTCAGAGACGATGCTGAAACAGTCCCCGGCACCCGTGCGGCTGAACCTGATTCCTGCCGAAGGGACGGCCGATGAAGAATCTCTGCGACGCATCATGGTTGCCGGATCCGAGGGCCATGGTATTCCGCTGGAAGCTGTGGCTGACATTATCGTGGATGAAGGCCCGGCGACGATTAAGAGTGAAAATGGTTGGCTGCGAAACTATGTGCGGCTGAATGTTCGAGGCCGTGATCCGCTGGAGTTTGTGGACGAAGCTCGCCGCGTTGTCGCGCAACGACTCGCCCGCCGACCCGGTGTGTTCATTGAATGGACAGGACAATTTGAGCACGCTGCGGAGTCTCGCCGGTCGCTTTTGCTGCTTGTCCCCGTCGTCGTGCTGCTGATCTTCCTGACACTGCTTTGGACCTATCGTGACGCGGCGGATGCGATCTTGATGCTGTTGACCGCCCCCGGCGCGCTGGCCGGAGGGATTTTGTGCCAATGGCTGCTGGGATATCAGTTCTCCGTGGCGGTCGGAGTAGGATACATCGCTTGCTTCGGGATGGCGGCTTCCACTGGAGTCGTCATGCTCGTTTATCTCCGGGACGCCGTGGCTGCAGCGGGTGGTCTGGAGAATCTGACGCTCGACGAGCTTCGAAGTGCGGTCATGAACGGAGCCGTGCACCGATTGCGTCCCAAACTGCTGACGGAAGCAACGACGTTGCTGAGTCTTGCGCCGATGATCTGGAGCACAGGGACTGGTGCAGAAATCATTCGACCAATGGCGGCTCCTGTTCTGGGCGGAATTCTGGTGGCCGATGAGATCATTGACCTGCTGCTGCCAATCCTTTTCTATCACGTCCGACGACGACGCCTGCTGGCACTCCAGCGGACTCGTGAAGCGAAATCGTCTGGCACGCAACAAGAGATATCGGCCGTTTCCGGCTGACGATGTTATGCTCCATCAACGATGAAATCGCTTCACTGATTCGTGCGATTGTTCTTAACCAGACAGAGAGAGTTCCCATGCCTGAATCACTTCATAACATTCTTCCGAAGCACTCTCGAATTACTCTGAACACTGTGTTCGTGATGACGCTGGGATTGATCGCGGCAGGATGTGGGGGCGATCCGGAAGCGAAGTACATTCCGGATTCCAGCGCCGCCCGCTCAGCACTCGAACTGGTCCTGAACGCATGGAAAGACGGGAAGCCATTTGGTCCCAACAAACTGAACGATATCCCCGTCGAGACGTTTGATGCTCGCTGGCGCGATGGCGGAAAACTGGAGTCCTTCGAAATTCTGAGTGAAGAATCTCTGGAAGGACGCCCTACATTCAAAGTCCGTGTTCAGATTCAAAAGTCTCAGGCGATCGAAGATACCTTCGTGGTCATCGGCAACAATCCGCTGATGGTCTTTCGAAAACAGGACTTCGATAAAGCCGGTGGAAACTGATGGCCGGTTTTCAGTTTTCGGTTTTCGGTTTTCGGTTTTCGGTCTTCAGTTTTCAAATCTCAGTCGCACGTGAGCGCAGACGGAATCGCAGGTGGATCAGCGGATTGACATCCGCCGCTCGCCGTGGTGCTTGGGTGTGATGGGAAAGCGATTGAGGACAATCGCTCTACAATCGTGCCTGACGGCGAACGGTGTCGCGGAACTGGAATCTTGGATATTCGCGAGTCTGATACGTCTTCAGATAATTGAGATACTCGGGTGACGATGGACCGAACTGATCCGGGGTGCCGGGGTACTGGCCCATGTCCTTGAACGGATAAGGTTCAGACGACTGGCCGTAGACAGTGGCCAGATTGGCGTCCTTGTCCCAGCCGACGTTGTACAAAATGAAGTCTCGCTTCCAGCCTTCAGGGATCGGTGCCTCCGGAACTGTAAACTCGACGGTCACTTCATCGCCCGGTCCCATCACAATCATCTGGTCATCCTGGCTGACCAGCAGCTCCTGCACGGAACCGTAGCGAGTAAACCGGCCAGCCATTTCGCTCCAGCGAGGCTCCGTGATGACTTTCGAATAGTCGTAGCCCTCGGGCGCTCGACCGTTGCGGAAGACGGAGTTGTCCGCATAAGTTCGCTGCGAGAATCCTCGATAATGAAGATCCGCGCCCGTCAACTCACAGGCCATCGTTTTCGTGTCAGCATCGTCTTCATTCACGATAAAGAACGCAGCATCCCAATACAGTTCCATGCTGGAACGAATCCTGATCCGGTCACCGGCCAGTGGCAGTACTTCTGCGAGGTCAATCACCATGGCCTTCGTTTTGCCACTCGGGAAACCAAGGAAGGGAATTGCCGTCTTCCACTGACCGTCTGCCTGCAGAACTTCCAGTGACGGAGGTGCCGGCGGCTCAAGCTGCGGGTTCTGAAGAATGGCCTGGTTCAGCGACGTATCGGTCGGAAAGACCCAGCCGATCAGGACCAGTCGAAGATTCTTCAGCGGAGTCTCCTGAGCCACAATGGACTTCAGCCCAAACTCCATCGTCCATTCGTCAGTCAGACCCTGCATGCGACGACCGCGGAAGGCCTGAATATAATCCTGATCGACAGCTTTCAGGCCTGGCAGAAGGTCGTTTCCGAAACCATCGACGACAGAATCCGGCAACCGCCTGTTTCGAACTGTGTGAATTCGATGTGCCGCCATCTGAGGCGATCCGACTTTCTCATTCGAGAACACTTCGACATCGGCGGGATGATCGACTGCGACCAGTTTGACTTCATCGAAGTACGCGGCTTCCCAGAGTTCTTCCGTCAGCTGAATCACATACTTGCCGTCCTTCGGCTGAAGCATCTCCCCGGGAATCAGCAGGTTCTCCCATTCACGCGTCGGTGCAAAGTCACCGTTGGCCTGAACCAGCCCAATCGGAGCGGCCCAAAGGCAGTCGCTGAAGAACTGAAACTCTTTGCCGTTCCATGTATAAATGTATGGACACGAACCAATCAGGATCTGAGGAGCCAGGACACCCAGTCGAGACTTCAGGAACTGCACTCCGGTCAGATTCTGCGGAATACCGTCCGTCCAGATGACTCGCAGCGAATCCATCTGCTTCACTTTTCCAAGTCCCAGATGAGTCCGAGGTCCCTCGACCGGATGCGACTGCCAGTGCTCGCCGGTTCGAGCTTCGATAACAGCTCCGATGCCGTACATGTTGACTCGATTGGAGGGGAACTGAGGATCGTCGCCGATCGCACGAGTGACCACGTCGGTCCATTCATTGGAATTCCCGCCATTGTTCGTCAGCAGGCTCAGGCTCCCGGATTCCGCGACGAGAATCAGATCCAGATCACCGTCTTCATCCAGGTCCGCAGCCTCGGCCGCCACACAACCGGTCGCGTCCGGCAACAGCGACGTCAGGTCTTCGAATGTGCCGCTGGATGATCCTCGCAGCAACGTCGCCTTCGCCGGGTGAATGACAAAAACATCGGAATGTCCGTCATTGTCAAAGTCCGCTCGCAGCAACAAGGTCCCCGGAGCGGCAGAAACCGATGTCGCCTTGATGTCTTCCATCCGGTCACTGTTCGGCGGCAGCCAGATGCTGGTGCCGCTGGCCCCGGTTGTCATCGCATCCCACGGACCATCGCCATTGAGATGATCCACAATCAGATCGTCTGCAGGTACGCCAGTCTTCGCACCGGCAATCCAGCGAAATCGAGAATGCAGCATGTTCTGCATCCAGCCTGCATCACCTTCCGGACTGACCCCGACGACATCCATCGCCATATCTCGATTCCAGTCGATGGCGAACACGGACTTGATCGCATGAGCGGGACTCGTAACGCCTTCGGTGATCGGCTCAAATGACTTCCCGTCCAGACTCCGCAACAGCGTGACTCCCGAATCCGTCGCAACGATCAGATCAAGATCGCCATCAGCTTCCAGATCCGCCACTGTGACGTCGTTGATCCCCGTCACACCGATAGTCAGCGGGATAGAGGTCAGTGAGCGGACATCTCCGTTGAGTTCATTCAGGAACACGGTGATCCCATCTCGATTCCATGCCACAATATCCGGGTCGGCATCGAACCATCGTTGTTTGCCGGCCAGCTCCGGAAGGACTTTGCGGTCACCATTGCGATCCGCAACGACCAGAGGCACCTTAAGGTCACCCAGCGTCTGACGATCAAAGTCGCGGTCAAGATCTGCCAGAAGGAATCGACTGATCGACGAGCCTTCCGCAGATTCGCAAAGCGGCGTCCATCCTCCTTCTGCCGTTCGCTGCTGAACCACGATCCGTCCTGAAGCCACAGCGACCAGATCGTCGCGGCCATCCAGGTTCATGTCAGCCACACGAAGACTGCTGACGGATGACAACGAAGGCAGCGAATTTCCATCTGCAACGGTGAACTTCTGCAGCACCGTCGGCTCGCCTTTGCCAAACACCGCCACACGAACGTCGTCAGACAACTTGAGTGACGGGACAAGATCGATGGTCAGGTATTCCAGAAGATTCAAATCAATGCGACGCTGATCCACCTGAGTCGACAGCTCGGGAAGCAGCAGGTTCTTCGCCAGCATGGCAGGGCTCATGAGTGGCGACAGATTCTCCGGAGTCGCCTTGGCGAGTCCTTTCTGGATCGTGTCGACAATGTCAACACGGCGCTGCTTCTGAATGGATGCTCGCAGAGGTTCCAGGAGCACTGCAGCTCGCTCCAGTGTTTTTGAAAGGCCTGCTGCCGCTGCCTTAGTCTTGTCATTCTTCGAGTTCAGTCCCATCGCCTGCTTCTCAAGCAGTTTGTTCAGGACCATCAGGTTGTCTGGAGCGATTTCCGAAATCTGCTGGAGCAGTTCAATCAATTCAGGAGACTCCGAGTATTCACGATGTCCGTCCATGGCGACCACCAATGCGTACAGCATCTCCGGCTTGTTGCCAGACAGCTTCGCGGCTTCCTGGAACGACTTGATCGCATCGTCCATACGAGGACGCGAGGAGCTGTCTTCAAAGGCCGCGAGCTTCCCGGCCAGCAGTGCCGCGACCGCTTTTTGCTGGTCTTCATCGGCCACCGCTGCATACGCGGCGACAGAGTCTTTTGCCCGCTGAATGGCCGCTTCGAACTTCTGAGGATCCTTGGATTCCTCGTATGGCGTTGTTCGATCCACAAGCACGAAGACGCGACAAACCGCCAGGTTCCTTGCCGCTGTCAGATTGTCTGGCAAAGCTTCTGCAAGCCTGGAAAGCTGAGCTTCCGCGTCCGCCCACTCTTTGTTTTCCAGGTGAGCAATCCCGCGGTTATGCCACTGCAGCCACTGGCGAACATTCTCCGGAGTCGCCTCGGCCCCCTTAGCTGTCTCCCCGCCGCTTTCTTTTTCCCCGGTCGCAGGCTTCGCCGGTCCCGTTTCCTGCCGACACCCTGCAGCGAACATCAGCATGCAGAAGAGAAAAACGACTGCAGGAACACGCAAACCCAAACATCTGGCCAGCATGGCAAAACCCACCGCGACAGGAGAAGACAGGAAGTTCTCCCCGGACTGTACGAAGAATCCCCCAATCCTGCGAAGTAAATCACTAAGGATTGCCAACACCCAATTGTTCCGCCCCCCGAACAAAATTCGGAAGCGGCCGCCCCAGCGCCAGCAAACTCCCAGCCACGCCCCGTCGTACAAGAACGAACAACCAGCAACCAAGAACGACGAACCAAGAACCTACGCCTTAACCGCCTTCTTCCACTCCTCCATCGTCAACTCCGTCGCTTCATCGACGATCAGGCGAGGAATTCCTTCGAGGATCGGATAGCGAAGCCGCACTTCGGGATTCGTGCAGACCAGTGATTCCCCGTCCTGCACCAAAGCCGCTCGGCACTTCGGGCACAGCAGCATGGCTTCGTGAGTCTTCAAATCAAAAGTCATAGTAAACGAGCTTTCTTAACCCGAGACGTCAGTGAGGAATCAGCTTTCCTAACCCGACGCGTCAGCGAGGGACGTATTCTCCCAACCCGACACGTCAGTGAGGGATCAATGCAACGGTGATTCTCAACCATGATCCCTCGCTCATGCAGCGGGTTGGGATCAACTTCAACACGCTTCTAGAAACCACGCAGTTCACGAATGTCCTTGAAGGTTCGCAGGTGGTAACCGATGCCGGCATAATCCAGCGACGAACACAACGCCCTCACGGCGACTCCCATGCCATCCGGTCCGCTGAAGCCGCCGAACTGGCCGCCGCCTTTCAGATGAGGTTCGGTCTCCAGATAGAATCCAGGCAGCCCCAGTTTCTTCAGTCGAGGTTCAATGGTGGCAAGCTGATCTCGAAGATCGCGGAAGATCATTTCGTGCCCGGAATCACCTTCATTGCACGGAACAAAGTTCTTCAGACGTTCTTCGTCAACGGCGCCTTCCCAAACGAGATTCGGGTCGATGCGATAGTCTTTCACATGCATCCAGCCAAGCCATGGCAGCGTCGCTTTGTATTCTGAAAACACCTGAATGGCGTTCTTGTTCTGAGCCGCCACGTTGCCACCATCGAAAATCAGAACCGCGTTCGGATGGTCCACTCGCTTTGCCAGCTCGGCCAGCAATGGTCCCGTTTCACCGATCAGGTTCGGTTCAATCTCGATGCCATAGACGAGACCTTCGTCTGCACATCGTTGAGTAATCTGGCGGATCTGATCGGCAGCCTGATCCAGATGCTGCTCCGGTTTGGTGCCTCGAGGATGATAGAACGAGAAGCCTCGAATCAACCTGGTCTCCAGTGCCTTCGCGGCTCGAATCGTTCGAGCCACCTCGCCGGTCAGATATTCTTCGAATGGCACAAACTTATTGTGCGAACCATCATCGACGTTCAGCAGCTTCACTTTGCCGATTCGAGCCCCGATGCTGGTCACGCTGACTCCATATTCCGCGTGGAAGGCTTTGAGCTTGTCCAGCTTTTCAGGAGTCAGTTCTGTCACATGCTCAACCTTGCCTTCGCCGGTCACGTCGATAAACCGCGGGCTGTAGTTGCGAATCCCCACGGCCGCCAGTGCGGTCATTTGTTCCAGAGCCGTACGACGATTCGCCGCTTCATCGGCAAACGCACTAATAATGACAGAAGGCTTACTCAGCTGATTCATACGATTCTCGCCGGCCTCGCTCAGGAGACCCCTCGGTTCTTACGCAGCAAAACGGGACAATTCCGGGATCGGCTCATTCAAGCCCTCCCGCAACACCTCCGCATTGTTCAGCCAGAACGCCCACGACACAAGCGTCCATCGTTCCCTGGTAGGTGCCGCTTGCCGAGCGGCACCCCACGGCCCCCGCCACAACCAGCGCCCTCAATCGTGCCATTGTCTGAAATGCCCAACGTGAAACAGGCAACCTACACGTCGTTTCCACCTCGCACATGGCCGACCATCCTGCACAAACAAGAAACAAGCTTCGCCTGACGGCGAAAATCCCGCCCGGCAGGCGGGATCTACTGTAGGTGCCGCTTGCCCAGCCGCACCCCACGGACCCTGCCACAACCATCGCCCCATCCCAACCCGTCGCGTCTGCAAGGGATCCGCAGAAGCGTCACGATTGTAGCGGAACGGCGCAAGCCGTCCGGTGTCGACGTATAAACTCCACCATTTCACCG
>CAZIGZ010000135.1:0-17150 GCA_964538835.1 uncultured Chitinophaga sp. | reverse complement strand
CGATGTGCGAGTCAGTTTCGGATGACTGGCAGGTTTCAGTTTCAGTCCTGATCACACTGTGATCAGCGGCTGATGAAGCCTGTGTAAAGCATGCTGAATGCCGAACCTCCGTGCCGGACGGTATGGAATTTCAAAAACGGCTGTTGCTGTGTGACGTAACTGGCAGCTGTAAATGGACTTACGAGAACTCAGTAAATTCTTCAGGCCGGTTTACACGCCTGTAAAGGGTGTTCAAGTCGATGTTGCCTCGCGGCAACAGGCAAAGTGACGAACGAGTGCTGCGATGATGGTAAATCTCACGCAGTTCAAGAGTTACAGTCACCGGCAACACGATCGCATCACATGTTGTCCCACAACCACACTCAACACATTCGCTACGCGCCTGGCTGCACGCGCAACTGGACTTACACACAACGCTCCCCTCCCAGACAAAGTCTGGGAGGGGTCGAACGAGCGCCAGCATCAGGTTCGAGTCATGGAATGACTCGACTACGTAGCTCGGTCATTCCATGACCGACAGCTCTTCGAACCGCACCGCAAGTTTGGGGGAGGGCCGCGCCTTGTGTCTCTTTGCCTCATGCCACGGCCATCACGATAGTTCCCACGCTTTCCTCCACCGCGTCAACACGACATCATGCCGAAAGGTGTTCTTCACGAATCTCTTGGGACAGATCAGGAGTCGTCATCATGCGTATTGGTCACTGTCAGGTAGACTCAAAGCTCGGAGACTTCGAAGGCAATCTGGCTCGCGTCGTCGCAGGCCTTGAACAGGCGGACAAGGAACGAGTCGAGATCGTGTCGTTTCCGGAGTGCTTCCTGACAGGCTATCCCGATACCGAAGAACTGGCCCGCGCGAGTGCCTTCGCAAAGGACTCATCGCAGATCACGCAAATGCTGAGCGCGACGAGTCGATTTGAGTCGATGCTGATTGTAGGCTTCAATGAGACTCGTGGTTCGGACTTGTACAACACAGCGGTTGTTTGTCACAAAGGGCACCTTGTTGGATTTTACAGCAAGTGTTCGGCCTACCAGCGTTTTCATCGCCAGGGCCGCGACTTCCCTGTGTTCCAGCATAACGGTGTTACGTTCGGCGTCATCATCTGTTCGGATGGCGGGTTCATCGAGCCAGCTCGCATCCTGGCCATCAAGGGGGCTCGCATCGTGTTTGCTCCTCACTTCAACTACATCGGTGCCGAAGGTTTGATTTCGCACTTTATGAAAGTTCGCGCCGACCACACGGCTCGCGCGGTGGAGAACGGGATCTGGTTTGTTCGCGGCAACAATGTGTCACTCGGCAAGGAGGAGTGCATTCAGAACTACGAAGGCATTGGCTACGGCGACAGTTACATCATGGATCCTCACGGCGAGATTCTCGTTCGAAGCCGACGGCACATGGAAGACTTCATCTTTGCCGACATCGACCCCAAAGTCGTCGACACCAGCTGGGGCGTCGGCCGCTCCCTCTGGAGCGCCCGTGAATTCGGCTCGATGCTGAATGAGGCAATCAAACGGCAGCCAATGTAAAGCGACTGTCCTCAGTCGCTCCCATATCAGGGCTATCGACGCGCAGTCGAAACCGCGGATGGACGCGGATTTTCGCGGATCGGGCAGCGAGGCGATCGCGAGGAACGCTGTTGTTGAGCGATTTGCTTTGTGCTGCTTGATAGTTTGGTTGGTGATTGCGTGTGGAGGGAGCGATTGGGGACAATCGCTTTACATTAGGCGGCTTTGCGGGTTGTGGCCGATGGTGTCAGGAGTTGCAGGAGCAGGCTGGCGGTGGTGGAGGTGGCGCCCTGGTGGTGGAGGACGGTTTGCTGGGCTTTGTGGCCGAGTGCTCTTCGAGTGGGTTCATTGTTGAGCAGATGCTCAAGAACCGGCAGAAGTTCTTCGGGCGAAGTGAGCTGTCGGCAGGCATCGGCTTCTTTGAAGATCTGCACAACGTCGCGGAAGTTCCATGTGTTCGGTCCGAACATCACAGCAGCTCCGTAGGCCGCCGGTTCAATCATGTTCTGCCCGCCTCGATTGCCAAAGCTGCCGCCGACGAACGCAATGTCCGCCAGACCCCAGCAGGCTCCCAGTTCGCCGATCGTGTCCAGAAGGCCGACGGAGTCTGATGAGAGAACTGAAGGACGGGAAGCATCCTGTTCCGATCTTCGAACGACCGTGAATCCTCGACCTGCAACCAGCGAAGCCACTTCCTCGAAACGTTCCTTATGTCGAGGCACAAGAATCAGTCGCAGAGCAGGGCAGGTCGATCGCAGTGAACGCCAGCAATCCAGAATCAGCGTCTCTTCGGGATCCTGAGTACTGCCAGCGACGAGGACCAGATCCGAATCCTGCAGACCGAACAGAATTCGCAGCGCTGTGGTCTTCGGGTTACTGCGCTGAGTTTCGACGCCGTCGAATTTGATCGAGCCGGTGGTTTTCATGCGTTCCGGCCGAACGCCCAGACTGAGCAGTCGTTCGCCGTTGGCAGCGGACTGAGCTGCAACCAGATCAAGGCTGGCAAACATTGGCTTCAGAATCGACGACACGCGTTGATAGCGTCGATGGCTTTTTTCACTAAGCCGTGCGTTGACGACCGCGACCGGGATACCTCGTTTTTCACATTCGCTCAGGAAGTTCGGCCACAGTTCCAGTTCCATCAGGCAAACAAGGGCAGGACGAACTGTCTGCACGGCGTTGCTGACGGCCCAGGAAAAGTCGAGCGGAAACCAGGTCACATGGCAGTCGGTGAATCTCTGCCGCGCCAGATCAAAGCCGGTATCCGTCGATGTCGTGATCAGCATGGAGTACCGATCGCCGCTCTGCTGACGAAACTCCTTCACGACCTTCTGAAGCTGGATGACTTCACCGACACTGACCGCATGAAACCAGGCCACCGGTTTGCTGTCGCGCGGGGTGGTCAGTCGTCCAAGGAGCTTTTCACTGAGCCCGCGACGATAGCGTCCATGACGAACCATGCGCCAGAGGATGAATGGCGACAGCATCGTCAGCAGGCTGAGATACAGGATGTTGAGCATCCATCGCACGGCAGAATCCATTCTTCGTACGTTGAGACACCGACAGCCTGCCTTGTTCGGACAGGCTGTCGCGAATCTCTATCACTACTTACCGCAGCACTTTTTGTACTTCTTGCCGCTTCCGCACGGACATTCTTCATTGCGTCCGACACGAGGACCGGCGTTAATGATTGGTGCCGTCACCTTACCTTCTTCGCCAGCCTCGGGAGCATTTGTCTGAAGGTTATCCACGGTCGATTCCGGCGGCGGAGCCACGTCGTGCTCTGTGGCTGTGATTCGCCAGAGCGAACCGACAAAGGCCGGGCTTTCGTGTTCAACACGGAACAGCGTCTGAGTGACCTGTTCGGCGATACGATCCCACATTGCCAGGAAGGCTCGACGTCCTTCGCGTTTGTATTCGGTTCGAGGATCCTTCTGAGCATAGCCCACGAAGCCGATCCCCTGACGAAGGTGGCCCATGAAGTACAGATGGTCTTTCCATGCGGTGTCGACAAACTCGAGCAGCACGGAACGTTCTGTCTGACGAATTTCCGGGCGGAAGACCTGATCAATACCCTGAAGGATCTCGATTTTGGCATGGCCGACTGTCAGTGACCGAACACGATCAGCATTCATTCCGAGACCGAGATCATCTTCCACCCAACGCAGCAGAGCGGTGGCCTGAGTCTCTGTCAGGCGTGCTTTGTCGGTGGCCGATCCAAGAATCTCGCGCAGTTTGTTTTCCACCGTGGCTGCTGCCGGTCGTCGCGCCAGGAACTTACGGCTGATGTCCACGAGCGTTTCGTAGATCTGAGCTGACAGCTGTTCGGAGAACTTTTCCGGATCGAGGTCAGTTCGAAAACGCGTATTTGCCCAGCGAGCCAGTTTTTCCCGGTTGAAACGTTCGTTCTGCTTGCCGTCACCTTCGAGGAAGTTGTGCATTCCCACGGAGACCGGGAACGTTACTTCTTTCTCATCGTATCGCTGCTTCACTCGGTCCTTCAGCAGCTGAACGATCTGCGGTTCTTCTTTGTCATTCAGTTCTTCCGGCTGAACGCCCAGCAGGAAGTTGAAGTTGGCCCATCCTGCGAGCGACTTCTGCGGGAAGAGCGGATCGAGGAAGTTGTCCAGATCCTTCAGGTCCCAGCGAGCAATTCCTTCGCGAGCCTTTTCGAGCAGGAACAGAGCGAGCTGGTTTCGTTCATGCTTGCGAAGATCCTTGTCGCTGAGTGACAGACCGAAGGCCCGATTGGCCCACTTTGTCAGAGCCAGCCAGTTCCAGTCGAGCTTGCTGTCAGCATCTTCCGGCAGGTTAATATCGATCTGTTCGTAGATCTGAGTCTCGCCCTGGCGTTCACCTTCGTCGCGAATCCAGCTGGTGATATCCTGACGATTCATGTCGCGAATGTCGGACGATTCCACTTCCAGCTGAGTGTTCTGGCGGATCCACGCAGCGATCGAATCCCAGCGATAATCCTTTGCCAGGAAGTGCTTCGACCAGCGTGTGATCTCATCGTACATCATCCCCAGCAGCAGACTGCGACAGTCCTGGCCATCCAGAATCTGCTGACGGTAGGTGTAAGTGCGCTTGCGCTGTTCGTCCATGATCTCGTCATATTCGAGCAGGTTCTTGCGCTGATCGAAGTGCTGTTCTTCGCGCTTCTTCTGAGCCGCTTCGATGCGGCGAGTCACCATTGGGCTGATG
The DNA here is from genome assembly GCA_964538835.1 of uncultured Chitinophaga sp. Taxonomy (GTDB): domain Bacteria; phylum Planctomycetota; class Planctomycetia; order Planctomycetales; family Planctomycetaceae; genus SXXK01. Next base: position 12,443 of record CAZIGZ010000135.1, on the reverse strand, counting down.
ATCGGTTCGCCTTCGCGGAGACCTGCCCACTGCATGATGCGTTTCACGGAGTCGCCCATGAACAGACGCATCAGTTTGTCATCAAGCGAAATGAAGAAACGACTGGAACCCGGGTCGCCCTGACGTCCCGCACGACCTCGGAGCTGAAGGTCGATTCGGCGTGAATCATGTCGTTCGGTACCGACCACATGAAGACCGCCGAGTTCCGCGACGACCTTGCCTTCCGCCGCCATCCCTTCGCGGTCAGCAATCTGCTTCGTCAGCGTGTCCCATTCGATCTTGGGGACATCCAGACGCGAGTTGTACTTCGCCTTCAGTTCTTCCCAGGCGGAATGTTCCGGGTTACCGCCGAGGATGATGTCGGTTCCTCGGCCAGCCATGTTCGTCGCGATCGTGACCGCGCCTTTTCGGCCGGCCTGAGCCACGATTTCTGCCTCACGTTCATGGAACTTCGCGTTCAGAACATTGTGAGGAACGCCTTTGCGAACAAGGCGGTTGCTGAGCATTTCGGAGAGTTCAATGGATGTTGTTCCGACCAGCACCGGCCGGCCTGTGCCATGGACGTCCACAATTTCTGCGACGACCGCGTCCCATTTTTCCTTTTCGGTCCCGTAGATGTTGTCGGGATGATTGAGTCGTTTGGTGGGTCGGTTTGGCGGAACAGCAACCACGTCCAGGTTGTAGATCTTCAGGAATTCTTCGGCTTCCGTCATGGCGGTACCGGTCATCCCGGACAGCTTGCGATACAGCTTGAAGTAGTTCTGAAGCGTGATGGTCGCCAGCGTCTGTGTCTCTTCCTTGATCTTCACGCCTTCTTTGGCTTCGACCGCCTGATGCAGACCGTCGGACCACTGACGACCTTCCATCTTTCGGCCTGTGTTTTCGTCAACGATGACGACTTCACCTTTCTCCACAACGTAATGCACGTCACGCTTGTAGAGGTGATGAGCCTTCAGAGCATTGTCGATCAGATGCGGCCATTCCATGTTGCCCGCCGTGTAGAAGCTCTCCACTCCGGCCAGCTGCTCGGCGCGTCGAACACCTTCTTCGGTCAGGTGACAGGTGTGTTCCTTTTCTTTGACTTCGAAGTCCACTTCCTTGCGAAGCTGACGAGCCACCGCGTCTGCTCGCGGATACTTGTCCAGATTGTCATGTGCCGGGCCGGAGATGATCAGCGGAGTTCGCGCTTCGTCAATCAGGATGTTGTCGATTTCGTCAACGATCGCATAATCGAGCGGCCCCTGAACCTGCTGCTCTTTGGAAGGCTTCATGTTGTCGCGAAGGTAGTCGAAGCCAAACTGGTTACTGGTTCCGTACGTAATATCGCAGGCGTAGTGAACCTGTCGCTCAGAAGAACCCATGTTGGACTGAATTGCGCCGACGGTCAAACCAAGGTTCAGATAGATCGGGCCCATCCATTCCATGTCGCGGCGAGCCAGGTAGTCGTTGACGGTCACGACGTGAACTTTGCCGCCCAGCGCGTTGAGGAACGCGGGCAGGGTGGCCACGAGCGTCTTTCCTTCACCCGTCATCATTTCAGCGATCATCCCGTTGTGCAGGATGGAACCGCCGATCATCTGCACTTCGTAATGTCGCATCTTCAGGTAGCGACGGCCTGATTCGCGAACCGCAGCAAAGGCTTCCGGAAGAAGGTCATCCAGAGTCTCGCCGTTCTGTAGTCGCGCGCGAAATCTGGAAGCCGTCTGACGCAGTTCGTCGTCAGACAGTTTCTGCCAGTCGCTTTCCATCGCGTTAATGCGGTCGAGCATCGAACCTGGGATGATGGTCGTGTTGCCAACGCGATCGCGAACGAAGCCGAGCTTCTTCATGCGCCGTTCGTTGGACGATCCGAACAGGTTCGTAATGCCGCGTTCAATTCGATGAGTCGCAGCAGTAAAGAAATCGCCGACTTTTTCCAGAAACTCCATGTCGCGCGGTCATCCTGAATTCTAAGTGAACATAAACACGGGACGTGATCGTCAGGAACACTGCCAACTCGGCAGGGGACGCATGCTCCTCCAGGTTCCGGCGATTTTGTCGTAAGTCAAAGGCCGGCAAGTCTATTGGAACGTCTTGTTGACGGTCAATCCCGCCCTTCATCCGGCTCCTCCTGAGCCGCGAAGGCAGTGAAGTACGCTGTTGACACAAGTTGGCAAGTGCCGTGCCGACTGTTGCTGGAGGGCATCACCGACCGCTGTTGTGGAAGCCTTTTGTTGCCCGAAAGCCACATGACCCACAGGGCCACCGGCAGAAATGTGCAGATTTCTTTACACCGGAGCGTCTCCCACAGATCGCGTGGAAGGTAGTGAAAACGCAGTCTTTTTGCCTGTCTACGGAGGCCAGACGGTCGGACGGGTTCTCGCCGAGATGCCAGGTGCTGCACTCCCACAGCTTGTGGAAAGGCCGTGAGGCGACAATTGGAACGCTGACTGCTTTTGGAAGGGAGCATCAGAGATTGAAGAACCTTTGGCCCAGTCCGGCACCTTTCTCGACTTCATCCGGGAACGATGCTCAGGCGACCTGGGCGAGCAAACTGTTTGGTATTCTCGAAGGGCAGTGGACTTATGAACCGTATCATCGCCAGCATTTTTCAGTCGGCTTTGCTCTCCTGTCTGTTTGGTCTTGGAGCCGTGGAGCTGTCGGCTGCCAGTGTTCAGGATCCCATCCGATTCCCGAATGACGGGTCTGTCTCCACGGACCTTTGGCGGAAAGAGTTCTTTGAGAAGAGCCGCGACCCGAATGAAGGGGACGCTCTGGCCGACGGTCCCTCGGGGCGTTCTGTGCTGAAGAACGAAAATGATCTGCTGGTTGGAACCGCACCCAGGATTCAGCTGGCTCGAAGTGGCGGGCCCCAGGTGGTGGGGAGCGAGCTTCCGACATTGAGCGACTGGGAACATGCCGCGACAAAGGCGATCGGTCCCAAAGAGATCACCATCACGACTCTGGAAGGACCATCCGCTGTGACTCTGGTGGTCGCGGTTGTCGGACTGATTGTGGTTGGCGGAGCGTACCTGCAGAAATAGTGGATCGAAGACGATCGAGCAGAGATTTGGCCGCTGCGGTCATCACAACCAGGTGGCCGTCATAAACACGTGCTTAACCAGCGCCAAACGATCAGAAGAGAAGGCGGATGAATGGCTGAGCTATGAACCCAGCAGATAGGCCCGCAGTTCTCTCATCAGTCCGATGCAGCGAACGGTGAACGTGTCCGTATCCGGCACGCGACCTCGCGAGGTGAACTGAACGGTCACGATGCGATGCGTTCTTGCTTTGCCATCGTTTGTGTTTGTCGTTCGAGTTGTCTCAAACGAGATTGAGAGATCCACTGGCTGTCGGTCGGGACTTGATCCCCAGCGGCGAGTGATGCCGAGTGTTCCGAGGCGAATCTTCATCGTGCCCTGTTCCTGGCTGAGCACAATTCCGCCGTGTTCCGATATGAAGGCTCGCAGCTTCATGGCCGTCAGTTCAAGCGACGTATTGACTTCGATTCGTTCACGGAATTCATAAACGCCATTGGCTTCAGTCAGCTGAGGCTGTTCTTCCTGTGGCAGTGAAGCCGCAACGGTTTCTTCCGGAACTTCTTCTGTTTCCCAGCACGTCTTGTTTCGGCCGGTTTCCTTCGCGCGGTAAAGGCAATTGTCAGCTCGCTCCAGCAGTGTCTGGACTGTGTCGCCCAGTCGGGCCGTTGAAACGCCGAACGATGACGTGACATTCAGGGTACTGATGCCGCCGATCGAGCTTTTCTGAATCGCATGACGCAAACGTTCTGCTCGACGAATAGCCGCTTCGATGTCCGTGTCCGGACACAGAATGACAAACTCTTCGCCACCATATCGTCCAATGATTTCGGCCGAGTACGTTTCGTGCTGCAGCAGTCGAGTCAGGTCGACAAGGACCTGGTCACCGACCTGATGACCATACGTGTCATTGATGCGTTTGAAACGGTCAACGTCGAGGAAGATCGTGCTGAGACAGCGAGTTCCTTCATTCGCGTGGAAATCTTCCAGCAAATGGCGGAGCTGAGTTTCCAGCTGGCCTCGATTGGCCACGCCGGTCAGCGGGTCGCGGGTTGCAGCCAGTTTCAGTTCCACAAACTCGCGGCTTTGGCGACGAACACCGCTCTTGTTTCGAAGCAGCTGCACGATACCCTGAACCCGGTTGCCGGGGCCAAGAATCGGCATCGTATAGACATCAACCTTCAGGTGACGTGTTCCGCTGACTCGACAGAGTCTGCTGCCGAATTGTGCTCGTCCGTTCTTCAGCACCTGGCCGACCATGGTTTCGTCACGGTGTTCCGGTGGAGACTGTTCTTCCGTAAGCGGTGCGAGCTGCACATCCACCGGCTGCCACGTACGTCCGAGTACGCTTTGAATCGGAAGCCCCGTCATACCCGGCATCCCGTCACTCCAGATCGCATAGTTCTCGTTGGAATCGAGAACGAAATAGCCATCATAGAGCTGCTGGAACTGGTAGAGCACATTGATGAACTGAGCCAGTGCGACAGCTTCATTGCGCTGTTCGTCGGTCAGTTCCGGCTTTTGTTCCGTACCGGTAAATGACTCCGCAAAGCGAAACAGTGAATCGCCCTCGGCTTCGTACCAGCGGTTCAAGGTTCTGACAATGTTCCCGTCGTAGCGGCTTCCGGACTTCTCTTCCAGCAGGCTGATGACTTCCTGATGCGTCATCCCGCGTCGATAGGGTTTTGGTGTACTGAGAGAATCGTAGGCGTCGGCGACGGCCAGGATTCTTGGTCCCAGAGGAAGGTCGACCGGTTGCCCCGTCGTTTCCATTTGAAGGCCAGCGGTTGCAAAATCATGATGCAGCATCGTCAGCATGGACACGACCGCAGGGTCTGTATGGAACGCCTGCAGCAGGTTCACGGCCGCATGATGGTGCAGCAGCACGAAGTCATATTCTTCGCTGCTGAGTTTTCCCGGCTTCTTCAGGATATGCTCGGGCACACCCAGTTTGCCGATGTCGTGCAGCAGTGCTGCGATTTCCAGCTGTCGCCGTTGTTCATCGTCCCATCCGAGCAGCTTTGCCACTCCGCTGGCAATGGCTGCAATCCGCTGACCATGCAGCAGACTGGAAGGATCCTGGAGTTTCATGGTTCGCAGCAGCAGCGTCATCAGGGCTCGCGGGATGATCTGGCGTTCGCCAGTCATCGCCTGCTGGCGACGTGCTTCTTCTGATACCGCCAGCATGCGAATCAGGACACCGCTGGTGTCTGTCGGCATGGCCGGAGTCATCAGGTCCGGGTTGTATCCCGGAAGTCTGGTTGTGTTGGCAACTGTTGACACAAATCGTCACAGATCTGCCGGGAAAACCGTCGGCCTCGTATGCCCCTCGCATCCGATACGCAGCGATTTCACACAGCTCAGGTTGACTGCTGGAAACATGACCCCTGTTGGAGTCGACAGAAAAAGCTAGTTCACTGTCGGCAAGTGTGCTCCATGTTCACGAAAAGTTGCACAACCTTTTGTGTCGCAAATTCGCTGTCTTCTTCATGGCCGTTACGATCGCTACAGACCCGTTTTGCCGGCAATGATTATGAAGTGAACGAGTGTTTCCGCCGCGATTCTCCTCAGTGCAGTCGTTCGGGTTGTACGGGCTGAATCAGCTGTGCGGCTCGCGACAAAGTCGTGATCACAGCTTCTGCCGTCGCCGGGTTGGTTGCCAGTGGAACATTATGCACATCACAGACTCGCATCAGCGCGGCAACGTCGGGTTCGTGTGGCTGCGCTGTCAGAGGATCGCGAAGAAACAGAACGGCTTCCACTTTTCCCTCGGCGACTCTTCCGCCAATAATCAGGTCGCCCCCATGAGGACCGTGGGCCACACATTCGACTGGAAGTCCGAGATTGACCGAAATCATCCGTCCGGTGTTTCCCGTGGCAACCAGCGTTCGTGTCCTGAAGAAGCTCAGGTGTCGCCGAACAAACTCCAGCATCAGTTCTTTGCGAGCATCGTGAGCGATTAATGCAATCATTCGAATTTCTCCGGCGTTTGGAACACGTGACATGATGTCGTGTTCCGACAATTTCAGTGCCTCTGCAGAATCAACTGCATGCAGATGCAGTGTGTGTGCTGTCACGATACGATACCGTGAATGATCCCGCGGGTTCCGTCGAGCAGGGACCTGCGTGACCTTTGGCCGTTCTCCGGGTTCCTTCAGTTACAAGCGCCTTCATGTCGACCTCATTGTCACTTCCCCGGCTTCTGATTGTGGACGATGAAGCGTCCATTCACCATGCATTTCAGCGAGCGTTTCGCGGACAGGATCTGGAAATTCTGACCGCGATGAATGCCAGCACGGCTGAACAGATCACCAGAGAACAGTCTCCGGACGCTATCGTGCTGGATCTTCACCTGCCGGATGCGACAGGCCTGTCGACATTTCAGAAGCTGCGAGCCATTGACGAGCGGATTCCCATAATTCTGATCACCGGGCATGGCACAACGGACCTTGCCATTGAAGCCATCAAGCAGGGGGCGTTCGAGTATCTGCTCAAGCCGCTGGAACTGCCTCAGCTGAGAGAGCTCATTGAGACGGCTCTGCAGTCCAGTCGACTGATGCGACGTCCGGCCGCGTTGCCACAGGAAGCGGCACCCCCCGTTTCGGGTGATCTGCTGATTGGTTCATGTTCGGCAATGCAGGAACTCTATAAAGGAATCGGACGTGTGGCCGCACAGGATGTGACTGTGCTGCTGCTGGGTGAATCCGGCACGGGAAAGGAACTGGTGGCTCGGGCGATCTATCAGCACAGCCATCGATCGTCCAAACCGTTTCTTGCGATCAACTGTGCGGCGATTCCGGAGCAGCTGCTGGAGAGCGAACTCTTTGGCCATGAAAAAGGCGCGTTCACCGGCGCTGATCGAAAGCGCATTGGAAAGTTTGAGCAGTGTCATGGAGGAACGATCTTCCTCGATGAAGTCGGCGAACTCACACCACTGACTCAGGCAAAGATTCTGCGACTGATTCAGGAACAGCAGTTCGAACGGGTTGGTGGCAGTGAGACGATTCAGACCGATGTGCGTCTGATTGCTGCAACGAATGCTCTGCTGGAGAACATGACGGAGACAGGACGCTTCCGAAAAGACCTGTTCTTTCGGCTGAATGTCTATTCGCTTCGACTGCCGCCTCTGCGTGAACGAGGAGACGACCTCGCTCTGCTGATTCAGCACTTCGTTCGACGGTTCAGCTTTGAACTCAACAAGACCGTCCGTGATATCGCGCCGGAAACCCTGCAGCTGCTTCAGCACTATCGATGGCCAGGGAACATTCGTGAACTGCAGAGTGTTCTGAAACAGTCTCTTCTGCAGATGCAGGGAGCCGTCCTTCTGCCATCTCACCTGCCCGTTCACCTTCAGACGCAGCGAAATGACGAATCCGGGCTGGACAATGCGGCCGGCACGGATGTGGCCCTCGACACCTTCGTTCAGAAAGCGATCGAATCCGGAGCCGAGAATCTCTACGCGATGACTCTGGAACTGATGGAGCGTGAGCTGCTGATGCGAGTTCTGAAGCACACAGCCGGAAACCAGGTCCAGGCCGCCCGAATCCTCGGAATTACTCGTGGAAGTCTTCGCACCAAGATTCGCGCTTTGGGAATCAGCATCGGGCGGTCTGTCTGGTCGGATGATGAACAGGCTGATTGAAGTCCGACCATGTTGTCGTCTTCCAGTCGTTTTCGGTCGCTATAGACTCAGTGAAACTGCCTTGGATCCTGTTTCGCCCGTTCCAGTTGTCGTGGCACCGCATTTGCTGTTGAGCTTCCCACGAGCCGCTTCGATCGATTCAAGCGTTATAGAGTCGAGTCATCGTGGGTGAGGGCATGTTTCAGCCTCAAATAGAGATCGTCTCCGGAGACCGTCACGATTCTGTCATCGTGATTGTTCGGCAGGCCTGTGTGTCGTCCAGCTGGCCCCTGGTGCACGCGGCGATTCTGCAGGAGTTCCAGATTGGCAATGACGTGACTGTCGACCTGACCACTTCACAGTCTGTGGATTGCAGCGTGGAGCAGAATCTCAAGGCGCTGACGACTGAGCTGCAGGGGCAGGGGAAGCGCCTGTCGGTATTGCTGCCCGGGTTGCCGACATCACCAGTAGCGTAGTGCGCCTGTCAATGGTGATTGGCGGGAGTCATGGGAATAATGGGAAGAATGTCATTAATTCTGACCCCAGAGTGCATCGGCGATCCAGTCGAGATCTTCCATTTGAATCTGTGAGGCTTCTTTGGATCGCCCCGCGCCGGCGGCTGTGAGCGAGTTCAGGACCAGTAGTCGCAGGACACTGGCCAGCGGGCTGCGGGGACCATTACGAAGGGCTCTCTGGACCAGACGATGATCGCGGTTCAGAATCACTTCATTCTTTCCGGCCGGAGCCTGGCGGAAGTGAGCATCAATAAGACGCTGGAAGCCCTGAGGAATGTCGCCTTCCTTTCGCAGCTCTTCGAACGTCTGAGCCAGCTCGTAGCGTTCATTCAGGAAGGCCACAACAGGCAGGCCGTGCGGAAATGACGCCAGCAGCACTTTGGCGCCGGTAGATCGAAAGAAGTCGCTCCATGCTTCATCCGCGTCTTCGACATCGGTCATGCCCATGACGGATTCGGCAAAGTTGGGAGACGATGGTGTCGCCTGACGCAGATCAGTGGACCCAGCGGCATCATCGGCAATCATCGAAGCCAGCAGGCTTTCTTCAAAGCTGCGGCACGCGTGAACACACGGTGTGGAATTGTTGGCGAACACGTCGTCCAGATAACGTTCCTGACGACGGTCCGCGTTGTACCAGATTACAAACTCGGCATCGGATTCATGCAGAGCATCAGCCAGGCTTCTCTGCAGAACCTCTTCAAACAGAAGCGGTCCCTGCGATGTCTTGAACCGGTACACCTTGCGAAGCAGTTGCCGCAGACGAGGCTCACTCAGTGCGGCGCCGGCCAGCGTGTAACGATGCCAGTTGACGATCGCTTCCAGTCGCGAAGGCTGTTCGTCGGCCAGTTTTTCGAAGTGGCCGTAGATGAACTCATCGAGAGATGATCGCAGCAGTCGAAAGCGATCATCTCGCACAAGATCTTCGCGGCTGGCCGTAGGCGTACTGTCTTCCAGTTCAAGAACACCGCGAAGGAATGTGGCCCAGGGCGGAAGCAGATCGCGAACTCGCCGAGAGATCACCATCCGTCGCACCGTTACCGCGACCGTTGCTTCGTCGGCAAAGCCAGGCGTGCGCTGAGGAGAAATGTACAGCGCGCCGGCGATCGAGACAGGCTTCTCGACGCGAATCGGAATGACATCGAGCGGCGATTCATTGAAGTAGTTTGCCAGCGCCAGTTCGACGGATTCCGGGTCCGGTGTTGGTTCGAACCAGGCCACATTGATTACGTTGATACGCGCCGCACTGTCGTTCAGATGAATCGGCAGAGTCAGGAAGTCGGCAAATTCCTTGATGGCAGATTCCAGGATGTCGACAGACTCTGCCATTACCTTGAACTGAGGCTTCAGAAACAGTGTGACGGTCGTGCCGACACGAGCCTGTTCTGACGAGGAAAGAGTAATCTCAGTGCCCGGTCCTGCTTCCCAGCGAACACCTTCCGGACAGTCTTCACGGCGGCTTTCAACGATCAGTCGATCTGCCAGCATAAACGCACTGAACAGGCCGATCCCGAACTGACCGATCAGATGCTGACCGTCGCCGTGCACTTGAGTCCGCTGCTCGTCGGATCCTCGACCCTTCAAAAGACCGGTAATGCCGATGCCCAATGTTCCCAGGTACTGCTCAGCATCCTGCGGGCTGAGTCCGATGCCGTCATCGCTGAACGTAATTGTTCCCTGTTCCGCGTTCTGACGAATATCAATGCGGCCCTTGAATGTCAGATCACGATTGCGGCGTCGCATGATCGCATCATGAGCATTCTGGATCAGTTCACGGATCGGAGTATCCATGCGGCTGTACAGCGACGATCCCATGATCTCGATGACGCCGGCAATGTCTACGCGAAACGGAATCTGACGAGTCCACACTCTTCACACCTCTTGATTTGAACTGGCGGCGAATCGACAGCGAACCCTGAGGCTCCTCGGGGTCAGGGCTGTCAGCCCTTGATGGGGGGTGAGTTGTAATGGGTGCGATGCTGGATGAGAAGCGGATCGAACATTGCGGAACTTTTGGTTCTGGCAGAGTCTGCTTCTCTGCGAAATCCCATGAATTCGGTGCGAACCGGATTCTGGCAGGCAAACAACAAAGTGTGCCGCGTCAATAAACCGTCTGGCTTACCAGCGTGAAAGGCAATCCGCCGCTTTCCGCCCTTGTTGGTTTTTCGCCCCCTGATCCTGTTACGATATGCAGAACAGCCTCGCTGAGTCTGCGTTGAGCACCGACGAACATTGACCTGTGATGGATTCTGCTGCATGAGCGATTCACCTCATTCGCCTCCGAACAGTGGATCTTCGGCTGCAGGCGCCGTGGGGCGAGTTCGATTTGCCGTGCTCGGCTGGCTCTGTGCGCTCTCCGGCATATTGTATCTGGACCGGATTTGTATCTCCGCGGCGCTGGATGCCATTCAGAAGGATCTGAAGATCTCGAATACTCAGACAGGCATCGTTCTGATGTCGTTCACTCTGGCCTACGGATTGTTTGAAATTCCGACGGGACGCTGGGGCGATCTGCTCGGAGCCCGGCGAGTCCTGACGCGGATTTCTCTTTGGTGGTCCTTTTTCACCGCGCTGACCGGAGCCTGCTTCAATCTTGGTTCGCTGGTCATCGTGCGATTTCTGTTTGGAGCCGGAGAAGCGGGAGCGTTTCCAAATGCTGCCCGAGTTGTCTCGCGCTGGTTTCCGATTCAGGAGCGGGGCAGGGTGCAGGGAATTCTGCTGGCTGCATCACAGGTCGGAGGAGCCATGTCGCCGTTTCTGGCCACCACACTGATTGCTCGAATCGGCTGGCGCTGGACGTTTGTTGTGTTCGGAAGCCTGGGCCTGCTTTGGGCGGCAGGGTTTCGTCGATGGTATCGTGATGAGCCGTCGGAACATCCGTCTGTGACTCCGGAAGAAGCACGATACATCGGTCAGGGAACAAAGAAAGAATCCGGCCACGCGCCGATTCCGTGGGAACTTGTTCTGACGAATCCCAGCATCTGGATTCTCAGCCTGATCATGATCTGTGCGTCCTTCAACAGCTACATCTACTTCTCGTGGTTTCCGAAGTACCTGGTGTCTGGTCGAGGAGTGTCGACGGAAGAGTCTGGCGTGATGGCGTCGGTTGTGCTTTCCTTTGCTGCCGCGGGAACACTGGCAGGCGGCACGCTGATGGATCTGTTCAATGTCACCTCCTCGCTGGCTCGCCGTCGAGCAGCCGGAGGAGCATGGTTCACGCTCGCCGCGATCGCTCTGTTTCTCGCGCTCACGACGAATCATGCATGGGCGGCCGTGCTGCTGACAGCGTGCTCCTGTTTCGCGACCCAGGCCACTCAGCCGCTCTGGTGGTCCTGCGCGATCGGGATCAGTGGTCGCCATGTCGGAGCACTCTTCGGGCTGATGAATTCCGCCGGCGTTGTTGGAGCAATGGCCTCGCAGTTGCTGGTCGGAGTTCTTGCGGACTGGTTTGAAGCACGAGGATATTCGGGACGCGCGCAGTGGGATCCGATCTTCTGGATCAATCTTGGAGTTCTTGTGACGGCTGCTGTGCTGTGGCTAACCTTTGTTTTTCGAGAGGTAGAACCTCATGGCGATCATTGATGTTCACAGTCACTTCTGGGTATACCCACGAGACTTTCAGGATGACTTTCGTCAACAGGCGAGGCGAGCCCGTGCCGGAGTGGAAGTGGATCTGACCGTTCGCTTTGAAGACTATCAGAAGACATCATTGCCGGATGTTCGCACGATTGTCTTTGGCGGAAAGGCGAAGCTCAGCGGGCTGTGGGTCGATGATCGCGAAGTGGCTCGGTACGTGGCGAATCATCCTCAGCAGCTGATCGGCTTCCTGTCGCTCGATCCGACTCAGCCCGGCTGGCAAAAGGAAATGCAGTATGGGCATCAGGAACTTGGCCTAAAGGGCATCAAGCTCATGCCGATGTATGCTGGCTTTCGCCCGGATGACGAACGACTGAATGAACTCTGGCAGTATGCTCAGGAACACCGGTTGCCGGTCTTGCTGCATACCGGGACAACGTTTATCTCGCAGGCCCCGCTGGAGTTGACTCTTCCGCGTCATCTGGATCCGGTTGCGATTCGATACCCGGAAGTCCGCATGATCCTTGCTCATCTGGGACATCCGTTCGAAGGGGAGTGCATTGCCGTGATTCGCAAGCACCCTCACTTGTACGCTGACCTTTCGGCTCTGCATTATCGTCCGTTTCAGCTGTATCAGAGTCTGATGCTGGTTCAGGAATACGGAGTCTGGGACAAAGTCCTGTTCGGAACGGACTATCCGTTTACAACAGTTCAGGC
>CAZIGZ010000134.1:0-17310 GCA_964538835.1 uncultured Chitinophaga sp. | reverse complement strand
GCCCGGAGTCGCGGCTGCTCGCTGAGCAATCACGTCGAACTCCAGATTTGCGATGGCGTTAGGATCGTTCGGATCTGCCTTTGGAAGCACGATGGCTTTTTCCTCTTCCTTCATCGTGACGTCGGCTGAAAGTCCGTCGAGATTCACGACGTGCTTCTTCAATTGCTCTGTCAGGTGTGCCTTCAAAGAATCGTCGGCTTCGGCCATGGCCACTTTGATCGCGTCGGCGATTCGGTCGGATTCGCTCCACTTCTGGCGATCGTAGTATGGGCCGGTGGTGTCCGGTCGAGTTCCCCACCACTTCGGGCTGTCGACCGTGAATTCGCCTTCGCGGTGATACAGTCGAATGAGTGTCGTCCAGACCTCGCGACGAAGTGAGTCGTCGCGGCTGGTGCTGAGCACTTTGAAGAGACCATCAACGGTCTTCGGATCATGCATGTGCTTCAGCGCGGCAATCGCACCGGCTCGATGAGGCCCATTCAGGGCTTCCAGACAGGCGTCAAAGGCATTGAACTGCACTAGGGCCTTGACGGCCAGATGCGGGACGACTCGATCGGGATCAGGAAGACGCCATGCGTCTTTCTTCTGTTCTTCGGCGAGCGGTTGGGCGTCAGCCCTCCGTGATTCGCGCGCCGTGGCACGGAGGGCTGATGCCCTGCCGCTCGCTGGAGTCGCAAGTTCCAGCAACTTCTTCGCTGCTCGTGTTTCCTCCATACGTCCCATCGCCACCACCGCCGCTGCGACGACTCGCGGATTGCCGTCGTCGAGCTTGGAGAAGATCGGGGATGAAAGACCCTTATCGATCTGAGACTTACGATCCGTCGCCGCGCGGATGACATGTTCGCGAAGATCTGCATCAATCAGCAAAGAACCGAAAGCAGCCTTGAACGCATCCCAATTGACTTGTCGCAATGTCCAGACTGCAGCAACGCGAGAATTCACAGAAGCCGTACGATCCTTCGCCAGCGCGACGAGCGCATCGGCGAGCGGTTGGGCGTCAGCCCTCCGTGTCACGTCGCGCGAACCACGAAGGACTAACGCTCGACTGGCGGCCAGGCGCAAAGCATCCGATGGGCTTCGCAGCAACTGAACCAATTCGGAATCGTTGATGTCTTGCAGGGGGGCACGGAGGGCTGACGCCCTGCCGCTCGCCTTTGTGGAGACGGGATGAGCCACGAAGTTCTCCGGCGTGATCATCGCCACGAATCCAACGTCCGGGCGTTCGAATGCGAAGCCGCCGTTTTTCCAGCTTGTGACATACAAGCGGCCGCTAGCGTCGGCGTCGGCATCTGTCGGGCGAGGAATCGTCAGGAATGTGTCCTGCTGAGCATCAAACGTGGCGCCGTGTTTCGGAAGTCGGTGGCTGAAGACTTCGCTGCGTCCCCAGTCACACGTTAGAAGCATGTCGTTGTAAGGTGACGGCCATCGGTCATCCTGAAAGTACAGAGCACCACAGCCGGATCCTCCACCATAGTCAGCCAGCGGCGGCATGATTTCTTCGGTGAAGTTGATGTACTGAGACGGGTAACCATAGTTGGCCGTCTGCATGACGTGCGAAAGCCGAATGTCCCAGCCACCGCCGTCGTTGGTGTTGTCTCGAGTGAACACGTTCATCGAAGGATCAATCGCGATGTCGACGATGTTTCGCTGGCCCCAGGAGAAGACTTCCATCTCCGTTCCATCCGGGCGAACTCGCACCACACCGCCGCCGCGTTTGCTGAGCGTCGTGCCGTCTTTGCCAACGGCCTTGTTGAATCCGAAGTCGCCGACCGCGATGTAAATCCAGCCGTCGATGCCCATGCGAATTCCGTTGGTCGTGTGGTCAGCTCCTCGCTTGTTGACTTCATCGGTGCTGATGCCTTCGATCAGGACCTCGCTTTTGTCTGACATGCCATCGCCATCAACATCATGAAAGACGGACAGAAACGGTGGATGGAGAACCCATAGAGAGCCGTGGTCATAAACCAGTCCGCGCGGATGATCCATCTTTGCGAAGTCATTGAACTTGTCGGCCTTGCCATCGCCGTCGGTATCAATGCATCGCACCACTTTGCCTCGACCGGGATCCTTTCCGAGCGATCCCTGTTCATCGACGCCGACGAAGACTTCTCCATCGACGGACGTGGTGATGCAGACCGGGTAAGTCACCTGCGGCGGACCGGCGAAGATGCGGACGTCGAAGCCTTTCGGAGCTTTGACATCTTCAACGCTGGCTGAAGATTCGCTTCCTGCCGCGACACCTTCAGGCAATGGAGGAAGATCGCCGGGATAAGCTTCGATTTCCCAGATGCTGCCCCATCCGCCGCCATTGGAGCCCTTGAAGGTGATCTTCAGATAACGAGCATCATCAGTTTTGACTTCATCAACGGACAATCCGTTCCGTTCTTTGTTTTCCGAGCGATCAGCCAACATGGTCCATTCGTTTCCGTCGGCTGACGATTCAATCGTGTACTGGTAAGCCGTGTTCCTTGATTCCCAATGCAGCCGCACGTTGCGAACAGACTGAGCCTTCTCCAAGTCGAGGGTGATCGATTCGCGTGCGTTCGGCCCAGCCGCGCACCAGCGAGTGTCCAGCCGACCATCGACGGCATTCTTCGCGAAGTTGTTCTTTCCGGTTTCTTCGCTGGTGGCTTTGGCCGTTTTGTTGAAGACCAGATTGCCTTCGCCGCAGCAGCCCTGAGTCAGCACGGGGCTGTTCTTTTCGACCTTCGCCGTCGCGAGTGCTCGGATTTCTTCATCCTGCTGAACGGTGATGGGAGTAAAGTCCTTCACGGGATCGCGACCGACCGACCACAGCAATCCTTTCGTGACCATGTCCAGATAGGTCGGCTCCACCATCGTTTCGTTGTAGTGACCCACGGTTGTCGCGAAGACTCGCGTACCTCGATAGTCGTTCGTCCAGATGCAGACCTGAGGCTCGTTGTTGTCCTGTCGATTGGCAACGGCCAGCGGGGTTGCCGTATCGAACACTTTGGCCGCGTGATACAGCTCACCTTTAGGCACAACAAAGCGCTCGCCGAAGCCATCCATGATCGGATGATCCGGTTTGACGTTGTTGATCGTGTACGAATAGTGAGGACCGTGGCCTGGAGACTGGACGCCGCAGAATTCGAACCAGCGATCATCACCGACTCGATAACAATGCATCGCGCAGTGAATCAGGATGGCTGGCAGACCTTCACGATGAGGCTTCAGGATGCGGTCAACAAATTCCTTGTCGGTCACATGTGCGAAGCATTCGTTGTGAACCACGATGTCGAAACCATCCGCCCAGTTCGGGTCATCGTAGAGCGGGATCTTTGTGTCGGTTGATGTTCCGCCCTGATGCACGACGGTCCATCGCACGTTGGCTCTCGCGCTGATTCCGCGAGTCAGAATGAGCTTCTGTCGATCGTAATCGTGGCAGCATCCTCCGGTGACCAGCAAAGCCTGGATTGGACGATCCGCACTGCCTTTGGCCGGCGCGGCTTCAGCCGGCGCAGCCACAGTGTTGTCCTGAGCAGGGAGCGACTGGACGAGGAATAGCAGGGCCAGGGCGGATGGGAGCAGGCGACAAACCATGTTCATGGAGAGACTCGAAGAGCAGGGGGGCTGGAGTATTGGCAGGAGCTGAAACGAGAAATCGGAATTCCCAATTTGCAGCAGGATCGGCAGAATGATGAACGATGGGACGTCGGCAGGAAACTGAAATCAGGCCGTTGTCCGGCTTTCTTCATGTCGAGGCAGGATCGCCCTGGTCCAGGTGTCTTGTTTGGGGCGTCGATTCGGAAAATCGGCCAGATTGGTCGACCTTCTTCGCCGATCGCAGCATCAGGCTCAGGTCATAGAGTTCACTCAGTTGCCGCAGCCGAGCGGCGATGGCTTCAGGGGACATGTCAGCCGTGTTCATCTCTCGCTGAATCCTGCGTGGCATTTCCAACTGCATTTAGGTCCATGGTTGATGATTCAGCGACCATCAATTCAGGTGTTTTTTCCGAGAGGCTGGTTTTGCCAAGAATGCGACAAAGGTGATTGAGTTCGTCAACCAGCTTTAGTCGTGAGAGAATTGCCTCAGGAGACATATCGACTGTCGTCGAGGCGTGATTAAGAGACATCGGATGGTTCATCATTTGAACTTTCAGTCAGTCGTTCGATGTCATCAAGATCTCTGTGACGCCCGGCGATGCGCTTCATTTCAATCAAGCCATCTCGTGACACAACTGTCAGGCGTCGATCACCGATTTTCCCTTCAAGACGTCCGTCCCAAACTTGCTGAAGTGATGGGCTGACGAGAATCAGATCCAGTGGAATCAGATAACTTCCCATGGCCTTTGACACGCGATGCACCGACGTTGCAAGAGGCGTTCTTGCTTTCAGCGGTATAGGTCCAGCTGGTAGCCAGAATCCCCTGGTTTTGGCCACTTCGAGAGCTTTCGTCAGGTAGTCTTCCGGAATCAGAAGGTCAATGTCCTGGGTAGCGCGAGGGACTCCGTGGACTGCCATCGCAAGGCCGCCGCAGATCGCGTATGGCACTTCCTGTTGCCGAAATTCATCGGTCAGTTCCAGAAGTTGATTGAGTAGTTCCATTTCGGCATCGCCAACGTAGGATTTTTACTGATACAGCACCAGCCAGATCGCGGCATCGGCGTCGCCGACTTTGACGGTTTTTGTGCCGGGGCCTGGGGACGGTGAGGCTTCGATGGAATCGGCCAGGGTTTCTCCTTTGATGTAGTCGCCCCATTCGGTGACCATCGCATGGATGGAATTGTCTGCCGAGTTGTACTGGATGCGAATGCGATCCGTGATGTTCAGGTTGGCATCTTTGCGAAGCTGCTGAACCTGACGCACGAAGTCTCGCGACATGCCTTCTCGCACGAGTTCCGGTGTCAACACGGTGCTGATTGCCACCTGAATGCCCGCGTCATCGGCGCAGACCCAGTCGGCCGCCTGTTCGGTGCTGACAAGGACGTCGTCCGGAGTCAGATCCACGGTGTTCCCGTCCAGCTGAACGGTCACATTCTGGCCTCGACGGAGAGGACCCAGAACCGCATCACCAAGCTCCGGCAGTTTTGTTCGCAGAAGATTCAGCAGCTTGCCGTACTTAGGCCCAAGCGTCTTCAGGTTGGGTTTGTACGCGTACTTCACCAGAGCATCCAGGTTCTGCTGACGCACGACTTTGTGAATATTCAGCTCTTCACCGATGACATCGCCCAGAGTCTCAATTGCTGCGGCAGTCTCTTCGGAGGCTGCCGCGAAGTGGAGTTCCGCCAGCGGTTGACGAACTCGCAGATTCGATTCTTCTCGCAGCTTGTGTCCCAGTCGAACAACTTTCTGCGCCGCCGCCATCCGCAGGTTGAGAGCCTCATCGAGCAGCGCCGAGTCGGCCATCGGAAAATCGCAAAGATGAACCGATGGGGGAAGGGAAAGCGATTCTCGGCTTTCGGCTTTCGGCTTTCCGCTTTCCTCCGAAAACCCCTCGCCGAAGGCGAGGTTCCGATACATCCTCTCCGTCAGGAACGGAATGCATGGTGCCAGGAGCCGGCAGAGGGTGACGAGCACTTCGTACAGGGTTTCGTAGGCTGCATTCTTGTCCGTATCGCTGGCATCTTTGGAACGCCAGAAGCGTCGGCGATTGCGGCGAATGTACCAGTTGCTCAGGTCATCAATAAATTGAGCTGCCGCCGCGCAGAAGGCCGGCGCGTTGAAGTTCGACATTTCTCGATGAGCCACTTCGATGAGTGACTGCAGGTTGGACAGGATCCAGCGGTCGATCTCGGGACGAACAGAGTAGCCGTCACTCTCCGAGTGACGCGCTGCAGTTCCATCACTCGGAGAGTGATGACGACTTTGTGCAGCTCGCCGGCGCAGGTCATCGCTCGGCACAAAGCCATCCGCGATCGCGTAGTCGACGAAGAACTTGTAACAGTTCCACAATGGGATCAGGATCTGTCGGCGAGTTTCATCGGCGGGGCCGCTGGTGACGGTTGCGGTCGGCACGCCTTCTTTGGTCTTGTTGATCGGACCTTCCGGAGTTTGAAGCGTGACCGGTTTGTCCGGATGTCGCGTTCCAAATCGAAGATCCTGCGCCGGGTTCTGAGCCAGATACATCCAGCGCATGGTGTCGACGCCGAGCTGTTCAGCGGCTTCTTCAAACCAGATCGCGGTTCCATCCGACTTGTGCATCGGCTTGCCCTGTTCGTTCTGAACAAGGCGATGTCCGAGCAGCGTGCGGAACGGCTTCTTGTCTTCCGCGTTGTCAGCTTCGTCGTAGCGCATCATCGTGGAGAGCGACAGCATCGAGTAGAACCAGTTACGGAACTGGCCAGGGAAGCATTCTGTCACAAGATCCGCGGGATACCACTTCTTCCATTCTTCGCGGTTGTGGTTGTAGCCCATGGTACTGAACGGAACGATGCCGGCATCCAGCCATGGGTTACCGACGTCCGGAATACGGGACATCAGATTGCCCGTCTTCGGGTTTCGAATTTTGACCTTGTCGATCCAGGGACGATGAGGCGTGTTGCCTTCGAAATCGTTCCAGCCTTCGACAGCGCGTTCTTTCAGTTCGGCGAGTGAACCGATGACTTCGTAGTCGCCCGTTTGTTCGTCGACCCAGATTGGCAGCGCGAGCCCCCAAAAGCGTTTCTTGGAAATCATCCAGTCGCCCATGTTGGACAGCCATTCGATTTCGCGTTCCTGCCCGTCGATGCTGTCGGGCAGCCAGCGAATCTGACGAGTCACGTCTTTGATCTCATCACGCCAGTCCATGTTGATGAACCATTCGTCGACCAGTCGGAAGACCAGTTCATCACCCGTTCGCCAGCAGTGCGGATAGATGTGAGGATAGACCTCGACGGACACGAGCATGCCTTTGGCCTTGAGCTTCTCAAAGACCAGTTCGGCCGTCTTCGGAGAGATGGCTTCAAGCCCGGTGAACTCACCGAAGCCTTCGTCGTACGTGCCATCATCCTTCAGAGGAGCAATCACGGGCATTCCGACGGACATACCGATCTTGTGGTCGATATCACCGCAGCCCGGAGCCATGTGAACAATGCCCGTTCCTTCGCCGGCCACGACATTCGCATTGCCGCGAGAATCTCGGCCACCGTCGATCACCTGATGCCACTTTGCGCCAGACTTGCCGAGGTTGTTTTCGTCGACAGGAAAACCACCGTCTGACTGCTGTGCCGGCAGTTCGTCAAATGGACCATCGTACTTCCAGCCTACCATCTCGGCACCTTTGATCGTGCCGAGTTCTTCGAAGCCGCCTTGTTCCTTGAAGATCTGTGCGATGGTCTTCAGCTTTGGAACGCCTTCCGGCCATTTCCATTCCGGTCGTCCGAAGCCATCTTTGAACTCGGTCGCCAGTCGCTGGAAGTTCAGGTTGTCCCTGGCGAAGTAGTAGATCGCATTGTCACGCTTGGTCTGGATCCTGATGTAATCCAGATCAGGGTTGACCGCACACGCGACGTTGCTGGTGAGCGTCCACGGGGTTGTGGTCCAGACGAGGAGATATTCCTGGGCTGCTGGATGGGAGTCATGGGAAGAATGTGAATCATGGGATTGAAGCGAGGGCGCATGATTCCCATTCTTCACATCATTCCCAGTGCCTTCTCTCCTGATCGGCAACCTGACAAACACGCTCTTATGCGTCGTCAGCTTTCGGCCTTCGGCGATTTCCATTTGCGAATACGCACTGCCGCCTCGGCCGGACCATGGCATAACGTCATGCCCCTGATACACCTTGCCTCGATTGAAGCACTTCTTCAGGAACGTCCAGATGGTCTCGTTGTTCTCCGTGGAGAACGTGAAGTAGCTTCCGCCCCATTCCGGGTTACCGAGTTTCTCGACGAGCTGATGAGCCTTGCCGGAGACGGACTTTCCAGATGGCGTTGTGATCGTCACTTCGGCATCGGTTCCCAGATGTTCTGCCAGGGATCGCAGGAGATCGGGATCATCCCAGTCCATCCAGTAACCAAGTCGCTGCGACTGTTCCGTCTGACGCGCCGCAAACCGGAGGACTCGTCGTTTGCACTCGTTGACGAAGTTATCGATTCCGTATTCGTGGACTGCTGTCTTGGTTCCCAGCCCGAGCTGCTTCTCGACTTCAACCTCGACCCACAGACCCTGGCAGTCAAAGCCGTTTTGGTATCGCTGGTCGTGTCCGGTCATCGCGAAGAAACGCTGGTACGTATCCTTATACGTGCGACCCCAGGCATGATGGACGCCCATTGGGTTGTTGGCCGTGATGGGGCCATCCAGGAAGCTCCATCGCTTGCGGCCTGCGTTCTTCTGACGCAGCTGTCGAAAGATCTGTTCGATCTCCCAGAACTTCAGGACGGAATGTTCACCGGAAACGAAATTGCTGTCAGTAACGGGTTGAAACATGGAATGAAGCGAATTGAGTCTGAGGAAAGTGACCAACAGGCCGGGAACCGGGCCAGTAGGTGACTGATTTGAAATTGGAATCTGAGATTTGAAACAATGAAGTCGGAGTTTAACCGCAAAAAACCTGTGTGAATACCTTCAGGCGGGAAGCCGGGAATTGCGGTCTGTCGATTCTCGCTGGTTCCCTCCTTGCGGCTCCTAAACCTCAATATCAATCGACACCGGAGCATGGTCGCTGATTTCGAGTCCGCCTTCGCGGTGGATTTGTGCGGACTTGAAGAGTGGTCGTGCGGCTTTGTTGCAGAGGAGGTAGTCGATGCGCCAGCCGCGGTCGAGTTCCCTCGCGCGGCCTCGGTTGGACCACCACGAATACGGACCCTGGACGTCGCCGTGATGTTCGC
Organism: uncultured Chitinophaga sp.; assembly: GCA_964538835.1. Taxonomy (GTDB): domain Bacteria; phylum Planctomycetota; class Planctomycetia; order Planctomycetales; family Planctomycetaceae; genus SXXK01. Next base: position 8,542 of record CAZIGZ010000134.1, on the reverse strand, counting down.
GGACAAGGTCGTGCCAGCCTGACTTCAGGAGTTTCCCGAACCAATCTCGCTCGTGTGGCATGAACCCCGACGTGCCTTCGTTGGACTTGGCGTAGAAGATGTCCTTTTCGGTGTGAGCCACGTTGATATCGCCGCCAAAGAAGAACGGATGGCCGTCGCGGCGAGACTTCGCCCAGCGCTGGAAGTTGGTCATCCATTTTTCCTTGATCGCCTGACGTTCCGGGCCGGAAGAGCCTGAGGGAAGATAGACACAGGCAAAGTGGATTCCTTGAATCTCGACCTCCAGTAAGCGTCCTTCTTCGTCTTTAGATCGATCTGTGAGACCTCGTTGACGGACCTGAATTGGCGTTCGAGACCAGACGGCGGTGCCCGAATACCCAAGCTTTTGTGCAGGATGCCATTCGACATGCCAGCCCGCCGGGGCTCGAAATTCGGGCGGCAACTGATCCGGAGTCGCCCTGACTTCCTGAAGCAGAAGAACGTCTGGGTTGATAGCTGTCAAATGTTCACTAAAGCCCTTCCGAATGGCAGCGCGAAGGCCATTGACATTCCATGTGGTGATTCTCAATTGAAGACTCCGGTTGGTGTTCTGGGAAATCTTGGAAAACTGCGTTGCTGGGTGGCTTTATCTCGGTTGGTCGAATTATTCTAATTTCGTTTGTGTTTGCTGGGGCAATGCGTCAACAATTCCGGATTGTTGCAAAAGGCGGGATGCAGTAACGGGATGGTTTGGTTGATGCCATCCGCAACCCTCGAAGAATGGAACTGCGAATCATGAGCGTGAAATCAGTGTTTTCAGCGGCCACCGTGTTGGGCCTTGCTGCTTCTGTGACCGCTGGATCGATTTATGTCACATCCAGTGCTGCGGTCAATCAGGAAGCAGCGGTGGCTGACGAAACTGTGCAGAACGCAGCAGTGCCAGTGATTCCAGATCGACCGGCTCCGCTGGCCCCTGAGAAGATTCGTCATGATCGTTCTCAAGAGATCGTGCTTGATGCACAGGGCGGATTCGCTGGCCAGTTGTTCGCGATGACTGGTGTTGATACGACAAAGCCAGGTGCGGATCTCTCGGTTCGCATCCTGCAGGACGGTGCTCTGGTTGCAGAGACGAAAACGGATGCCACCGGTCGGTTTGCAGTGACAGGACTGAAGGCTGGGGTCATCGGCATTATCGCTCGCGGCGAAGGTGGCCTGCTGTTGTTTGGTGCTCGACTTGTCGACGCAACCGAACAGAAGCCCGCGGCACTGGAAACTGATCTTCAGTCAGCAGTGATTTCTCCTGATGACGTTTCGTTGGCTCGCGAACTAATGCGAGCGGGGATTGGTGTAGAAGACCTGCGATTTGGCAAGCCTTCCAGTGAGGATGATGAAAAGTTCCTGATCGGAGAAGGTGATGTTTCAACCAGCTTGTTGTCACATCGAGTTCAGATTGGACAAGATGGTTTCCTGCGTGGCTCAGTGAATGTTCTTGACCCGCGAAGCGGCAAAAACCGTGAAGTTCTGGACGAAACCGTTTATTTCCTGCGAAATGGTGTTGTTGCTGCGTCCTCCAAGGTCGAGCACGACGGTTCATTCGAGGTTGCTGGGCTTGAGCCGGGCCTTTATAGCGTCGTTGGCGCCGGAAAAGACGGTTCTTTTGCGATGGGTATTGAGCTTGTGGCCTTTGAAGATGCTCAGGCTGAGTTGCAGAGGGGTGGGTATACACCTGTTGCAATTATGGTGACGCTGGACCTGTCCGTTGCTCCTATTGGACCGAACAACCTGAATTCCGAAAACTTTGATGAGAACGTTGGTGACGGCAGCAATGACGGTTCTTCACCACCTCCGGCACCTCCCGCAGGTGCACCGGCTGGTGGCGGTACGGCTGGCGGCGGCGGTGGTGGCGGTGGTGGCGGAGCAGGTGGTGGCGGTGGACTTGGTGCGCTCATTGGCGCCGGTCTCGGAGCCGGGCTGGGTTACCTGGCTGGTGACGACAACAACCCATCCAGCCCAGGCAACTAGGTAGCAATCACGATGGGAAAACAAAGGGCTCTGGAGATTCCAGAGCCCTTTTTTATTGTTTGAGAAGAGTGTGGTTTCCCGACGGTTCCCAATTCAATGCCGGGTCATTTCTTCTTTGGCCGGAACGCCTGGCATTTCTCCGGGAGCGTTTCAAGCCGTGGGCCTTCCAGGAGGTCGATGCAGTACGGAATCGCGGGCATCACGGCTCCCAGACACTCACGGATGGCCCTGGGCTGGCCGGGAAGATTCACAATGAGTGTTTTTCCTCGGATTCCGGCTGTTTGACGACTCAGGATGGCGGTAGGAACCTTCTCCAGCGATACCTTCCGCATAAGTTCCCCAAACCCCGGCATCATTTTCTCACAGACGTCTTCAGTCGCTTCGGGCGTAACGTCGCGCACGGCAGGTCCGGTGCCGCCGGTTGTGACTACCAGGCAGCAGCCGAGATCGTCCGCCATTCGCTGAAGTTCCTGGGCGATTAGATGCCGATCGTCTGAAACGACTCTGTACTCCGGTGACCACGGGGAAGTCAGGATCTCGGACAGGTATTCGCAGATTGCGGGACCGCCAAGATCTTCGTATTCACCTCGACTGGCCCGGTCTGATACGGTGAGCACCCCGATGCGGGCGGCATGAGTCATAAAACGGTACTTTCATGAGGAAATCTGACGTTTGACAGAGCAGTGGAAAACTGCCAAGTCGGGTCGTCAAAAGCTTCCCAATCATGGCAGTCCGTCTATCATGCAGCAACATCATTGTGCTCAGGCAACGGACTGCTCCTGAATTCGGTGAACAGGTCAGTCAGGTCTCACCGTAAACCCCCACCAGCCAACGCTGCGAATGATGCAGCACTGCAGATTGCAGAGCAAACCATGTCCAACACAGCGTCTCTTCCATCAGCAGCCCCGGCATTTCTCGGCGGCGCCCCGGAAGTTCATCCCAACGGCCATTCCGCAGCTCCGGCAACTTCTCCTGCAAAGCTGGAGCTTGGTACACAGAATCTGGAGTTTGCAGAAAGCCAGCTTGAGAGCTATCTGCGCGATCGTAACTCCGTGTCACCGGACTGGCGCGATTACTTCGACGAACTGCAAGTTGTTGATTCCGGTTTGACCCCGGAAAGCATGCAGGTGCCGTTTCAGGCGGAGAGCATCTTCCGTCGCTCTTCGTCAGCGGTGCGTGTTGACCCCGCGACTTCAGATGCGGTTATTCTTCAGGAACGACTTGAGCAGTTGATTCGAAGCTACCGAGTTCGCGGTCATATCATCGCAAAGATCGATCCTCTGAATGCAGAGCGTCCACGTCCAGCCGAACTGGATCCGGCATTCTACGGCTTCACTGAAGATCACATGAGCCGCAGTTTCTCGACGCAGTGGTCCGGTGGTCCGGACGTGAGAACTCTGCGCGAGATGGTGACGTGGTTGCAGACAACGTACTGCCGTTCCATCGGTGTGCAGTTCATGCACATCGACAGTCTTCAGGTCCGTCAGTGGCTCCAGGATCGCATGGAGCGAACGGCCAACCGTCTGAAGCTGTCGCGTTCAGAGCAGCTTCGCATTCTGGAAAGACTCAGCGAAGCGGTTGTCTTCGAAGAGTTTGTGCAGAAGAAATATGTCGGAGCCAAGAGCTTTTCTCTGGAAGGTGCTGAGAGTCTGATCCCGTTGCTCGACATGGCAATCGAGCGTGCTGGAAGCCAGGGCATCGATCTTTGCGTGATGGGCATGGCTCATCGCGGTCGATTGAATGTGCTTGCGAACATCATGGGCAAGAGTGCGTCCAAGATCTTCCGCGAGTTTGACGACGTCGATCCTCAGCTGAAGATGGGTCGTGGCGACGTGAAGTACCATCTCGGTTACAGCAGTGACCGAATGACGTCCTCCGGGCAGAATGTCCACCTGACGCTATGCTTTAACCCAAGCCATCTGGAGTTCGTGAATCCAGTCGCACTGGGTCGTCTGCGAGCCAAGCAGGACCGCAACGGCGACCGCGAGCGTAAGAAGAGCTTCTGCATTCTGATTCATGGTGACGCGGCGTTTGCCGGCGAAGGTGTAGTCCAGGAATCGCTCAACCTGAGTGAATTGCCAGGTTATCAGACTGGCGGGACTCTGCACATCATCGTTAACAATCAGATCGGCTTCACGACGTCCCCCGCAGAATCACGCAGCTGCACTTATGCCACCGACGTGGCTCGCATGCTGCAGATTCCAATCTTCCATGTGAATGGCGAAGATCCCGAAGCGGTCGCGCACGTCGTTCAGCTGGCGATGGACTTCCGACAGAAGTTCCAGCGCGATGTGATCATCGACATGTACTGCTTCCGCCGTCGAGGCCACAACGAAGCGGATGAGCCTGCGTTTACTCAGCCAACGATGTACCAGGTCATTCGAGCTCGTCAGACCGTCTTCAACAGCTTCCTGGAATCTCTTGTCAGCCTCCGCGAAGTCACTCGCGAAGAAGGTCTTGAGATTATGGCAAAGCGAGCCCAGGCGCTGGAGGCAGAGCTGCAGGAAGCTCGCAAAGAAGGTTTCAAGTACCTGGAAGATACCGGCGGCGGTATGTGGAAAGGCTACTTTGGCGGAACGGTGAAGCATGCGGATTCGCCACCGACCGGTGTGTCTCGTGAATTGCTGAAGAAGGTGATGTTGACGATGTCGACACCGCCTGCGGGCTTCACTCCTCATCCGAAAGTCGAAGCCGTTTTGAAAGCGCGTCGCGACATGGGCAACGGCGACGCGATGTTCGACTGGGGCGGTGCGGAGATGGCTGCCTTCGGAACACTGGTGGCCGAAGGAACTCGTCTGCGATTCAGTGGTCAGGATGTTCGTCGAGGAACGTTCTCGCACCGTCATGCGGGGTTGTATGACAACCGCGACGGTCATGTGTGGATCGGGCTGCAGGACATTGCCGCGCGACCGGACATTGTGGACATCTACAACAGCCCGCTGTCGGAAGTCGGCGTGCTTGGGTTTGAATACGGATACAGTCTGGATTGCCCGGATGGACTGGTGATCTGGGAAGCACAGTTCGGCGACTTCGTCAACGTGGCTCAGGTGATCATTGACCAGTTCATCGCCAGTGCTGAAGACAAGTGGAAGCGACTGAGCGGACTCGTCATGCTGCTTCCGCACGGTATGGAAGGCGCGGGTCCGGAACACTCGAGTGCTCGCCTGGAGCGATTCCTTGCGATGGGTGCTGAAGACAATATTCAGGTCACCAATCCGACAACGGCGTCTCAGTACTTCCATCTGCTTCGTCGCCAGACGCTGCGTTGGTGGAAGAAGCCGCTGGTCGTGATGACTCCGAAGAGTCTGCTGCGATCCAAGGACGCCTCGTCACCGATGAACGAACTGATCGAAGGTTCGTTCCGCGAAGTTCTGGGCGATACGACCGTCAATCCGGAGAAGGTGACTCGTATTCTTCTGACATCGGGCAAGCTGTATTACGAACTGGCGGCTTACCGAGACAGTTTGAAGCGGGACGATGTGGCCATTATTCGTCTGGAGCAGCTGTATCCGTTCCCGGCACAGCAGCTGGAAGCGGAACTTGGCCGATATTCAGAGAAAGCAGCGTTGTTCTGGGTCCAGGAAGAGCCTCGCAACATGGGAGCGTGGGGATTCCTTCGAACTCGGTTCGGCGAACGGCTTCTGGATCGCTATCCTTTCCGCGGAGTCACTCGACCGGAAGGAGCCAGCCCGGCGACCGGATCCGCAACAAGTCATAAGATCGAACAGCAGAACATTCTCAAACAGGCATTTGAACTCGAATGAGCACTCAGGAAATCGAAATCAGAGTTCCTCGACCGGGCGAATCCATCTCCGAAGTCATGATCGGCGAGTGGTACGTCCGTGAAGGACAGTATGTAGCAGCAGACAAGAATCTCGTGGCGCTGGAGTCGGACAAAGCAACGTTCGACGTCCCTGCCGCGAAGGGCGGGATTCTGACTCGCATTGTGAAGAAGGCCGGCGAGACGGCTCAGGTCGATGAAGTCATCGGATACCTGAAGCCCGCAGAGGCTCCGGCGGCGGAAGCACCAAAGCCGAATGCGGCGCCGTCAGCTCCATCAGCCCCGGCACCTGCAAGCACACCGGCGCCCGCTGCTGAAACGAAGGGTGGCGGTCACGTCATGCCTGGTGCTGCAGCGATGATGGCAAAGAACAATGTGCCTCCGGGTTCCGTTCAGGGAACCGGCCCAGGCAATCGTGTCACGAAAGAAGACGTGATCCGAACGGTTCAGCAGGGACCGGTTCGAGTCGGTGGCAGTCGTGAGACAGAGCGAAAGCCGCTGAGTCCGATTCGTCAGACGATCGCAAAGCGACTTGTCGATGCACAGCGAACGGCCGCATTGTTGACGACATTCAATGAAGTCGACATGTCATCCGTCAAGAAGCTGCGTGAATCCTATAAGGACGTGTTCGAAAAGAAGTATGGAGTGAAGCTGGGCTTCATGTCGTTCTTCGTGCGAGCCGTTGTCGCAGGTCTTCAGCAGTACCCACAGCTGAATGCTCAGATGAGCGCAGACGGAAAGTCGCTGACGTATTTCAACTACTGTGACGTAGGCATTGCGATCGGCGGCGGAAAGGGACTGGTCGTCCCGATTCTTCGCAACGCGGAAAACATGAGCTTCGCGGACATCGAGCTGGCAATCGTTGAGTATGCCGTGAAGGCCAAGAACAATCAGATTGCTCTGGAAGAACTGGAAGGCGGCACCTTCACGATCACGAATGGCGGGGTTTACGGCTCATTGCTGTCCACTCCCATCGTGAATCCTCCTCAGAGCGGCGTGCTGGGCATGCACGGCATCTTTGACCGACCAGTGGCTGTGAACGGACAGGTCGTGATTCGGCCGATGATGTACATTGCTTTGACCTACGATCACCGGGTCGTTGATGGACGAGAGGCCGTCTCGTTCCTTAAACTGGTGAAGGACCTGATTGAGGATCCGACACGACTGATTCTGGAAGTGTAAACTCATAACCATCACTCGGTGGTTTTTGAATTTCGAACCGCCAAGTCGCCGAGATCGCCAGGTCCAGAAGGACAAGTCATGGCGGTTCCGGCGCCTTGGCGGTTCCCATTTTGATTCCTACAGGTAGTTCTGGATAACTTCATGTCCGATTCATTTGATCTGATTGTTGTGGGAGCAGGTCCCGGCGGTTACGTCGCAGCCATTCGTGCAGCGCAGTTGGGAATGAAGGTTGCGGTGATTGAACGCGAATCGAAGCTTGGCGGAACCTGTCTGCGCGTGGGTTGTATTCCTTCGAAGGCACTGCTGGAGACGAGCGAACTGTACGAGAAGTCGAAGAAGTACTTCGCGGAACGCGGACTGATCGTCTCTGATGTGGCACTTGATCTGCCTCAGATGATGAAGCACAAAGACGGCGTCGTCAGTACGCTGGACACTGGCATTCAGGGGTTGCTCAAGAAGAATAAGGTGGAGCGCTTCTTTGGGCATGGTCGTCTGAAGGGCAAAGGCGTCGTTGAGGTGTCAGGGAATTCTCCTGCGACGCTCACCGGGAAGAAGATCCTGATTGCCACAGGAAGTGTGGCATCGTCGCTGCCTGGGATTCAGATTGACGGAGACCGCATCGGAACAAGCACCGAAGCGCTGTCGTGGCCGGAAGTTCCGAAGCACCTGGTAGTTATCGGAGCCGGAGTGATCGGCCTGGAACTGGGCACTGTCTGGCGCCGATTGGGAGCCTCGGTGACGGTGCTTGAGTATCTGCCTCGAATTCTGCCGGGCGTTGACGAGCAGGTTGCGAACGAAGCAAAGAAGATCTTCGAGAAGCAGGGACTGGTCTTCCGTCTTGGAACCAAAGTGACATCCGCTACGGCCAATGGTGCAGTCTGCACAGTGACCGTCGATGGTGCGGAGCCGATTACGGCGGATCGAGTTCTTGTGGCTGTTGGTCGCAAGCCATGCATCGAGAATCTGGGGCTGGAAGACGCTGGTGTCCAGACTGACAAACGAGGATTCATTCAGGTCAACGCGGCGTACCAGACGACGTCATCGGACGTTTACGCGATCGGTGACGTGATTGGCGGCGCGATGCTGGCTCACAAGGCGGAAGAAGAAGGCATTGCCTGTGTTGAACGTATGGTGACAGGTTACGGCCACATCAATTACAGCAACATTCCGGCCGTCATTTATACTCAGCCGGAAATCGCATCAGCCGGTGCCAATGAGGATGCGCTGAAGGCGGCGGGGGTCAAGTACCGTGCCGGCAAATTCAACTTTGCCGCCAACGGTCGAGCCCGAGCAGCTGGCCATACAGACGGATTTGTCAAGGTTCTGGCCGACGAAGAAACAGATCGTGTTCTGGGAGTCCACATCATTGGTGCCCACGCTGGTGAGTTGATTCATGAAGCCGCGGTCGCGATGGAGTTCGGAGCCAGCAGCGAAGATATTGCTCGCTGCTGCCACGCGCATCCGACTCTGTCCGAGGCTGTGAAGGAAGCCGCGATGGCCGTTGAAAAGCGGGCCATTCATTCATGAGAGGTGTGGAGTGAGTTCGCCATTGACCAGGATGGAACTTCCATCGGCTGT
>CAZIGZ010000133.1:0-17474 GCA_964538835.1 uncultured Chitinophaga sp. | reverse complement strand
TGCCGTTGATGGTGACAGAAGCGGAGTTGGTTCCGGATGACGACGGTGACAATCCGGTGTTCGTTTGGGTTCCTGCATCAGCGGTGGCGGAGAGTGAAACGAGGGTCGTTGAATCGATGTGCACTGAAGTATTGACTGCGATTGCTTCGGCATCGATCGAGAGATTGCCGGTGACCGCGGTGTGGTCGGCGAATGTGACCACGTCGACACCCGCGTTCCCCACGAACGACAGTGGCGCTGGAAGCTGAGTCGTCACGGCCCCCTGCCCATTCACGGCAAAAACCAAACCGCCATCAATGTGAATATTGTCTCCCTGAGTTGATCCATTAATCGTGACCGACGTCGTGGCGTTATCGATCGCGGCGGAAGTCAGAACTGCATTGGTGTCACGATTCTTCAGCGTCCACGTAGCGTTATTCGAATTTCCCGAAGCTTCTAGGAGGAAATTTGTGCCAGCCCAGGCGCTCAGTTCAATCGTCACATTGGACAGCAACAGACGTGATTCCAGGAGCTGGCCGGCGTCAATTCGGTGAGTCTTCCGGGCACGACTTTCCGATCGACCTGGCTTGTTGCCGGTGAGAACATTCGCGATCGCTCGCGACAGCGCCTGCTCGGGATTGGAGCGATTCTGGTGGCGACGACGGGAGCGATTGAATCGGTCGAAGCGAGGACTTGAGACCATGGTGTGCAATCCGAGACAGTGACTGTGCGAACGCTGAAGTCGGTAAACACCTCATGCGCAGAATCTGCGCATAGGCTGCGGATTGCTGGTGATTTCGGCCGGTTAGGAATTGACGATTACGTAAGGCGGGAAAGACCGACGCGACATTGGCGACTACTGTGCACTCTGGCAATTGTTCCAGTTGCGCCGAAAATGCATGGAGGGATTGTCTCCAGGCCGGAAACCACGGCGAGCGGCGGACGTCAATCTACCGGAAACAAAGCCCCAGAAAGTCCTCAAGGCCCGAATGGCTGACGCATCAATGGAACAGCGTGGCACTGGAGATTGCGGGCCGTAAGCGAACCACAACAGTGATGCCCAACAACCTCCGCGACCGGGTTTACCCCGGTGGGAACCGGTCTCTGCACTACCGGGCTCACAACGAAGCAACAGATTGGAACACTCATCGGCGCTAATCAACAATGATCAAGTCACAGAGTGAAAGAACTGCCAGTCTTCAGCAGCGAAGCAGCGGCAGCGAATAGCCTCGGGTGACAACCCGAGGTTCGTGCAATCCATAAACCGTCTCGAAGTTGCGAAGCGGCGAAAGAAAGTGCCGTGTGTCGCCAATTCAGGCCCAACGGGCGACACCAAACGACGGAAACGACGGTGCACGACGGAAACGACGGTGCATCAGGAAACGACGGTGCATCAATCCACCAACGACGGTGCCATCCACGATGATCAAACGGCGTAAACACTTCCGGGGCAGCAACTTCCGCTACGGCTTTGAAACGACGTCCGAGTGCGAACGGATGGTTTTCGTACGCCAGACCGGTTTGTGTTGCGAATGTCCGTGCGATTTTGAGTCGTAGCGGAAAGGACGGTCGTGGAGCGGAAGCATTTGCGGAAGTTGAGCAGGCAGTCGACCCAGAATTCCGCTGAGATCTCAAGGCGTCCAAACGACGGATGGTGCGGAGTACTCGGATGGAAAACATCCGAATGCGATGGCGATTCATCCGCGTTATCCGCGGTTACAAATTGCATTTCCGGTCTGCTGTATTCGCGCGAACGACGCGGGCTCAGAGAACAGAGAATAAGGGTGTGTAAGCCCTCCGGGCCTTTGGGGAATCGATTTACCGAACCGGGGCCTGACGACCCCGGCAGGGGGGTGTGTCAGCCCGCTGGGCTTGAATCGCAAACGGACGAAGTCCTTAAAGAAGCGATGGCAGGTCGTTCCCTCAATCACACCCACGAGAGCGCGGAACGAATCGCAGCGGGTGGATCAGGGGATTGACATCCCCTGATCCCCGATTCTCCCGGAATGAAGTCGGATCGCGTCGACTTCAAAGTCCACGTTGTCCTGTGGTTCCACTGAGAACACGTTAATCTGAGTCAGGTCGCTGAGATTCGTTTCGCGTTCTCTGGGGGCACGTCGGACTTGCTCAAGCGTCCACCGGAGCGTCTTCTGCTCACCAGGCTCGAACGGGACATCGACGTGAAATCGGTCGTCCGGGATGTAGCCTCGTTCTTCATGAAGTCGATCGATGATTCGGACACCAAGCATCATTTGCTTCTCGGCACGATTTCGAATGGTCATTTCCACGGATTCGTAACCAGTCCAGTCTCCTGGAAGGTAGAGCATCGACGAGCCGGGATAAATCTGCCCATTGACACTGCGAATTCGAAGAGAGTACTTTCCGTCGCTGGCCCAGTCTTCTGAACGAATCACCGTGGCCCCATGAGGCTCCCAGGCGCCCAGTTCTTCGGGTCGTTCGAAGGAAGCAATCAATGGCATTTGCTGTGTCTGTCGAAAATGCTCCTGCATTTCGCGAATGGGACCAGCTTCCGGCCACAGCAAAAGAGCAACGGCCGGAATTGCCAGGACCACTTTCCCAGCGAAGTTTTTCGACGCCCACGCCGTGCAGGCAAAGATCCCTGAGAAGACTCCGGCGGCATTGGCCGTCGCATCCTGGATTGACGCGTGACGTCCAACAAAGGCCTGTCCGAGTTCCCCGAAGACACCCGCACCAAACAACACCGCAGCCAGCGCCAGAAAACGAAGGGGCGACAAACGAACCAGTGGCTCGGAATTTCGAACCCCCAGCTTTCCGGGGTCCAGAGCAAACACCGCCAGCAGCACAGCTACGAAGAACGCCGGGGCATGTGCCAGGTCAAAAATGGCACGCCAGAGTCGGCCATGAAAAGGAAACGGAAAGACAAGCAGCAACATTAAACCGGCCAGCAGGTATCCAACCGCCTGAAGCCGGTGCCGATGAACCTGACGCCGCTGCTGCCAATCGTTGTTGATGCTCAAAGGAAGTCCCAGATCACAGTTTCCGAATCACGCCGAGAGATTAATGGCTGGCCTTTGAGAGGTGTTCTCGCAGCTCGGCGATGCCGTCGCTGATGACCTTCTTCATGCGATGAAGATCATTCACCGTCTGTTCGAAAAACTCCAGCTGCTCTGAAGAAGACAGGCGGTTCTCTGTCTGCAGCACAATACGTTCCAGTCGATGAAGCTGCGAATGCAGTGACTCATGGAGCAGCGGAACAATCTCCTTCGCCGATGGACGGATCTTCTTGGTCACTGCCTGGACTAGATCGCGTTCCGTCTGGCGAGCCATTGCATCCATGACACGAGGACCGCTGGTCCTGGTCTGCCTGTCCAGTTCTTCCACGTTCACCAGGCGACCAAAAGGCGACGCTTCCTTCTTCACGACCTTCTGAGTCGCGTGGATCTTATCGAGGCACGACTGGGCCTTCTTCGACTGAGGATCGTGACGCAGAGCATCGGTGAAGCACTTCTGAGCCAGCCCGAGATTCTTCATTTCGGCGTAGATGTTGCCAAGATTGATGTGGGCATCCACAAGATCCGGCTTGAGCTTGATGGCTTCTTTGTACGCGGAAATCGCCATGGTCAAAAGGTTGAGTCCTTTCTGGGCGATTCCCATATTGTAATAACCTTCGGCACAGCGACGGTCCTTCTGCACAGCGCGGCGCAGAGCATCAATGGCCTTTTTGTAGTCTCCCTGCCGGTTCAGCACCGCCCCAAGGTTGACCCAACCTTTTGTGTGCCCGGGATTTTGCCGCGTCAGCATCTCAAAGGCTTCCCGAGCCTTATCGAGGTCTTTGGCGAAGAAGCACGCCATCCCCAGCAGCTCCATCACGTCTTCGTCGCTCGGATCCTTTTCCAGCAGATCCTGCAGAAGGGAGATCGCTTTCGGATACTCCCGAACTCGTATCAGGGCACGAGCCTTCTGGATAGCACTGTCCGTGGCAGACGGCTGGTTCATGGTTGACCTCCGGAAAGCCTGGGTGGAACAGGAATTCTCAGAAAACAGTGGTCGGCAAATTGCTGCCGACAGGTCCGTGGGCAAAGAAACCGGTTAGTTGGTCCCGGGCAAACCGGGGACCGATCAACTTTGCCGAAATTGCTTCAAACACTTTCCCTAAAACAGGTGTCGACCGTGCTGTGACGTCGGTTATACAGGTTTGGGGGAACTTTGCGGAATTCCTTATCCCTCAGAATCCCAAAAATCTCAGGCGGAAAATCTTGTCTGTTTTGAAATTGTTAAACGGGGAAAGACGGTGCGGGGCCTGTCCAGGTCGTTCAAGCAGCAATTCGTGAGCAGTCGATTCGAGACTCAGAACCGGGTCAACCGGTGAATGGTGCACTACGGACAAAGTTGAAGTCTGAAAAGATTGTGCAGGTTCTGAATGTCTGGATCGACGCTGAGGGTGGTGGTAGCAGTTGCGATGGTGACTGCCTGTCTGCTTCCCAATCCTGCGGTCGCGGATGGTGGAACGCGCGAAACACCTCTGGTGAAAGCCGTTCAACAGTCACGCAAATCCGTCGTGAATATTCACACGGAGAAGACCGCAGCCGACGACAAGGATTCGCGTTTCTTTTCCCCCAAATCACGCAAGGTGACGGGGATGGGAACGGGTATCGTTGTTGACGAACGAGGCTACATCGTGACCAACTTCCATGTCATTCAGGACGTGGATCAGATCACAGTGACGCTGGACGGTGGCTCCACCTTCGATGCTCGCACGGTCAGCTACGATCGTAAGCATGACCTCGCAATCATTCGAGTCAACGCCACAGAGCCACTCAGCGTAATGCCGATGGGAACGTCTTCGGACCTTATGCTGGCAGAAACGGTCTACGCTGTCGGGAATGCCTTTGGCTACGAACACACTGTCACGGCAGGGATCGTCAGTGCTTTGCATCGAGATGTCGAAGTTGATGAAACACAGTCTTACGAGAACCTGATTCAGACCGACGCGAGCATCAACCCTGGAAATAGCGGTGGTCCACTGCTGAACCTGAATGGGGAAGTGATCGGAATCAACGTTGCCATTCGATCTGGTGCTCAGAGAATCGGCTTTGCGATTCCCATCGACGATGCTCGCAAAACTATCGCTCGCCTGATGAGTGTCGAGCGTCTGAACGGCGTTGCTCACGGGCTGGCCGGCACGGACGTGAAATCACCCACGGAAAAGAAGCTCGTGGTGGAGCAGGTCGTCGCCGGCAGTGCGGCAGATCTCTGCGGGATCAAACAGGGTGACGTTATTCGAAGTGTTCGAGGAATCACGATCAACGACGGAACAGACTTTGAACGTTCACTGCTCGATCTTCCACGCGGCAAAGTCGTCGATGTCACTCTCCTGCGAGATGGCCGGGAACAGACGATGCAGTTCACGGTGGGTGTCGGAAAACAAAGCTCTGGTATCGCTGCCGCTGGTCAGCAGGATGTTGTCGTAGCGGGCCGAGAAACTCGAACGGCAGAAATCCCGACGCTGCCGATTTCTCAGTCAGCCGTCTCGGAAGATCCGGCTCTGTCACGGACATGGGAAGTTCTGGGAATCAAACTCGCACCGTTGACCGAGACCGAAAAGGTGGAAATCACTGGCCGAACCTATCCGGGCGCCAAAGGACCGGTTCGGTACAATGGTGGACTGCGAGTTGTCTCGGTGCGACCAAACAGCGTCGCAGCACGAATTCTGAAGGAAGGCGATATTCTTCTCGGGCTGGATGGTTTCGAGACCCTGGGTTCGACGAACCTCAGCTACATTCTTGGCGACAACCGGATTCGCCAGATCAAGAGCATGAAGTGCCAGTACTATCGTCGGGGATCAAATCCGCTCGAAGGAACCCTGCAGCTCGCTCCGTAAAGGTCGCTTGGAAGGTTTGAGGAACGCAGCAGTTCAGAGTTCTTCGGTTAAGGAACGGTCGGCCCGTCGAGCTTGGCCGGATGGGAGAACATCTTGAAATGGCGATGCCGGTTTCTGCCGCCGGCCTGAAACGAGCGATTTGGTGGCGGTGACTCTGGTCGGTGGCGGTTGCTCAGAACACCGCCACACGCCTTACCACCAAAGACTGATCCTTTGTTCCCCTCCCATTTTTCGACCGAAAGTTCCCTAAACAGCCTGAACAGGGGCGAACAGTTCTTCCAAACTGCCTTAAGATGCTGTAAACAAAGGGGAAACGCGACTTTTCCCACGTTTTTCACAAATCGCGGTCGTTCGGGTTCTTTTGCGAGAGCCCCAAAATGTGTTTCCTCTTTGACGATGCTTCGTGTTTGCCAACCGAAATGGCAGGCTTTGCGATCGCGGCAAGGAAAGACCTGGGACAAAGCAGCGTTGTGACGTAGATTGGATGGTTCCTCGCTCAAGAATTCAGTGTGCTCCACTGAAGGCGAATGCGTTGAACACTGTGGGTCAGTTTGCTGGTCTTCCATCGTCCGGCAGACTGGGTTCGGCCCGATGACACCATTCCTGAACCAGGTCGCTTCCCCAGACGGAAGTTACCGGCAAAGACGCGGACAGATATGTCGACGGTCATTCGCACATGCCCTGGATGCAAGACAGTCATTCTTTCAGACACCGATCAGTGTCCGGAGTGTGGTCATGTATTTTATCAGCGTCGATCCTCTGAAGGCGCTGCGACGTCCACGACGGATGAACTGAAATCAGCGGCAATCCATGAAGCATGTCCTCACTGCGGGGAAATGGTTCGAGCCGGCCTGGTGCGATGCTGGAGCTGCAATGGGTTCATGCGAGCCGACGTGGCCGCGCGGTATCGCGACCTGACGAATAATCCGCAGAAGATCATCTACAGCACGATCCCGCTGGAAGAACGTACCGACTACCTCCCTGCTCGTAACGACAGCGCCGGGGAGAAACAGCGAATCCTGGACGCCGATGAATTTACTCTCTCGGACGACCTGACGCTCGGTTCCGTTCTTGACGCGGCTCCTCCAGCTGATCCTCCGGGTGCCACCTTCGCTCCGACACCGGCGGCAGATGGACCGGACAAGCCTCAGACAACCACGCCCGGCGGTGCCTCTGTGAAGGCTGCCGCTCCCAATACGCCAGCCGCCGAAGCACCCGTTGAGAAGACGGAAGCCGATAAAGCCGACGCCGCAAAGAGTGCCAAGGCCGAGTTTCTGGAATCACGCAAAAAGGCCTCGGGGGGCGACGATGACCTGCTCTCCATTGCCATGGAAGAACAGCGAGAAGTCCGCAAACGCCGCGGTGAGCGACTGGCGGAGCGCCAAAAGAAACAGATGCTGGTTCCGTGTACATGCGGAACGTGGCTGCGAGTCAATGAAGACATGGCTGGCAAGACGGTTCGCTGCCGTCAGTGCAAACAGCCAATTGTGATCCCGGAGATCAAAAAGAAGGCGACCGAAAAGAAAGACGAAAAAGCCGCCCCGTCCCTGGACGTTACATGGATTACCGATGTCTGGTTCCATGTCCTCGCGCCGACATCGGTGGTGCTGAAACCCGGAAGCCTCGTCGACAAGCACACGGAAGCGGACCTTGCTTTGACTTCCGCTGGTTTGCACATCGTCGCGTTTACGGGCGGTGACAAGAAAAAGAAGTCACTCCTGAGTTTCGGTTCTTCGGAAAAGAAAACCGACCGTCAGGCGCATCGGCAGCAGGTTCGCGAACAGGTCACGTCCACCGGCCAGATCGCCAATCTGCCGAATTGTGATCTGAAAGTGATCTCCTCGGATGATCTGAAGGATCTGCGACTGGTTCAGCCAGTGGTGCGAGTCCACGAATCGATGTTCGCTGGTGTTCCTGTCTTCGGTGAAGGTCGCATCGCTGTCTACCTGCCGCTGTCGCCGGAAGATGGCCAGCAGGCCTTCTGCTCGTTCCCGCTGTCCGCATGGCGCAGCTTTTCCTCAAAGGTCAAACAGCTGTTTTCCGTGGAACTGCCAGGAGCTGATAACGGCATCCCAGAGACCGAGAAGACGGATACTCTGAGCTGTTTTGTGAATCAGACGAAGGTCGAGTCCGTTCGCAATCTGGTTTACTACCAGCAGGATCCGGGTTTTGAACTGGAACTGACTGGTTACCGCTGCAAAGCCTGTGGTGTAGCCATCAGCGAAGAAGGCCGCAAAAAGAACAAGCTCGGCGGCGCGAACGGAAAAGGGATCGCCAAGGCCAAATGCCCGAAGTGCAGCGGCAAAATGGGCGAAGAACTGCTGTACAAGATTAAGAAGGTTGCAACCCCGGAAACGCCTGCCGAATCGTAGGCGAGTCATTCCATGACTCAGCCTGCAGATCGCGGGGCGCGGGCGCTGAAAGCCCACGAGCACGAGAAATCGTGGCCGCTGGGAGGTACAAGCAGCTCTCGGTCATGGAATGACCGAGCTACAGGTAGGCGAGTCATTCCATGACTCAGCCTGTGGGATGCGGGTGGGGTGGCAGGCCGCGTGGAAAGTGCGGCTGGCGGCATCTCAATTTCTGCCAATGGCGGGTGGAATTTGCGGGAACGCTTGTTTTGACGGTGTGCACGCTGTCCAATTCCCGCTGCGGACAACCTGCGTTTGCGATCGCGTGTGCGAAAAGACATTCGAAATCGCGAGTCAACGGCGTTCAGCCCAATCCAGAGCAGGCTCCCTTCGTGAAGGCTCACGAAGCCGCAGCGTGGCATCTCGGAAGATGCACCACCGCTGTGGAATTCGTCCAATGGCCCACCCTCTAGTTTACGAACAGGATCGAGAAGAATGGCGGTAAAGGTTTATTACGATCATGATGCAGATCTGAGCCATCTCAAGGGCAAGACGATCGCCATCATCGGTTATGGCAGCCAGGGACATGCTCAGGCCCAGAACCTGCGAGACAGTGGCTGTAACGTGATTGTGGGACAGCGACCGGGCGGGGCGAATTACGACTTGGCGATCAGCCATGGTTTCAAGCCTGTTTCCGCTGCAGAAGCCGCCGAGAAGGGCGACCTGATCAACATCCTTCTGCCGGACGAACTGCAGGGCGACGTTTATCGCAACGACATTCGTCCAAACCTGAAGCCGGGCAATCTGCTGATGTGCTCCCACGGCTTCAACGTTCACTTCGGTCAGGTTCAGCCTCCAAAGGGTGTCGACTGTGCTCTGGTTGCTCCCAAGGGCCCAGGCCACCTCGTCCGCAGCGAATACGAAAAGGGCGGCGGCGTGCCAACTCTGATTGCTCTGACTGACGGAGCATCTGAAACCTCACGTCAGCTGGCTCTCGCTTATGCCAAGGGCATTGGCGGTACTCGCGGCGGTGTCATTGAAACAACATTCGCCGAAGAAACTGAAACCGACCTGTTCGGTGAGCAGGTTGTTCTGTGCGGCGGCGTCAGCGCGCTGGTGAAGGCGGCGTTCGAAACTCTGGTCGAAGCTGGCTACCAGCCGGAAATGGCCTACTTCGAATGTATGCATGAACTGAAGCTGATCGTCGACCTGTTCTATCAGGGCGGTCTGAACTACATGCGTTACAGCGTGTCGAACACTGCAGAGTACGGCGACTATACTCGTGGTCCTCGTATCGTCACCGAGCAGACCAAGGCCGAGATGAAGAAGATTCTGTCCGAGATTCAGTCGGGACAGTTCGCTCGTGACTGGCTGCTCGAAAACCGAGCTGGCCAGGCGTCCTTCCTGGCAACTCGCCGACGCGAGCGCACTCATATGATTGAAAAGGTTGGCAAGCAGCTTCGCAAGATGATGAGCTGGATTGCTTCCAAGGAAGTCTGATGGAACTTTAAGCCATCAGGCTCCGCTGGCCCGGTGAGAGAACCACCAGGCCAGCATGATGTTCAAATGCCAGCCCGGCGTTTCGAAGTTCGAGATGCCGGGCTGGTCTGTTTTCAAACCGACCTTCCGCCACTGAAATTCGTCGATCACTGTCGACCGGTCTTTGCATGTCACACGAATCGATCGAGATCCAGCCTGTCTCCGGGCCCGTCTACGGACGGATTCGTCCCCCTGGGTCGAAGAGCATCACAAACCGTGCGATGATTCTTGCGGCTCTTGCTGACGGCCCTGTCACTCTGACCGGTATGCTCGACAGCCAGGATACTCGCGTCATGGTCGAAAGCCTGCGAAGGCTTGGCTTTGAAGTTCAGCAGAGTATCGAAGACTGTCGTTGCACCGTGCACGGGCTGTCCGGTCGCATCCCAGCGGAACGAGCAGACCTCTGGCTGGAGAACAGCGGGACCAGCATTCGATTTCTGACCTCACTCTGTGCACTGGGACATGGCGAGTATCGGCTCGATGGAGTCGAACGCATGCGACAGCGACCGATCGGCGATCTCGTTCGCGCCTTGCAGCCACTGGGTGCAGCCATTGAATTTGAGACGCCGGGCAGTGATTGCCCTCCCGTGAAAGTCCATGGTTCGGCCGGTCGAATGAATGGTGGCCAGACAACCATTGCCGGCAGTATCAGCAGCCAGTTTCTCAGCAGCCTGCTGATGGCAGCACCGGCATGTCGCGAACCGGTGAAGGTTTCCGTCTCGGGCGAACTGGTCTCCAAACCCTACGTGACGATGACGCTGGAAATGATGCGAGCGTTTGGAGCCGAAGTGTCATGGCCGGAAGACCTTTCTCACTTCGAGATTCAGCCACAGCCTTATCGAGCAGGCACGTATGACATTGAACCTGATGCCTCGGCGGCCAGCTACTTCTTCGGCGTCGCGGCTGTGACAGGTGGTTCGGTCACTGTCTCAGGTCTCACGAAAAACGCTCTGCAGGGCGACGTACTTTTCGCCGCCGCACTTGAACGAATGGGATGCGAAGTGACATGGGGCAGTGACTCGATCACAGTCAGTGGCCGAACTCTTCACGGCATCGACATCGACATGAATGCCATCAGCGATACGGCGCAGACACTGTCGACGGTCGCGGTTTTCGCCAGCAGCCCAACTCGCATTCGCAGCGTCGGACATATGCGTCACAAAGAGACAGACAGAATCGCCGCCGTTGTGACTGAACTTCGACGTGCAGGATTGAAGGCTGAGGAACACGAAGACGGACTGACGATCTTCCCCGGAAATCCTCAGCCGTGTGAGATCCATACCTACGACGATCATCGAATGGCGATGAGCTTTTCGCTCCTTGGACTTCGCTCGGCTGGCATTCGGATCCTGGATCCGAAATGCACGGCAAAGACATATCCAAACTACTTTGAAGATCTCCGCCGGCTTTGCTCAGGATCCATGGCATGAACCGCAGCGGTGGTCGAAGAGGGTTTCGCGGCGGACGAGCCGATGATCGCGTTCGCGAATGGCAGACCGGCAAACCTGCTCGCCGCGATGAGCGAGCTGCCGCCCCGCGCGACGGCATTGTGCTGCGTGAGCCACTGGAAAACGGCCGAGTTCTCGCGTGGGCCGTGCTTCAGGACGCCGAACCGGGAACGCGTTTTCTCCAGGATCTATTCCTGGATTTCGATCGACGCCATTCCCTGTCCTCATCGGACCGCGCACTGGCGGTGGATATCGCGTCCGGCGTGATGCGTCGCCGTCGCACGCTGGACCGTCTGATCGAGTCTCGTCTGACGCGGCCTCGGTCACAGACAGAGCCGGAACTGTGGCAGGTGCTTCGCATCGGAACCTATCAGCTTCTGTTCTCCAGAACGCCTCGACATGCCGCCGTGGATTCCACCGTGGAACTGTGTCGATCGCTGGGTAGAGATCGCTGGACGGGATTCGTAAATGGCATTCTTCGCAGCGTCGGCCGACTGCAGCTTCTGGCGGACGATGGTTCGCCCGTGATCATGCCCGGTCCGTCACGTTCGTCCGTTCCAACTCAGGATGGGCAATGGATCGGCCTGAACGAAGACATCTTTCCCGATCCGGTGACTCAGCGAGCCGACTGGTTCGGCGATGTGTTTTCATTCCCGTCGTCGCTGTCGAATCGCTGGGCCTCAAGATTTGATGATGCGTCACTGCTGCAACTGGGATTTCATTTCATCCAGCCTCCAGTAACGACACTGCGAGTCAACCGGATGCGTGCATCGGTAGAGACCGTACTGGCACAACTTCAGCAGGCTGGCTGCGAAGCTGTTTCGGGCTCAGCGGCAGAGTCGATTCAACTGCGAAGTTCCGCAAGACTCGAATCGCTGCCGGGATTTCGAGAAGGGCACTGGAGCGTCCAGGACGAATCGGCGATGTCGGCGGCTCGACTGGTGAATCCTCAGTCCGACGAATCCATCCTCGACATGTGCGCTGCTCCCGGTGGCAAGACGACGCATCTTGCTGAACTGTCGAATGATGAAGCCTCGATCACCGCTTGTGACATTTCCGATGATCGTCTGGATCGCATTCTTCAGAACGCAGAGCGTCTGCAGTTGAAGTCAATTCAGACACTGAGAGTCTCCAAAGATGGCAGCGGATTTCCGGACCAGCAGTTCGATGCGGTCCTGGTGGATGTCCCCTGTTCCAATTCCGGTGTTCTGAATCGACGGCCCGAAGCGCGCTGGCGATTTGATGCAACGTCACTTGCTGAACTCGTGCAGATTCAGACGAAACTGCTGATTCTGGCATGTGAACGTGTGAAACCGGGCGGGCGAGTCATCTACAGCACCTGCAGTCTGGAACCGGAAGAGAACGAAGGTGTGGTGCAGTCGGTGCTCGCCGCATTCCCGGATTTCACGCTCACGGAGCAGATTCAGCATCTTCCCGGTCAACCGGCCGATGGTGCATTCCAGGCCTGTCTGCAGCGTCGATAACTGGTCATGCCGCTCAGCCACGCGGGATTCCAGGCCCTACCGACGTGGCTGCGGAGGAGGACCGCTGCTGCGAAGAAACAATGCGACCCATTCACAGGTCAGCAGCAACGGAAGATCTCGCATCATGCCCAGCAGCAGTGCCGCTTCCCGTGAAGTTCGTTCGGTCAGCAGAACGGACCTGGCAGCGTCCAGAAAAGCCGTGCTGCTGAGACATTCGTTGCGGCAAAAGACCGCGACTTCATTCCGGAATACAGGATACTCGAGCTTGCCGCACAGGTTCAGGAAATGCCGCAGGGCTGTGACGGTCGACTCATCAGGACCTTGCGGATCCTCCGTTGTGTCCAGCCACGCTTCCGGGCTTAACGTCAGGATCCAGAGCGCTTCCGGAAGCACGACCATCAGTTCGGTCAGAAGATCCAGCAGCTGAAACGGCGAACCAATAAATCCGTAAATCAGACGATTCAATCGGCGTCGAAATTCCTTCTCGTCGATCGACGGCGCATCGGCCACGAGTTCATTCAGGGCCGGGCTGCGACTGGGGTCATGGTCTTCCAGAGATTTTGCGATCGTTCGCAGAGCATCCTCGTACTCCGTGGCTTCTCCAGCGTGTTCCGCCCCGACCACGGCCTGAAGTTCTTCGAAGGCCTGTTTGGCCAGGAATCGCCCATCCGCATGTTCGGCGAGTATTCCCAGCTCAAAGATTCGCGACAACAGGCGTGCCCAGACAGAAGGATGTGAAAATGCCAGCCGCTTCTGTGTCTGTTCGAACTCTTCCTGGATTTGTTTCCACGAGTGTTGCAATGCGAGCAACTGCCAGCGTTCCGACAGATAGACCTGGAGATTCGCAGAATTCAGGATGCGATTGCTCAAGTGTCCGCTTCGCTCTTTCGCAAGTAACTCCGGATGCGATCGAAGTTCGACAAGCAGCAGCCGTACCAGTTCTGCATCGCCGCCAAAACGTTCAAGACCATCGGCCAGCCAGCGCAGTGCCGTCAGGTCTGGACACAACTGCGGCGTGAGCTGAGATGTCCAATAGCCCATCAGGAACGGTGTCACATCATCGTGTGAGGAAACGGCAAGAGAAGACAATCGCTGGATGATCAAAGCCGAAGGATTTCGAGAGTACTCATCCCACAGCTGATTCACTTCGCTTAGCAATCGGTCTGACTCGATGCCGACGCCGTTAGGAGAAGGTCGGGCACCTGTCTCCGCGTTTAATTCATTTCGGCTGCCCCGGCTTGTCGTTGAAGACGTCACTTCAGCCTGCAGTGTGATCCGTGTTTCGTTCACGACGTCAGGGGCAAGGTCCAGCCCGGTTGGAATGGAAGTCTGGCCCCGCTGAAGTCCCTCCAGCAGGATCTCCATTGCTTCACGCAGACGCTGAAAATGCCCTGGGTGCGTCTCTGGACGAAACTTCCGAATCAGCGCTGCGTAGGCTCGCCTGATCTCCGATCGGTCGGCGGTTGATGAAACGTTTAGAACCTGACTCGGAGAGACAGGCCATTCATCCAGATTCTCCGGCAGTGGGCTGCTCATGGTTTGCCGCCGTTCTTTTGCTTTTCCAGGTACTTCTGCAGCTGCTCCGCCACTTCGGGTTTCAAAGGAACGATGTTGCCATCTTTGTCTTTTACAAACATGCGTGGAACGCGGTTCTCTGACGTGGAACTATCTTCGGCGCTGTCTGCTTCCGCCGAGTCTCCCGAGTCTCCCGAATTAGCGGCAGCTTTTTCCCTGGCAGCCTTCATGACGCTCTCCAACATCTTCTCAGTGATGTTCACAACTCTGTTGCCTGTGTTTTTGGTCTGAGAGCCAGCCTTCTCCTTCGCTTCCTCCAGTTTTCTTAGCTTCTCCTCGGCAGCTTTCAGTCGTTCGTTCGCCTCTTCAAAAGCAGCGGCCTTTTCCGGACCAAGAAGTCTTCGTCGAAGATCCGGAGACATATCCTGAAAAAGACGGGCTCGCTGCTCGGGTGACATTCCGGGAGTTATGGAATTCAGGCCAGGCTGCGAGCCGGAAGCCGGGGTTCGCGTAATCGGCTGGCCTCCGCGCGGGTATCGTGCGGTCGTTAAGGGAATCGACGCAAACGCACCGAAGATGACTAACAGCAGTGAGATGATCAAGACCCACGACTTCAGCGGGAGTTTGTGTTTTGCCCGTGCACCAAGCCACTGAAGTCGCTGCTCCGCTGTTACCCCGCACGAGGGCTTGAGCTGGGCCAGTTCATCACAATGGAGCCGATCATCTTTCAATGTTCGCACAGCCGCGGCAATCGCGGCTCGGTTACCGATCAGCGAAGCGACAGCCGTTCTTCCAGACTGTGCTGACTGTTCCGGGGACATGACAAACGGGTCCGTAAAGACTGCAGCTCTGCTTTGTCCAATGGCCTCCAGCTTCTCCGGCGGTATAGCGAGCGCTGCCCGCAGTTGATCCAGTCTCCATCGCAATGCCGGCAGTTTCTCGGCGGCATTCCAAAGCTGCTCCCACCGCTCCTTCCGAAGGTCGACCGACAGTGTAAAGTACTCCGCACAGAATCGAGCGACGGATTCGCGGAGCACTTCTTCTTCATAATCCGCGTGGGTCATCGCATGCCCAGGTCGAACGATCGCGACAAGATCCACCTGTTCTTTGGCTGCAGGATGAAACCTGCAGGCTTTCAGGAAGTCGCACGCCGCCTGATGATTCGGCAGCTCGGAACTGCCATCCGGTTTCTGGTCATTCACAAGGCCAAGTCGTCGGCGCGAAAAATCAACAGCGACGGCTTGCACGTGCCTCTGAAATTCAGGTTTCCGATTCTTTGAAGGAACCCATGTACTCATTGTTGCCAACTCCGGCGGAAACCGTGCCATGCTCAGCTCTCTGGAATTCACCAGGCCAGAGGCAGCGGCTCATTGTTGCTTTCGGGATGCGATGTTCTCTTGCAGGATCTCGGACTCTATACCAACCCGGCAGACGATCATCATGGTTCATGAAGCGGATCAACGCTCTTCAGAAACATCTCCAAAGTGGATCGGTGAGACTCAATCGCTGACGGGTCCTGCAGCTCCAGAACTTCCTCGAATCCGGTGATCAGCATCTCCAGGTAGCGTCGAGCATCGCCAGTCAGCTCACGATAAACTCGATCAGCCCATTTCAACAGATGCCGATTGACCTGATCTTCGCGAGGATCCGCTTTCAGTTCCTGCAGTCGTTCAATCGCCTTCCTGAGCTCCTCAGGAGTCAGATTCTGCGCATGTCGAGTGATCACGCAGGACGCTTTCCGTTCAGATCCTTCGGCCGCCGCCTCGACTTCAAGGATACCATTCAGATCATAGGTAAATCGGATCGTGATCACCTGCCCGGCCGGCCCGCGTGGAATTCCCTTCAGTTCAAACTCCGCCAGAAACAGGTTCTCCTCAACCCGACGACTCTCCCCCTGGAAGACTCGCACCTTGACGCAGGTCTGATTCGCCTGCACCGTTTGAAAGGACTCAACACGACTCACCGGAATCGTTGTATTGCGGCTGATCAGAGGATTGAAGTAGCCGTCTCGCATGTTCCCGGCGATGTCCTTTGCCACTTCGACGCCCAGGGTGAACGGACAAATGTCTGTCACCACCATTTCTGACACGGCACTGTCGAGGTGAACCAATCCGCCCTGCACGGCAGCACCAAGAGCAACCACATGATCAGGGTCCAACTGGCACAGAGGCTCGCGACCAAAGATCTCCCTGAGCATCCCCGGGATCTGCGGCATACGAGTCGCACCGCCGACAAGAATGACGTCATTGATCTGTGCCCGTGTCAGCCCGGCATCTGACATCGCTCGCTGTAGTGGCAGTCGAGTCTTCGAGAGCAACGATTCCGTCCAGGAAAGAAACTCTTCGCGCGAGACTCTCAGTGTTTCGGACGAATCGCTGGTCTCTCCGTTCACATCGGGAAAGCGAACTTCTGCTTCACCGCCCGACGTCAGCTTCCGCTTGGCTTTCTCGCACTCATGAATCAATCGAGAAATGAGTTTCGGATGTCGCGTCTCGGTATGTTCAAAGTTCATTCCTTTGGAAGTCAGAATCTGCGACGCGAGCGTTCTGGTGAAGTCTTCGCCGCCCAGAAAGATCTCACCGGCGGAGGCTCGGATCTCCAGCGTCGATTCAAACTGGTCCAGAATGGAAACGTCGAATGTGCCGCCGCCAAGATCAAAAACCAGAGCAACGCGCTCCTTTTTCAGCTCATGAAGACCATAAGCAATGGCCGCTGCCGTGGGCTCGTTGATAATCCGTCGAACCTGGAAACCCGCCAGCTGCCCTGCATGAATCGTGGCTTTACGCTGAAGGTCGCTGAAGTAAGCCGGGACAGTAATGACCGCTTCTGTGACTTCCTGCCCAAGATGCTTTTCAGCATCTTCCTTCAGCGCTTTCAGAACCAGTGAAGACAGTTCTTCGGCTCGAAACATTCGGTCCGCCACGCTGACCTTGCGATCGGTGCCCATCAGTCGTTTAAAGACCGTCGCACATCGATCAGGAGAAACGACCTGAAGCTCTTTCGCCGGTCGTCCGATCAGAAGCCGTCCGTCATGATCAATGCCAACCGCCGAAGGTGTGAGCAGGTCGCCCAGAGAATTCGGAATCAGCTCCGGGCCATTCGGGGACAACCACGCTACCAGCGAATTCGTGGTTCCCAGGTCGATACCAACAATCATCACGGAATCTCATGGAGCGGGAATCGGGATGCACAGAAACATCCCTACTATAATTCCCCGGAATATCCGTGATAAGTGAATCCGGTCGATACGCACTCCGCGGTCCGCATGTCGCTGGAATCAGTCAGTGTTTCTAGT
>CAZIGZ010000132.1:0-17526 GCA_964538835.1 uncultured Chitinophaga sp. | reverse complement strand
CGCACCACTTGGAGGAGCAATCAGCTCACGGGCAAACTGGTCGAACGGCTTATTCGTCAGCAGAGCCTCATAGAGCCAACCGCTGATTTGCTGACGTCCGCCCGTGATGAATCCCGTACCACTGTAGTCATTGCGAAGAAGATCGTTGTAGAACGTCAGCCAGTGATCAGCATAGGCAATGTCATCGGCCAGCAGTTTTCGGACAATCGCCGTTCGTTTCTCGGGTGATGGGTCACGAACAAATGCGTCCTGTTCCTCCGGAGTAGGCAGAAGTCCCACGAGATCCATGGAAACTCGGCGCAGAAACGTCAGATCATCCACGTCCGGTGGAAGCGGCTTTCCCAGTTGAGTCAGCTCGTGGTCAAGAATTCGGTCAATGGGATTCGCACGATTCTGAACGGCGGCCGGCAGCTCTGGCCGGCGAGGCTTTAGCGGAGGCTCGTAAGCGATTGGAGCGAAAGTGAACCCATCGTCCCACGGGAGTCCGCTGGAAATCCACTTCTCGAGCGTTGCAGTTTCCTGAGCCGTCAGGCGTTCACGGTCTTTCGGTGGCATTTGTGTTTTGGGGTCGGCTGAACGAATCAGCTCCAGCAACTGAGACTCTTTCGGCTTTCCTGCAACGACGTGCCCGGAATCCACAAGCAACTGACGAGTATTCAGCGAAAAGCTGCCCTTGGCTTCTCGCCCCCCGTGACATGGGACACAGTGCTTTTTCAGAATGGGAGCGACCGTGTGAGCGAAGTCGTCCGGCTGCTGAGCGACACATGCATGGTTCGGCAGCGAGGCCAGAACTGCGGCAAGAACAGGTGCGATACGATAAAAGACCACTCGACTCATGACAGATTCCGAAACCATCAAGGCGTCTGACGGAGAATATTCGCAGATACGATATCGACGCCGCGGACCACATTGAAGTGTGGGGGAAAAGTCCGGTTGGTACGCTGCCGGCGAGAATTTGACCGGAAGGCCGGCACGGCCCCAGCTCCAGGCCATTCAGGACAAACGCTTCCTCTGAAATGGAAAGCTGCGTAAAACAGCGGGAATGAGAATCGGTCGTCAGGTTGCGAGCCGGGGAAATTGACTCGGGCGGAATTCAATTTGGCGGGACGTGCAGCTACAACTCTGCCATGCCGGGAATGCATGTCACAGAACTGTTAGCGCTGTTGAAGAAGAGCGGACTGCTGGCTCCGCCTCAATGGGAAGCTGCGCAGCAGTTGAGTCGTGAATCCGCCAATGGCGATGCGCTGTGTGCGGAGCTGGTCAGGCGAGAATTCCTCACACCGTGGCAGGCCGGCCAGCTTCAGAAGGGTCAAACCGGGTTTGTCCTTCAGCAGTATCAGCTTCAGGCTCCGGTTGGCAAAGGCGGAATGGGCCACGTATTCCGCGCAAGAGATTCGCGAAACGGAAGCATCGTCGCAATCAAGGTGATGTCCAGGAAGCTCACCGGCAACCAGACTCTGGTGAATCGCTTTCGCCGAGAGATCCGAGCATCGTCTCTTCTGAACAGTCCGAACATCGTTCGCACGCTGGATGCCGGGCGAGTTGGCAAAGTGGACTTCATGGTCATGGAGTACGTGAACGGCGATCAGCTCGATCGAGTTGTTTCGCGGATTCCGTCGATGCCGGTTCCGATTGCCTGTGACATCATTCGGCAGGCGGCTTTGGGTCTTCAGCATGCTCACGAACAGAAGATGGTGCACCGGGACATTAAACCTGGCAATCTGATTGTCGACTGGTCGGCCGATGGACGCGGCACGGTCAAGATCATGGACATGGGACTCGTTCGTCTGAACAGTGACGAAGAAGAACGGACCGCAGTGACTCGCGCGGGCCAGGTGATGGGAACACCTGACTACATGTCGCCGGAGCAGGGCTGGGATACAGCGACGGTTGATATACGGTCAGACATTTACAGTCTGGGCTGCACGTTCTTTCGACTGCTGACGGGACGAGTGCCCTTCCCCGGCGACAATCCGCTGCAGGTCCTGATGGCCCGATGTTCCAAGGATGCTCCTTCACCGCGAGGACTTCGACCGGACCTGCCGGAACCCGTGGAAGCCATCGTGCGAAAAATGACGTTGCGCGATCCTGACGGGCGTTTTCAGACTCCCGCGGAACTCGCCCAGGCCTTGTTGCCGTTCAGCAGTCCGTTGAACGTCGAAAGCCTGCGAAAGGCAATGAAGGAAGCGGGCGCTGACGATGCAATCGTTCTGGAAGTTTCCAGTCGACATGACGTCGCTGATCCTCAGGATGCCGGTTACCAGCAGTTTCTGAAGGAAATGGACAGCGGCGCTGCTGTCGACTTGATGATGACCACGAATCCCGGGGCTGGGCAGGCGATGACGCCGACGTTGCCCGTGATTCCTCAAATGGATCGACGAGTTGCCGGGACGCGACGCCCATCACGGTCACGGGCGGCTGGTGTCATTGCGATGGCTTCAGCCAGCGCGGGCGTTGCGCTGTTGGCACTGTTTGTCTTTGTCAATCGGTCAGAACCCAAACCTGTTCCTGAACCGCCGCCAAAGAAGCCAGCGGAGGTCGTGGTGCCCGTTGCCAGGCTGGCGGCTCTGGAACCGATCACGATTCGTGCTGGCGAACTGATGGTCATTGAACCTCAGTTTGAGGGTGATATCCCGGCGAAGCCGATTCAGGGAAAGGTGTACTTTCAACTGGGCGACGGTGTGCCGGCCGACGTCAGCATCAATCCGGATTCCGGAAAAATTTCATGGAACGTCCCTGCTGCCCAGGCGGCCGGCGCCTATGAGTTTCCGGTCCGCTTCATGTACGAGAACGACGAGAAAACGGTTGTCGTTGCGGAATCAAAACTCATCGCAACAGTCACCACAAGTTCGGCACGCTACACACTGCCACAGACGTCGCCAATCGTCGTCAAGCCGGGCGAATCCTTCTCATACAAGCTGGCCGCATCGCCGGCGCTAACGGACGGTTCGGGCTATGCCTATCGTCTGGGTCGAGACGCTTTGCCGGAGATGAAGCTGGATCCGAGCACCGGGGATTTTCAATGGTCTCCAGGTGAAGATGACGCGGGCAAGCATGTCGTCACCGTAGAACTGGTCGATCCCAAATCGATGGTGGCAGCCAGCGGCACTTTGACACTGCTGGTGCGCCCCGGGATTCTGAACATCGTACTGCCTCAATTCCCGGAGCAGTCGGTGAAAGCTGGGGAGACATTGAATCTCCAGTTGTTCGAAAGAGCTCCCAGGATTATTGGCCGGGTCATTCGAATTCGGACCAAGGAAGGTTCGCCGCCGGGCGTCGTGCTTGATCCTCGACGAGGGTCTTTGCGATGGCCTGTGCCTCGGACGGCCTCTGGTCGATACGAGATCACAGTGATAGTCGAGCCGATCCTTCCAGAGATTCGATTCGCCAATGATGCTCGCCCGCAAACAGTGATCGTCGTGAACGTTGCACCGGCAACGACATCCGTTCCGGTGACCAGGACTCCACCGGAAAAAGAAGTAGAGAAAGCGGAAGGCGAGCTTCGCGAACTCTACAAGAAAGAGATTGCCACGGCCCGAAGCGTCGCTGAACGTGCCGCGTTGTCCCGACGTCTGCTGGAGCGTGCGTTCAGCCAGCCGGCCAGCAGCAGTGACTTTGCACTGCTGAAGCTGGCTTCCGAAACTGCAGAGAAAGCTCGAGCCACAGACGTATTGCTGGAAGCATTTCAGCTGCGTGAGGATCGCTATGGCGTACAGGATCTGACGGACGCCATTTCGGCCATGGAGGAGTGTCGGACAGGGACCCTGTCGTCAACGGGACAGGACCGAGTCGTCGAGCATGGCGTTCGACTGGCGCTGGAAGCGGCCGACGGCGAGCAATGGGATGCGGTCAAGACGCTGGTCACTCCGCCGCAGGATCTCATGAAGAAGTCGGCCAAAGGGACTCCTGGAGCGGTGCTTGCACAGGATCTGGCTCAGGTGCTGAAGATCGCGGAAGAACTGGCGAAAGACGGCGGAGCAACAGAGGAACTGCGCCGACAGGAACTCACAACGATCCTGCGACGCTGGCAATTTGATCGCGTCTTTGAATCAGCGGAACAAATGACGTTCGTGCAGACCCGGGAATCGGTGGAACCTTTTCCGGACAGTGGTGCGGGCGTTTGGAAGTTTGAACCAGATCGAATTCGGCTGGCAGCGTCTGGGCGTAAAGCGGACATCGGGCTGATTGATTCCAGTTTCGAATCAGGACGGTGGCTGTTTCGATGTCAGCTGGCCGGCAATGTGACGTCTGCCATGATGTTCGTGGGCGTTGGTCGGGAAGAGAATGTCAGCGGTCATCTGGTGACGCTCGACTCTTCAGCATTTGGACGGCTGAATGTTCAGCCAGGTGGTGCTGAGCTGCAGGCGCCCGTTGCAAATGCCCCGTGGATTCGCGACGGCTGGAATGATGTCGAGATTTTTGCTGACGGCCCCACACTGGTCTTAAGGCTGAACGGTGTGCAGCAATGGAGTCTCCAGGCGGCTCAACTGAAGCCGGGCCGATTCGGCATGCTCGTCTCGCTTCAGAAGTCAGGGCTGGAGCCCGCGTTCGAAATGCGACGTCCACGCGTTCTTACATTGCCCTGACCGACGTTCCAGTTTTGCCGTTTCATTTTAAGACCGGCCTTCTCACGATGGGAGTAAGTACCTTGGCAAGCAGTCCGCATCAGACTCGTCGTGAGTTCTTTCGTTCAACCGCCGGAATTCTCGGCACGGGCGGCGCGATTGCGACGCTGCAGGGCTCCATTGAGGCCCGGTTGGCCAATGCTGCTCTGCCGGAAGCACGAAATGTGGCGACCGCTGGCCCAGCGAACGTCTTTCATCTGAAGTATGCCGTGGCTTCGTGCATGTACGGCTATCTGTACATCGGTGAGATTCTTCCGGAACTGTCAAAGTGCGGGGCCACCCACCTGGATTTGTGGCCAAAACGTCATGGGAATCAGAGAGAACAACTGGACGAGATCGGCGAAGAGCGATTCATGGCGATGCTGAAGTCCAGCGGCATCTCGGTGAACTGCATCACTCAGTATCCACTCGGCCCGTTTCGCCTGAAGGAGGAGATGTCTCTGGCCAAACGACTGGGCTGCGAGTTAATCGTCACCGGAGGCGAAGGTCCGAAGGGCCTCGCCGGGGAAGATCTCAGGAAGGCGGTGAGTGCCTTTGTCGAAAAGATGAAGCCTCATCTGGAAGTCGCAGAACAGAACGGCGTGACGATTGCGATTGAGAACCATGCAGCCAACCTGTTCGAATCCGCTGATTCCCTTCGCTATCTCGCCGAACTGCGCCCCTCCAAACGTCTCGCCATTGCACTGGCACCATATCATTTGCCACAGGATGCGGAACAGCTCGGAAAGCTTGTTCGGGATCTTGGAGATTCGATTGCCATGTTCTACGCGTGGCAGCATGGAAACGGCTGCATGACCAGGCTGCCTAAGGAAGAAGAGCTGCTGCAGCTTCCCGGTCGAGGACCTCTGGACTTTGGCCCGATGCTGACAGCGCTGCGAGAGATGAACTATCAGGGCTGGACGGAGATCTTTATGCATCCCGTGCCTCGGGGGATTCCCATCATGGAGACCGCGGAGCAAGTCACGGCCGAGATCGTGCGTTCGAAAGACTACATCGAGCGAAAGTTGAA
Source organism: uncultured Chitinophaga sp. (assembly GCA_964538835.1). Lineage (GTDB taxonomy): Bacteria > Planctomycetota > Planctomycetia > Planctomycetales > Planctomycetaceae > SXXK01. Next base: position 11,892 of record CAZIGZ010000132.1, on the reverse strand, counting down.
TCAGTTGTGAAGGCTGGCCGAGGCTGCTGATCTGCTTTATGCGAACCCTGTTTGAGTTTTGTTGAATCGAAATGGTGAAACGGTGATGAAGCGAATCAATGGCACTGCAGCGTTCTCGAAGGTTCAGCACATGGCCGTGAGTCTGATTGTGTTGATGATTTTCGGAATGCTGGCGTCTTCTGGGAATGTGTTGGCCCAGGAATGGGGGCACCTGCGCGGGCAGTTTGTTCTGAAGGGCGAAGTTCCTGAACCAGTCACGCTCGACATTGAGCGTGATGCAGAAGTCTGTGGCAAGATTGGGCTGGTTGATGAATCTCTGCTGGTGAACAAAGACGGTCTTGGAATTCGACATGTGGCCGTCTGGCTGGATTCCAAAACCGCCGTACCGGTCCATCCTGACTTACGGGACGTCAGCAAGCCCGTGACAATCGACAACAAGGATTGCCGATTTGAACCTCGCATTGCAGCGCTGCGAACCGGGCAGACGCTGATCCTGAAGAATTCCGATCCCGTGGCCCACAACGCCGCCGTGTATCTGAACCGTTCCTCGCCGTTCAATGAAGTGATTTCCGGCAGCACGCCGATCGAGCGAGTCGTGAAGAATCCGGAGAATCTGCCAGCCCGAGTGGATTGTTCGATTCATGCCTGGATGAAAGCGTGGCTGGTGGTCACGGACCATCCGTACGTAGCGCTGACAGATGCTGATGGCCGGTTTGAGCTGAAGAATGTTCCTGTCGGGACCTGGCGATTCCGGCTTTGGCATGAGCGTCGAGGAAGTCTGGTGCAGGTGATTCGGAACGGACAGGACGAGAAGCTCGATAAAGGGGCTGTCACTGTCGAAATTCGCTCAGGGGAAACATCTGACCTGGGCACGATTCAGATCGCCGTGGAACAACTGGCGAAGAAGAAGTAGAACATCGGCCTCGCGAAAACCGGCCCGAAAACCCGCCCCAAAACGTACTTAGGATACCGAGTCTCGCCAGCTTGCCAGCAAACGCCCAGTTGGAATGTTCCGTCTGTATCAATTGGCCGGGTTGAGCGGTGGCGATCCGCAGCGGAATTGAGCGGATGAGACTATAAACCGCCCGGACCACACATCAAACTTCTCCTGGCTTTACGCGTCTGGCGCTGATTGCGATCGAGGTGCATCGCGACGGCGGCATGGCGTGTCAGTTTTTTGAATCGACATAGAGCACGAAATCACATGGCGACTACGGAACAGCTTGTTGCAGAACTGTCTCAGAAGATTGCAGCAAAGACGGCAAAAGTCGGAATCATTGGACTCGGCTACGTTGGGCTTCCGTTGATCAGTGCGTTCACGAACGCCGGGTTCCGCTGCATCGGCTACGACGTCGACGACAGCAAGGTATCGCAGCTGAAAGCCGGCAAGAGCTACATCAAGCATATTCCGTCGGAGCGCATTGCCGACTGGATTCAGCGGGGTGTTTTGGACCCGACGAGCGACATGAGTCGTTTGTGTGAAGCGGACGCTCTGTTGATTTGCGTGCCGACTCCGCTGAACGAAACTCGCGATCCGGACCTTCAGTACATCGAACTCACCTCGGAAGCGATCGCCAGAGTCCTTCGGCCGGGTCAGCTGGTGGTTCTTGAGAGCACGACCTATCCGACAACAACGCGCGATGTGATGCTTCCAATTCTGAATCGAAATCCATCCGGGCTTCAGTGCGGTCGTGACTTCTTTGCCGCGTTCAGTCCTGAGCGAGAAGACCCAGGCAACCCGGACTACACCGCTGCGGGAATTCCCAAGGTCGTTGGCGGAACCGACACGGCCAGCGGTGATCTGGCAACCGCGCTCTACAGCCATGCGATTGTGAAAGTGATTCGCGTCGACAATGCGGAGATTGCGGAAGCCTGCAAGATCCTGGAGAACACTTACCGCGCGGTGAACATTGCCCTTGTGAACGAGCTCAAGATGCTGTTCGATCGCATGGGGATCGACATCTGGAAGGTCGTAGATGCTGCGAAGACCAAGCCGTTTGGTTTCCAGGCATTTTATCCCGGGCCGGGACTTGGCGGGCACTGTATTCCGATCGACCCGTTTTATCTCAGCTGGCTGGCCCGACGACAGGGCATGTCGACTCGGTTCATCGAACTGGCCGGTGAGGTCAACACGTCGATGCCTCGCTATGTGGTCACTCGGCTGGCCGAGTTTCTGAATGACCAGGGTAAGCCGGTCAAGGGAAGTCGGATCTGTCTGTTGGGAATGGCGTACAAGAAGGACGTCGACGATCCTCGCGAAAGCCCGTCGTTCGAGCTGATGGAGCTCCTTCAGGCTCGTGGAGCCGTTCTTTCCTACAGTGACCCGCACGTTCCAAAGCTACCGAAGATGCGGCACTACCATTTGCCGCCGATGGACAGCGTTCCGCTGACACCGGAGTTTCTTGCGTCCCAGGACTGTATCCTGATCTCAACTGATCATACGGCTGTGGATTATGCGTTCGTGGTCAAGCATGCAAAGATGGTGCTCGACACGCGTAATGCGACTCGAAGTGTAACGGAAGGGCGCGAGAAGATCTTCAAGGCGTAGATCGGGGAGGCGTTGGTCGCTGGCCGAAGGAGTTGCGATGCGTTGCCGAAAATGCAGGGCGAGATGGCATCTGCAGGATCACTTGATGGGCGGAAGCGCATCGCCTGGTCAGCATTCCCTGGCTGCTTTGGTTTGTCTGGTGGCCGGAAGTGCTGGATTCCTGATCTTTGAAACGCAGACTGCTGAACTCATTCTGCTATTGGCTGCAATTGGAGCGATTCCGATCTTCGTTATGGGACTTCTCAGCTGTGGATTTCAGCAGACCACGACAGCTTATCAGGGTTCCTTTTGTCCCCGATGTGGCCACCGAAACTGGATCTGGCCGTGGAATTTCTGAGCCGCCACTTCACTGAGCACATGGTGTGCGGAGCGTTACCGAACACTGAGAACAGTCAGCGTCGGGAGAATGGCTTACTTGAGTGTTCGAAGATAACCGGTTGAAATGGGTGTCTATCGATACAGATCTATCCCTCCGCCTCCCGAGTCCTTCCGGTGTTCCGAGCAACCCTGCTGGTCATAAACGGCGCCAATCGCGGCAGCCGCTTTGAAATGACATCCGCCCAGGATGTTGTGATCGGCCGCAGCGTTGGCTGTAACGTCCGACTGGATGACAGCGAAGTCTCCAGGCACCATGCAAGGATCTCCCACAACGGCGAATCGTTTGTCCTGAAGGATCTGAACAGCGCCAATGGGACTCGAATCAACGGCTCGGCGGTTACGGAAAGAGCTCTGAAGAACGGAGATACCCTTCAGATCGGAGCGAGTGTTATCGCGTTTCAGCTGGCCGAGATCAGTCATCCGGTGGTTCCGTCGGCCGATCAGATTCGGTTTGTGGAAGATTCGCGGTCACTGGATCAGTCTGCGATTCTGCAGCTTCTGGAAGTGGATGCCAACGCACCCGCGGCCATCCTGAAACCTCAGTCCGGGCTGGAGTTGCTCTACCATGTTGCCGAAGAGCTGGTGACTCCGGTGAATACACTGGAGACACTGCTTCAGAGGATTCTCGAACTGACATTGAACGCAGTAGAAGCGGATCGCGGCTGTGTGCTGCTGAAGGATCCCGTCGGCGTGGATCTCACCGCGATCGCGTTTGCTCGGCGAGGCAACGCGAACCTGAAGCCTCAGCAACAGATGCCTGTCTCGAGATCGATTACCGATTATGTCCTGCGACACGGGACCGCCGTGCGGACCTCCGATGCCAGTCTGGACGAACGATTCTCCGCGGGCAACAGCATCGTCTCTGAAGGAATTCGTGAGGCCATCTGTGCGCCGATGAGAGGCCGTTCCGACCTGCTGGGCGTGTTTTATCTGGACACAACCATGGCCGTCGACCAGGCGATGTCTGGTGCGCCGATGCGACTGACGGACGAGCATCTTCGAACCGTTGTGACGGTGGCTCGCCAGGCCGCGCTGGCACTGGAGTCGCGTCAGTTTCAGGATGCCATGGTTCGCGCGGAACGATTCGCGGCGATGGGCCAGACGATCACCGTGCTCAGCCATCACATCAAGAATATTCTGCAGGGTGTTCGAGGCGGCAGCTATCTCATTCGAATGGGGCTTGAGCAGCATAAGGATGAGCTGATCCATCAGGGCTGGGGAATCGTGGAGCGGAACCAAACTCGCATTTACGATCTGGTCATGGACATGCTGAGTTTCAGCAAGGATCGAGTGCCTTCGCTTCAGTTGGCGGATCTGAACAAAGTGGTCGGTGAAGTGGCGGAACTCACAGCGGCCAGAGCCGCCGAATGTGGAGTCGCCCTGGAATTTCGGCGCGGCGACGAAGTCCCGATTGCACTGTTTGATGCCGAAGGAATCCATCGCGCTGTTTTGAACATCGTGAACAATGCCATTGATGCCGTGGAGGAGATCGCTCGTGGTGCGGTGGTCATCCAGACCGGCTATGACAAGACGGCCGACATGATGCTGGTGGCTGTCAGCGATAACGGGCCGGGGATTCCCGAAGATCAGCGTGCCTCGATCTTTAATGTCTTTGAGTCTTCCAAAGGGGCTCGAGGAACGGGAATCGGATTACCCGTCAGTCGAAAGATCCTGCGGGAACATGGCGGTCGAGTGCGAGTGGAAGGCGGTCCGGGCCAGGGAACTCGATTCGTTCTCAGCTGGCCTCGGGGAAATGCGACAATTCCCGACATCAACCTTTTCATTGCTGGCAACGAAGCACCGGAAAAGATGTGATTTTCCTCATTTTGCGAAGAGAATTCTCGGGATTTTCGGTCTCGGCGTTACTTCACCTCCGGGCTTTGTTAAGACTGTACAGAAGTCCGGTGACAGCCATCCGCAATCGCCTTACCATGCTGCGGATGTCTTCGGGCGACGTCGCTTCTCTCTCATGATCACGTGAAAGCTGTTTCTCACTTGACCTGGCTGCGTTCCAAATTGTTCTGGAAAATCGCAGGGCTCTACGTCCTTCTGTCCGTGCCTGCGATGATCGGACTTTTGGCGAGTGTCGTCTCAGGCCTTTCCAGTCAGGGACGATCCATCCACGAACGCGAATGTCTGAGCCTGCTGGAACAGATCTCGGCCGATATTGCAACAAGCACCAATGTGCCAGAATCGCTCAAAGGCTGGCAGCCGAAGCTCAGTTCGGGGCAAAGCCTCTGGGTCACCAACTCTCGTGGCGAAAACCTTGGGGAGCCTTCCGCCGCGGCGATCAGTGACATTGCACTGGAATCCGTGGTGAGGACCGCCATGCAGACCGGACGGGCTGCGAGGCAGATACGTCTCGGCACATCACAGACGGACGTGTTGGCGCTGGCGATGAGAGCTTCGCCCAGGATTGATGCCGGTGTCCCTGTTCCGAACGATTCGGAGCAGATTGTCATCATGGTTTCGGATGCGTCACTGTCCAATTCCAGTGTCTCACAGCTGACAACAACGGCGTTGCGTACGGCCATTTACACATGGCTGCTCACCGGGCTCTGCCTGTGTCTCGTCGCGGCCGGAGTTGTTGCACCTCTTCAGGCGATGTCATTGAAACTGCAGTCCTCTGTGCTGCGTAATGAACGTGAGGATATGCTTCTGAGTGTGTCTGATCGGCAGGATGAAGTCGGGCAGGTTGCGAGCGCCCTGTACGTTCTGGAGGATCAGCTCCAGGATCGAATTCAAAGCCTTGAGAAAGTTGGCCAGGAAGCGACAGCCGCGGCCGACCTTCTGACCGCAGTTCTGGAATCCATGATTGAAGGTGTGATCGCGATCGATATGGATCAGCGGATTGTGTACCTGAATCAGGGAGCCAGAAAGCTGTTGTCGATCGGCGATGCCATACGTCCGGGGCATCGTCTCTACGAAGCCGTTCGTATACCTGCGTTTCTTGACACGATCGAAGAATCGCTCACGTCGAAGCAAACTCTGTCGCTGGAGTATCGTTCTCCGCGTGACAAGGCTCATCATGTTCTTTCCGTGACGCCGATTCTGCACAGTTCCTACGCAGGAGCTGTCGCCGTGGTTCGGGATATCTCCGAAATGCGCAAACTGGAGGCGATGCGTCGGGACTTCGTGAGTGGCGTGTCGCACGAACTGAAAACCCCATTGACTGTCATTCAGGCCTGCACCGACACACTGCTCGGCGGAGCGATGTCTGACCCGGATGCGTCGCTCCGATTTCTGAAGCAGATTGAGGAGCAGTCAGAGCGCCTTCTGCAGCTGATCCTGGGGATGCTTCAGCTGGCTCGCGTTGAGTCGGGACAGGAGGTTCTGCATTTCGAAGATCTGGATGCCGTCGACATCGTCGAAGATGTCCTGCATGACTTTCTTCCAGTCGCAACATCGCGCGGCGTGGAACTGAAGCGGACGGGACCGGAATCGCTGCCGATTCATACCGATGAGCAGTCGCTTCGGACCATTCTCAGTAACCTTGTCGATAATGCGCTCAAGCATACGGATGCCGGAGGCAAAGTCACCGTTGAACTCTCCGCGGTGGGCCGTGCCGCCTGTTTTGCGGTTCGAGACACCGGAGTCGGAATTCCCGAAGAGCTCCTCGGGAGAATCTTTGAGCGGTTCTATCGCGTGGAAAAGGATCGGTCGAGATCGCGAGGCGGATCGGGGCTTGGTCTTGCGATCGTGAAACATCTGTGTCTTGCGGTCAAAGCGACGATCAGCGTGCAAAGTCGCCTCGGGGAAGGCAGCTGCTTTACTGTGCAGTTCTCGGCCTGACACCGAATTGCGCCTGGCTTCACAGAAAAACTCATGCGACCATGGGCCGGAACAGACGGCCATGCTGAGAATGCTTCTCGGCCTCTTCAAATGCAGGTATCATCCGTCGGGTGATGTCTTTTCCACGAATGTTGAAGCGGTCTGATTTATGCGCGGTTTCATCGTCCTTTGTGCGGTTTTTGTATTCAACTCGGCAACGCTGCTCGCTCAGACGGCCTCCCCGCCCGTAGTTGCGCCGATTCCTTTGATCTTTGATACCGACATTGGCAATGACTGTGACGATGTGCTGGCGATGGGAGTGATTCACTCACTGCAGTCTCGCGGCTACTGCCGACTGATCGGAGTGACAATCACAAAGGACCACGAACAGTGTGCACCGTTTGTTGATGCGATCAATACGTTCTACGGCCGAGGCGACATTCCGATCGGTGTTTGTCACAGCGGAATTACTCGGCAGCAAAGCCGATTCACCGGACTGGTCAATGAGAAGGACGGAGATGGCGACCGCTATCCGCACGACCTGCGTCGCGGTCAGGATGCTCCCGAGGCCATCGCTCTGCTGCGGAAACTGCTTGCCGCCGAGGCAGATGGCAGCGTGGTCATTGCGCAGGTTGGCTTTTCAACGAACCTCGCGAATCTCCTGAAGTCGCCACCGGATGATGTGTCTCCTCTCACGGGACGGGAACTGGTGAAACAGAAGGTTCGGCTGCTTTCGGTCATGGCCGGAGCCTTCACACCGATCAATGGGCAGCCACATTATGAGTATAATGTGGTTGAGGACATCCCGTCGGCCAGGGTACTCGCCAGCGAATGGCCAACCGACATCATCTACAGCGGTTTTGAGATTGGTCTGGCCGTTCCGTACCCAGCCGTCAGTATCGAACGGGACTACCAGTATGTTCCGCATCATCCGCTGAAAGAAGCCTATGTTCTGTATGAGCCACCGCCGCACAACCGACCAACATGGGACCTGACGAGTGTCCTTTACGCGGTACTCCCGGATCGCGGCTACTTCGGCCTTTCAGATCGGGGAACCGTGACCGTTGATGACAAGGGACTGACAACGTTCCAGGCGGCTGCAGACGGCAGGCATCGTTATCTGACTCTGACACCCGAGCAGCAGGTTCGTGTCGTCGAGGCTCTCGTTCAGTTGTCCAGCGAACCTCCTCAGGGGGCAGCGCGATGAGCGAGGCTGCTTCGAGCCGAAGTCCACATATCGTGGTTGTTGGTTCGATCAACATGGACCTTGTTGTGCGATGCCGAACTCTGCCGCGTCCCGGAGAAACTCTGAGCGGAAGTTCCTTTGAAGAGATTCCAGGCGGCAAGGGTGCAAATCAGGCCGTTGCAGCAGCAAGGTTAGGCGCTCGAGTTTCAATGATCGGACGAGTTGGTGACGATGCTTTTGGCAGGACGCTTAAGCGGTCCCTGGAGAGCAATGGCGTTGATGTGCAGGCCGTTCAGGCGACTTCCGGCATCAGCAGTGGTCTTGCTGTGATTGCGGTCGAAGACAGCGGACAGAACTCGATCATCGTCATCCCTGGGGCAAATGGACGATTGACGACGAGTGATATTCAGGCCGCGGCCGACATCATTCGCAGTGCGGATGTCGTGTTACTGCAGTTTGAAGTTCCGATGGCAGTGATCGTCGAAGCGATTCAAATCGCTCGATCATCCGGATCCACCCGGATCATTGTTGATCCTGCACCCGCTGCAGCCGGACTTTTGCCCCCCGAGATCTTTCAGGCGGACTGGCTGTGCCCGAACGAAACCGAAGCAGAGGCACTGTGTCAGAGTCCCGTTCATTCACTTGATGAGGCTCGCAGTGCGGTTTTGTGGCTTCAAAACACTGGCGTCAAGAGCCCAGTCATCACGCTGGGGGCTCAGGGAATTGTCTGGTGTGACGGCTATGGAACGTGTCAGCTGATGAAGCCGTTTGCTGTCACCGCTGTTGACACGACAGCGGCTGGAGATGCGTTTGCCGGAGCACTGGGAGTCGCCCTAGCGGAAGGCCGCAGCGATCGGGAAGCCCTCCGTTTCGCCTGCGCTGCCGGCGCACTGGCAACAACGCGTTCCGGAGCACAGCCGGCGATGCCGACTCGGGACATGGTGAATGCTCTGTTGAAAAGTCAGCCGGAGACGACCGGCAACTGAACGAAAGTGGCCTGAATGCGAATCACGATCACCTGCCTGTTGCTCCTCGGCGTCGCACAGACTCTCCGCCACGAATCTGCATCCGCGCAGCTGCCGGAACCGGTTGTTCGCTGGAGTGCAGATTCCCCTGTCACACATTTTAAAGCCACGAATGTTGTGACTGTCGAAGGGCCACGCGGAAAGTCAGCGGGACGATTCAACGGACATTCTTCCGTTGTCGAGCCAACTGCTGGATCGTTGACGGCCACGCTTCAGGACAGCTTCTCCATCAGCCTCTGGGCGCGAACCCTGGTGCAGGGACATGAAACCGCAGGTGATCTCCTGAGTCTTTCTGACTCTGAAACGAAGTCGGGATTTCGACTGGGGATCGATACGCACGCCGGTGTGACCAATTCTCAGTCCAATCTGCGGCAGCTGCATTTCGGAATACAGCAAGAGGGGCACGACACTGAGTTTGTTGATCATGGACAGCCGGGGAACGCAGTCTACGTGTTCTCGCTGTGTGTACATGATGGTCGGCTTTATGCAGCAACGTGCGAGGCCGGAGAATCAGAACGAGGGCACGTTTATCGCCTGGAAGACGATCAGTGGAAGGATCTGGGAAGTCCGGATACCGCAAATGCGATCTCTGCGATGGCGGTATTTGACAATCAGCTTTACGTCGCTTCGTCGAAGTATCGCCTCGGTGGGTCATCGCTTCCGGAGTCTGCGAACACAAACTTTGGCGGCCGCATCTTTCGGCTCGGGAAGAATGACGTTTGGGAATCCTGTGGTCGTCTGAGCGATGAGACGGAAGCCGTGGCATCATTGATCAACTTCCGCGGACGGCTCTACGCATCGTCACTTTATAAGCCAGCCGGGTTCTTTCGTTACGAAAGTGATGACACCTGGACGGCACTCCCAACGCCGGACGGTAAGCGTGTTGAAGCCATGACAGTCTTTAACGATCGGCTTTATGCGACATCGTACGACGAAGGATCTGTGTTTCGATTTGACGGACAGCAATGGGAAATGGTGACTCGGATTCCGAATGCCACTCAAACGTATGGATTCGGAATTCATCGGGGGAAACTGTTCGTCAGCGAATGGCCGCAGGCCCACGTTTATCGAATGGACCACCTGAATGCCGGTGAATGGACAGACACAGGGAAGCTTGGCGAGGAACTTGAGGCGATGCCGCTTCTGACCTACAACGGCTCCCTGTACTGCGGCAGTCTCCCGAATGCTGAAGTGTATCGCCTGGAAAACCAAAGAGGCTGGAATCGAATTGGCCAGGTGGATCACACACCGAATGTCAGGTATCGGCGAGCCTGGTCGATGGCGGTCTACAACGGACGGCTGTTCGTGGGGACTTTGCCATCGGGACACGTCCAGTCGATGTCGGCCGGTCAGAATGTCACGTGGGACCGGCAGTTTCCGGACGACTGGCATCATATTGCCGCTGTTCGTTCACATCGCCGGCTGCAACTGTTCGTTGATGGTCAAAAGGTTGCGGAGTCGGCAGTCTCTGGCGATGGAGACCCGGCTTTCGATCTGTCGCAGCTGAAGATCGGCCTTGGAGCACAGGACTATTTCGATGGCGACATCAGTGATCTCTGCGTCTACAGCCAGTCACTCAACGAAGAACAGATCAAGCTGTTAGCCAGTCCCGAATGAGCCGATTCTTCTCCCTTGCCGCCTGATTCGCATGCTCGCAGCACGACCCAGCGATCAGCGCACCTGAGTTCCCAGCATGATGGAGTTCAGGCCGCTGCCAATGCCAAGCATTGCCATACGTTCGCCCGGCTGAGCAGGCTTCGCGGTCAGCCCCATGGAGAGAGCCATAGGCAATGCGGCCGCACCGGTGTTTCCGAGGATTTCCACTGTGGGGAAGTCCATGGCAGGATCCAGCTTCAGTCGCTGCATCAAGGCCGTGCGATGCTGACGTCCAACCTGATGAGTAAAGACGCGACTGACATCTTCATTTTGCCAGCTCAGGACGGACTTCGCACGCTCCCATGTTCGTTCGGCGAGAGAGATCCCGGCATGAAGGAGGGCTTCGGAATCTGTCTCCATTCGAGGACGTCCGTCGCCTCCGCCGTGCTCGACTCCACCAGCACAAAGTTTGTGGGCGCTGGAATCCGACAGCCATGCTCCGCCCATCAACCGATGTCCCGTGCGGCTCAGTTTTCTGTCGCACAGCACGATGGCCGCGGAACCGGACCCAATGGTCAGTGAAGCAAAGGCCGGTTTGATGCTCTGACGAGTCAGGTTCTGGTCATGCAGAAGACTGTCGATGGTTCCTTCCACGAGATCACGACCGCTTTCGGTTCCCACAACGATGCCGGCTCGAATGCGTCCCAGTTCAATCTGGTCAGCAATCAGGAGCATTCCATTCAGAAGGCCGAGACACGCGTTGCTCACATCCAGGATCAGGCAGTCATCGGGCAGTCCCGAGCCTGCATGAACCCCTGCCGCTGTTGCTGGTTCCATTCGATCGCGACAAACAGAGCCATGAACGAGTGCGCCGATGAGGCTGGGATCCAGCCCCGAGGCTTCCACGGCCAGACGAGTTGTTTGGATGCTGACGGTGCCTGGAAGCACGCCAGGATCAAACCAGCGGCGCTCTCGAATGCCCGTCATCAGTTCCAGTCGACCAGCGGGAAGCGTCAAACGTTCATAGACCGGCGCAAGCTGCTGCTCAATCTGTTCCGAGGTAATGATATGAGGCGGCAGTAAATGAACTGCCGCCTCAATACAGACATGTTCGTATCGCATCGTGCTGAAATCACTCTACCGGAAGTTGTCCAGAATCTCCTGTCGCGGAAGAGTCCCCTCCCAAATCGTCTTTGGGAGGGGACGTTGGACAGCATATGACAAACCGGGGCTGTTAGTACACGCCGACCGTCGTTGTCTTTGCGAACACATGGTACGGGCGAACAGAGCTGACGCCGTCCCATGGGTACTTTTCGTGCGGCAATTCTCGTTCGCCTTCGTCGCGTTCGAGGAATCCCGGAACGAACAGTTCCTTCGTCATTGTGTAG